>JALSLU010000056.1 GCA_026988125.1 Sulfurospirillum sp.
ATTTTAGTGGAGAAATACTATCTAAAAAAAATTATAATGTCAAGTAAGTTGATTGATTAAGTAGATTATATTGATTTTTCTGTATATTTTAAAATAGTTAAGTGAACGCTTTCATTTTTTTCCTCTTTTTTTACAAAGAAACCTTTGGAATATGCATATGCAACAATGTTTTCCTCAGAAACTCCACAATTAACGATGAATTCAACAAGTGAATCATTAGGTAAATTATCTAAAATATCTTTTGCTAGCATAATGGGTTTAGATACTGGTAAATTTCTATAATCATAAGTTTTCATAAATAACTCCTAGTTTAAATTCAATTAAACAAAACGCAATTTTAAGATATATTTAATAAAAAATCAATAATCCCAAATTATGCAATAGGATTTGCTAAACTAGGCTATAAGCACTACTTTAGCAAATCCTATTGCATAATTTGGGATAATACTAAAGGGTACCTCTAAACATATTTTTAGTTTTTATATTTAATTGGAGTAAAATTTACTCACTAATTAAAGATACTCTTTTGAAACAATGTGGTATAATTCTGAATTTTAAGAAGAACAAGGAGATGTTTATATGTTACTTGAAGATGAAGATGATATTTTTGTGGGAAGTCCTAAAAGTAAATTTTTTGATGTTGTTTTTAATGCTAGTAAAAATGTTGTAGAGGATGAACTTGAGAAGCATATAGATAGATTTGCAGCGTATGAAGTTCTTTTGGAAAAACTTTCCGATGAAATGGGTATGGATTTAGAATCAGAGTTGAATGAAATAATGCTTAAAAATTCTAAAGAGGTTAATGATTCCAAGATAGATTTTTATCTCTCAACAGTTGGTAAAATTGTTGCAAAAAGTGGATAGTTGAAAAGAATTTCACTTTTACTTTTATCTCTCTTTTTGTATTTGCAAGCACAGGAGTGGGCACACTCATACAGGTATAGTTTAAAGAAAGATGAATTAGCAAGAGTAGACATTACTTCGACTAATTCAGGTAAGTCAGTCAAATATGAGCTTTTTTTTAGGTGGACCCTTGTGGTAAAAGATAGAGTAACACTTCTTCTAAACTATAAAGGTCATCCATATCAGTATGTATTATACAAAAAACGCTCCTTAGATACCATAAGGGTGGAGTTGTTAAATGATGGACAAAATAAACTTAAAGATAAAACTTTTTTAATTTTAGTTTTAGATAAGATTGATAAAAAAGAGGGTGAAGTTAGTTTTAATCTGTTTATAAAAGACAAAAATAGTAGAATATTGGTAGATTTTAAAAAGGCGGATAAATAAATTGTTAGAACAAGTTGAAGTGCTAATGAGAAAATACATTGAAGATATAGGTGACTCTAAGAGTTTAAAGTTGTACGATATGGTTCCTAAAGGAAAGAGATTAAGAGCGAAACTTATACTAAAAATCGCTAAAAACTCAGAAGATGCTGTAAAACTTGCTGCTATTGTTGAATTGATTCATGCTGCTAGTTTACTACATGATGATGTCTTGGATGATGCTCAAACTAGAAGAGGAGTAGAGTCCATAAATTATAAATTTGGTAACTTTAGAGCAATTATGTTAGGAGATATTTTATACTCAAAAGGTTTTGAGATGCTAACATATATGTCAAGTGATATTTCTAAAGAAGTTTCAAGTGCAGTAACAAAGCTATCTGTTGGTGAGCTATTAGATGTTGAATTGGCAACAAAATTCAATGATAGCGAAGAGATTTATTTCGATATGATTTATAAAAAAACAGCATCTCTCATAGAGGCTTGTGCAGTTTGTGCTGCACTTCTTTCTAACAGAAGTGTAGATAAATTTAGACTTTATGGAAAAAATTTAGGTTTAGCTTTTCAAATAATTGATGATGTTTTAGATATAATTAGCTCTGAGGAAGTTTTAGGTAAGCCTGCTATGAGTGATCTTAAAGAGGGAAAGACTACTCTTCCATACATCTATATGCATAAAAAGCTTTCACAAGAAGATAAAAAGAGACTTAAATCACTCTTTTTAAAAGATTTAACAAAAGAGCAAAGAGAGTGGATAATTTTAAAAATGAATGAAACAAAAGCAATAGAGCGCTCAATAGACTTAGCAAAAAAACTCGGTAGAGAGGCACTTGAAGTTATAAAAGATGAAAATTTATCTGAGTTAGAGCAGATTATTAATGATATGATAATAAGAGATTTCTAATGCACTATTTAACTATTAGTTTTACACATAAAAATACAGATATTTCCATTAGAGAAAAGTTGTCATTCTCAGATGATGAAAAAAAGTTGAAATTTTTAGAGGTTTTGACTGCTTATGAATATATAAATGAAGTTATTATTCTATCAACTTGCAATAGGGTTGAGATTATAGCTAGCGTAAATAATGTCTCTGCGTCTATAGAGTTTATATTTGAGCAATTAGCACAAATTTCTACTATTTCAAAAGATGAACTTGAAGGAAGAGCAGATATATATGAAGATAATGGTGCCATACACCACCTTTTTTCAGTTGCCTCATCACTAGATAGTCTTGTTATAGGTGAGACTCAAATAGTTGGTCAATTAAAAGATGCTTTTAGATTTTCAACTGATCATGGATTTTGCTCACAAAAGTTAAGTAGAGCCATGCATCACACTTTTAAGTGTGCTGCAAATGTTAGAGCTAGTACGGACATCTCTAAAAATCCAATATCGGTCTCTAGTGTAGCGGTTTCTAAAGCCAAAGAGTTGCTAGGTACACTAAGTGGTTATAGTGCAGTTTTAGTCGGTGCAGGAGAGATGAGTATATTGGCTGCAAAACATCTTATAACTCATGGAGCAAAAGTTGTCTTGGTAAATAGAAGCTTGAAAAAAGCTGAAGAGATAGCTTGTGAATTGGGAGATATGGTTAGTGTTTCACCATTTAGTGAGTTAAAAGAGCTTATAAATAGGTATAATCTTATCTTTAGTGCAACAGGAGCACCACACACGATCATTACAGAAGATATGGTAGAAAGAAGAGAGTTTGATAGATATTTTTTCGATATTGCAGTTCCTAGAGATATTGAAGATTTTAGTATGGATAGAGTTCATATATTTGCAGTTGATGATTTAGAGGAGATAGTTGCCAAAAATTTGGCACTAAGAGAGGAGCAAGCTAGGGTAGCTTACTCAATTGTTGGGAAGTCTACAGTTGAGTTTTTTAAGTGGTTACAAACTCTGAGTATAGATCCTATCATTAAAGAGTTGCGTCAAAAAGCAAAAGAGTGTTCTTGCAAAGAGATAGAGCGTTCTATAAAAAAGGGATATATTCCAAAAGAGTATGAAAAAACTGTTGAAAAGATACTTCATTGTGCTTTTAATGCATTTTTACATACACCCACTAAAAAGTTAAAAGAGTTAGCAGAAAAACCGGAAGCAGATACAATAGTACAATCTATTCAGGAAATTTTTGAGATGGATGATGAGAGTATAAAAAAATTAAATATGTACAGATGTGAATACTTTATGGATGGTGATAAAAATTCAAAAGAGGAAAAATAATGAAATTTAGCAATTTGTTTGCGCCAACAACAAAAGAAGCACCAAAAGATGCTACACTTCCAAGTCATATATTTTTAATTCGAGCAGGATTTATCCAGCAATGTGGTAGCGGACTATACAACTTCTTGCCACTTGGTAAAATGGTGTTAGACAAGATAAGAGATATAGTAAAAGAAGAGATGGATAAATCTGGAGCAAATGAAGTTCAAATGGGCGTTGTAACTCCAGCAGAGCTTTGGAAACAAAGTGGCAGATTTGAAGTTTTTGGAGCAGAGCTTCTAAGATTTAAAGATAGAAAGCAAAATGATTTCGTGCTTGGACCAACTCATGAAGAGGTGGTTGTGGATATGGTAAAAAATAGAGTAAAAAGTTATAAACAACTCCCTTTGCACCTCTACCAAATCACAACAAAATTTAGAGATGAAGCAAGACCTAGATATGGACTTTTAAGAGGTAGAGAGTTTATCATGAAAGATGGATACAGCTTTCATGCTTCAAGTGAGTCTATGGCCAAAGAGTTTGATTTGATGGAGCAGACTTACAGGAAAATATTTACAAGATTAGGACTTAACTTTAGAGCAGTAGAGGCTGATAGTGGAGCTATTGGGGGAAGTGGAAGTAAGGAGTTTATGGTTTTGGCTGATAATGGCGAAGATGACATAGTGGTTTGCTCAAAGTGTGAGTATGCCGCAAACATTGAAGCTGCTAAAAGGACTAAAAAAGAGTCCAAAATAGAGCCACCGGAGGCAACAAAATCAAAATTTCATACACCTTCAACAAATACCATTGAAGCTGTTGCAAACTTTTTTAAAGTAGATGAGTTTTATACAATCAAAGCAGTAATTAAAAAAGCAATTTATGCCAATAGTGAAGAGATTGTTGTCTTTTTTGTTAGAGGCAGTGATAATCTTCAAGAGACGAAAGCTCAAAATGCGTCTAAAGCTTTGGAGTTGGTTGATGCTAGTGAAGAGGAGATAAAAAAGGCTGGATTAACTGCAGGTTTTTGTGGACCAATAGGGCTACCTAAAGAGATTAAATTTTTCATAGACAGTGAGTTAAAGGAGGAGAAAAATCTCATTTGTGGTGCAAATGAGGTTGATTATCATCTAGTTGGTGTAGATATGTTTAACTTTAAAGAGGATAGATACAAAGACCTTGTTGAAGTTAAAGAGGGGGATTTGTGTCCACTATGTAAAAGTAAGCTAGAGATGACTAAAGGCATAGAGGTTGGGCATATATTTCAGCTCGGGCAGAAGTATGCAGAGGCACTAGATGCAACTTTTTTGGATGAAAATGGAAAGTCTCAACCGTTTTGGATGGGTTGTTATGGTATAGGTGTAAGTAGATTGGTTGCAGTTATGATTGAAGCAAGCCATGATCAAAAGGGTTGTATTTGGAACCTTCAAACCTCACCATTTGCTTTAAGTATAATTGTCTCAAATGCAAAAAATGAGGATGAGATGAAGCTTGGAGTAGAGCTTTATGAGTTTTGCAAATCAAAAGGTATAAGCGTTTTGCTTGATGATAGAAAAGAGAGATTTGGATTTAAGATAAAAGATTATGAGTTAATGGGCTTTCCATATGCTCTTATTATAGGTAAGAGTCTAAAAGAGGGCGCTGTTGAGCTTGTTGAGAGAAAAAGTCTTGAAAAAGAGAAAATTTCACTTGAAGAGATTAAAACAAAACTTGAGGGGTTATTTTTGTGATCTATTTTTTAATTTATTTGGCATTGGAGGTTTTTGTAAGTGTAAATATCTCTTCAGCTATTGGAGCATTTGCAACTTTTCTGGAGATTATTTTTAGTGCAATTGTAGGGTTTATTTTACTTGCAAATTTTAGAAATACATTTGCTGATAGTATGATTGCTTTACAAAAGCGTTCAATATCTTTTGAAGAGTTTCAAAGACTCAATACATTTTCACTTTTGGGAGCAATTTTGTTAATAATCCCAGGATTTTTTACTGACATTGTTGGTATTTTGCTGCAGTTTACTTTTTTTGCGACTATTTTTGCTAGGAAGGTTTTACATGTAGAGGATAGTATTGATATTGAAGATCTCTATGAGCACAAAAATAGAAAGGATAATGATGAGATTATTGATGTTGAGATTATTGATCATAAGCCTAATAGGTAGTTTTTTAAATGCAAACGATGTAGATAAAGAAAAAGTTCTTAATTTTTTAAAAAAGAGTGTTGCACCTACTAAAAACTATAAAATTGAAGATATAAGAGTTGTTGGGAGCAAAGATTTAGATTCGTTAAAAGGTTGGAAAGTTTTCTTCGTAAAAATAGACTTGAAAATTTTAGGAAAAGATAAAAAAATTACGATATCAGATAAAATTTTTACAAATGGAAGTGTTGTAGCTAGAGATTTATTAGATATTAAAAGCACTAGAAGTATAAAAAGTCACTATGTGTTAGATTTTGAGCCGAAATATTATAAAGATGAAAATATAATCTATGGAAATAAAACTGCACCAAATAAATTGGTTGTTTTTAGTGATCCTATGTGCCCATTTTGTATGAGCTTTATGCCTGATATTATAAACCTTGTGAAAAAGTATCCTGAAAAATTTGTACTATATTACTATCATTTCCCTCTAAACATTCACCCAAACTCTCCTACACTAATAAAAGCTAGTTTGGCTGCAAAAAAGCTTGGAGTAAAAGATGTTGATTTGAAAGTTTATGAGGAGGCATTTGATTTTGATGAGAAAAAGGATGAGAAAGAGATTTTAATCTCTTTTAATAAGGCTATAGGTACAAATTTAACTTTACAAGATATAAATCATCCTGAAATAATTAAGCATTTGGAAGATGATATGAAAATAGTTAACGAATTAGGGTTGATGGGAACACCAAGATTATTTGTAAATGGTAAATTTGATAAAGACAGAAAAATGTATAAAAAATTAGTTAAAGAAAACCCTTGATATGGTTTAAAAAGGAGATATTTTAGTGAAAGAGTTAGTAATTGCAACTAGAGAGAGTAAGCTAGCACTGTGGCAAGCTTACCATGTAAAAGAGCTTTTAGAAAAAGCTCATCCAGGTTTAAATGTAAAAATAAACCCTATGACTTCAAAAGGAGATCAAATTTTAGACACTCCATTGGCAAAGATTGGAGGAAAAGGACTTTTTACAAAAGAACTTGAAACATCAATGTTAAATGGCGAATCTCATATAGCGGTTCATAGTCTAAAAGATGTCCCTATGGAGTTTCCAGAGGGATTAAAACTAGCAGTTATTACAAAAAGACATGATCCAAGAGATGCACTTCTAAGCCAAAAATATAGTTCAATTGAAGAGCTTCCAAAAGGAGCAGTGGTTGGAACAACTAGTCTTAGAAGAAGGTTGCAAATTTTAAGAGTAAGAGATGATTTGGTTATAAAAAATTTAAGAGGCAATGTAAATACTAGGTTAAGAAAACTAAAAGATGGCGAGTATGATGCAATTATACTCGCGAGTTCTGGTATAAAAAGACTTGGGCTTCAAAATGAAGTTAACTACTTTACACCAATTGATGAAAAGTTGATGATTCCCGCTATGGGTCAAGCAGCTCTTGGAATTGAAATTGTTGATAATGAGGAGGTGGAAGAAATTGTAAAAGTTTTAGAAGATAAAAATGCAGCTATTGAGACCACAATAGAGAGAGATTTTGTAAGAGTTTTAGAGGGTGGTTGTCAAGTACCTATTGGGATCAATGCTAAAGTAAAAGATGACTCCATAGAGATTAGAGCACTTTTAGGTCTACCAAATGGTGAAGAGGTACTTTTTGAAGAGCTTACATGTAAAATTGAGGAGTATAAAGAGATAGGAACAAAACTAGCCAATAAATTCATAGAAAGAGGGGCAAAAGAGCTTTTGAAAAGGGCTGAGCATATAGCTTTGAACGAGGTTTTTTAGTGGAAGAGATATTAGAAAAACTAAAAGCAAATGGACTTTTAAGGATTATAGAGGAAGAGGTAGATATAGATCTAGAGATTCCTCACATTGCCTATGTTGAGATAAAAAAACCTGATTCAAAGGCGATTCTTTTTTTAAATCCAATCTCAAGAAGATTAAATAAAAAATTTGATATACCAGTTCTGATGAATGTTTTTGGCTCCTATGAGGCTACAAAGCTAATCTTTGAAAAAGAGCCTGATAAGATAGCAAAACAAATTGAAGATCTACTGCATATGAAGCCACCATCTGATTTTATGGATAAGCTTAGTATGTTTGGTAAACTTTTTAACTTAAAGAGTGTTTTTCCAAAGAGATTAAACTCACTTGGGGAATGCCAAGAAGTTAGGCAAGGAGAGCCAAATTTATATGAGTTACCAATCTTGAAGACTTGGAGTGAGGATGGTGGACCTTTTGTAACAATGGGGCATGTCTATACAACAAGTCTAGATGGTAATAAGCACAATGTTGGAATGTATAGACTTCAAGTGTATAGTAAAAATAGACTTGGTATGCACTGGCAAATACACAAAGATGGGGCTCACTTTTTTCATGAGTATAAAACTGCTGGTAAAAAGATGCCAGTTAGTGTAGCAATAGGGGGAGATCCACTTTATATTTGGTGTGGACAAGCACCTATGCCAAATGGTATGTTTGAGCTTCTGCTTTATGGTTTGATTAGGGGAGAAAATGCCAAACTTGTAAAGTCTTTAACAAATGATATATACATTCCTTATGATAGTGACATAGTAATAGAGGGCTTTGTAGATCCTGAGCAGATGGAAATAGAGGGACCTTTTGGGGATCATACAGGTTACTACACTCTCAAAGAGGAGTATCCTGTAATGGATGTAACTTGTATAACAACAAAAGAGAACCCAATTTATCAAGCAACAGTAGTTGGAAAACCTCCACTTGAAGATAAATATATGGCTTGGGCTACTGAGAGAATTTTTTTACCACTTTTAAAAACGACTGCACCAGAACTGATTGATTATTATATGCCAGAAAATGGAGTTTTTCATAACCTTATCTTAGCTAAAATGAAAAAGATGTATCCAGCTCATGCTAAGCAATTTATGCATGCTTTTTGGGGGGTAGGACAGATGAGTTTTGTTAAGCATGCTATATTTGTTGGTGAGGATGCTCCAGATTTGAAAGATAGTGAAAAGATTTCTGATTATATATTGAATAGAATAAGTATTGAAAATATTATGATTAGTGAGGGTGTGTGTGATGCATTAGATCATGCAAGTCCAAATGCATGTTTTGGTGGAAAACTAGGAGTTGATTGTACAGAAGGTTTAATTGAGTCTATTGAAAAAGAGATACTAAGTGATGAAAAGCTTTTTGAAAAATTAAAGTATAAATTTTCAGATATAAAAGCAATAAAGCAGTATAAGACACATACCAAAACTCCTATTTGTATTTTAGGTGTGCAAAAGTATAGAGTAATTAAAGATCTTTATGATGAATTAAAAGAGTTTGAAAATCACTTTAAACTTTTAATTTTTGTTGATATGGAGTCTAATGATTTGGGAAATCCATATATGTTGATTTGGAGAGTTGTGAACAACATAGATGCAAAAAGAGATATCTTTTTAAAAGAGGAGTTTATAGGGATTGATGCTACAAATAAATCTTTGATTGATGGGTATACTAGGGAGTGGCCTAAGGATACAGATTGTAACCAAGAGGTTCTAAAAAAACTACAAGCAAGAGGCTTGATAACTAAAAATAGGGAGTTGTTAAAAAAATATCATGTCTGAAAGTTCGTCGAAACAGCGGTATGATTTTAATCTGCCGCGTAAGAAAATGGATTTTGAAAGATTAGGTGGTCAGCTATGACTTTGTTATTTGTATATCTTGCTTTTACTATTGGTATTTCATTTTTATGCTCTATAGCAGAAGCTGCAATTTTGTCTTTAAATATGTCACATATAAATGTGATTAAGAAAGAGAAGCCAAAAGTTGGGGAGCTTTTGGAAAAATTTAAAAAAGATATGGATATTCCCATAGCTGCAATTTTGATTTTCAATACAATTGCCAATACTTTAGGAGCTGCAGGAATAGGTGCAGAAGCTGCTAGAGTTTTTGGAATGGAGTGGGTGTTTTATATTTCAGTTGGGCTTACTCTTGCCATACTATTTTTCTCTGAGATTATTCCAAAAACTATTGGAGCAACTTACTACAAGCAGTTGGCACCTATGGTTGCTTATCTTGTGAGGATTTTTATATTTGTAAGCTATCCACTTATCTTAATTACTCTTTTTGTAACTAGAAAGATTTCTAATAATAATGATGCCCATATGATAACAAGAGAAGAGTTGCTAGAGACTACTCTTTTGGTAGAGGATAGTGGGGAAATTGGTGAAAAAGAGAGTGATATAATCGAAAATATTTTAAAACTTAATAAGATAAAAGTTTCAGATATACTAACTCCAAGAAGTGTTGTTTTTGCTTTAGAAAAAGGAACCAAAATCTCTGAAGCATTAGAGAATGAAGGAATCAATAGATTTTCAAGAGTTCCTGTTTTTGTTGATAGTATAGATAATATTGTTGGAGTTGTATTAAGTAAGCAGGTCTTTAAAAAGGCTATTGAAAATCAAGAAGATACAATCGATTCATTAATTTCTCCTATTTTTTCTATAAATGAAAATATTCCAGTTTCATATGTTTTGGATCTTTTTATCAAAAGAAAGGAGCATATGTTTTTAGTTACAGATAAGTATGAGCAAACAGAGGGGATCGTTACTTTGGAAGATTGTATTGAGACTCTTTTGGGCTTAGAGATTATGGATGAGTTTGATATAACTGAAGATATGCAAAAATTGGCTAAGTCCAAGAACAAGAAGAAAAAAAAGAGAAAGAAGGAATAAATTAAGGGCACCTTTAAATTTTTTAGAGGTGCCCTTAAACCCAAATTATGCAATAGGATTCACTAAATTAGCACTAATAGCCTAGTTTAGTGAATCCTATTGCATAATTTAGGTTAAACTAATCTGTAAATTAATTTTTTAAACTAAATTTAAATTAATACATAATTTATCTTAATTCAATGTAACGAATATACACACTCAATCAAAAAAAAAATAAAATTTGGTAAATTTATGATTACCAAATTTTATTATAAGCATTAATTGGATTATATTCAGGTATAGGTTGCTTTATAGTTTTTGAGTGACATATATTTGAGAGAATACAACATAGGAGAAACTGATGGAACAAACTGAACTGTACCAAAAGATTTCCGATAGACTTGGTGAATTGAAAAAACTTGCACCAATGAAAGAGGATAAGTCAATAGCGCAGTTGATGGAAGAAAAAGGGATTAGCCGTCGTGATTTTATGAAGTGGGCAGCGGGAATGACAGCAATGTTGTCTTTACCATCTTCATTTACACCACTTATGGCTGAAGCTGCTGAGTTAACAGATAGATTACCTGTTATTTGGTTGCATATGGCGGAGTGTACTGGCTGTAGTGAGAGTTTACTTAGAACTGATGCTCCAAGTATTGATGGGTTGATATTTGATTATATATCACTTGAGTATCATGAAACTCTAATGGCAGCTGCTGGATGGCAAGCAGAGCATAATTTAGAGCATGCGATTGAAAAATATAAAGGTAAATTCATCTTAATGGTTGAAGGTGGAATCCCAGCAGGTGAAAGTGATTTTTACTTGACCGTTGGACCTCATGGAAAAACTGGTCGTGAGCATGCTCAAAAGGCAGCAAATGCAGCAGCAGCAATTTTTGCAATTGGAACTTGCTCAAGTTTTGGTGGAATCCAAGCAGCATATCCAAATCCAACAAATGCACAAGGGCTTAGTAAGATTACAAATAAACCAGTCATAAATGTTCCAGGTTGTCCTCCAAGTGAAAAGAATATAGTTGGAAATGTTTTACATTATATACTCTTTGGCACACTTCCTGCTCTTGATGCTTATAATCGTCCAAAGTGGGCATATGGACTTAGAATTCATGATTTATGCGAAAGAAGAGGAAGGTTTGATGCAGGAGAATTTGTTCAAGAGTTTGGTGACGAGGGAGCAAAAAAAGGTTATTGTCTATATAAAGTAGGTTGCAAGGGACCATATACTTTTAACAATTGTGCCAAAGAGAGATTTAATCAACATACCTCTTGGCCAGTTCAAGCAGGTCATGGGTGTATTGGGTGTAGTGAGCCAGATTTTTGGGATAATATGGGTCCATTTGAGGAGCCGTTGGGTGATAGGTTGTATGAAACGCTTTATGGTCTTGGTGCTGATGCAACTTCTGATAGAATTGGAATTGCGATCCTTGGTGCAACAGCAGTTGGAATTGCAGCTCATGCTGCTATAGCAGCCATCAAAGGCGCTCCAAAAGATGAAGAATAAGCATAAGGAAAGATAAATGAGTAAAAGAATTGTAGTTGATCCTATTACTAGAATAGAAGGACACTTAAGAGTAGAGGTTATCGTTGATGATAACAATAAAATAACCGAGGCATACTCCTCATCAACGCTATGGAGAGGCTTAGAAAATATTGTAAAAGGAAGAGATCCAAGAGATGTTGGATTTTTTGTTGGAAGGATTTGTGGAGTTTGTACATACTCTCATTATAGGGCTGGAATTGAAGCAGCTGAGGATGCATTAGGAATTGAGCCTCCTTTGAATGCAAAGCTTGTTAGATCTCTGATGAATGCTGCACTTTATCTCCACGATCATCCAGTACATTTTTATCATTTGCATGGATTAGATTGGGTTGATGTTGTCTCAGCTCTAAGTGCTGATCCTGCCAAAGCAAGCAAAGATGCTTTTAACTACACAGAAACTCCAATGTTTACCGGAGAAGATCATCTAAAAGCAGTTCAAAAAAGAGTAGCAGAGTTTGTTAAAAAGGGACACTTAGGTCCGTTTGCAAATGCTTATTGGGGACATCCAACATATAAGTTAACTCCTGAAGAAAATTTGATAGCTCTTTCTCATTATTTAGAGGGATTGAGATTTCAAAGAATAGCTGCTCAAATGATGGCTATATTTGGTGCTAAACAGCCACATCCTCAAAACTTGACTGTAGGTGGTGTGACATGTATTATGGATTTAAAAGATCCTTCAAGACTTGGAGAGTTTTTAACTAAATTTAAAGAGTTAGCTAGTTTTATAAATAATTGCTACTATGCAGATTTAGTAATGGCCGGAAGAGCTTATGCAAATGAGCCTAGTGTAACAACTGGTTATGGTGTTGCAAATTTATTGACATATAAAGAGTTCTTGCTAAATTCAAATGAGTATCTTTTTGAAGATGGAATTATGATGGCTGAAGATGTTGTGGCATTGCTTGAAGGCAGAGAATTTAAAGTTCATGAAATTGATGAAGCAAAAATCACTGAAGAAGCAACACATGCTTGGTATAAAAATGATGCAGCACTTCACCCTTATGATGGTGAAACTGAGCCAAACTATACCGGATTTAAAGATGCTGAGACTATAAATGGAAAGGGTGAGCTTGAGCATTCAAAAGTTGTAGATGGTGCTGGTAAGTACAGTTGGATTAAAGCTCCAAGATATGATTCTCAGCCTATGCAAGTTGGACCTCTCTCGAATATAGTTATAAATTATGCGAAGGGTAATAAAAAGGTAGTGAAGGTAGTTGATCAGTTTTTGAAGGATACTGGATTACCAATCTCAGCAGTTCCTACAACATTAGGAAGAACAGCTTGTAGAATGATTGAAGCAAAGGTAATTGCTGATAATGCTTTAGAGGCATTTAATGCGTTGGTAGAAAACTTAAAAGTAGATGATTCAACCTATACAACTTATTCTATAGATAAAAATAAGGAGTATAAGGGTAGATTTATGGGTAATGCTCCTAGAGGAATTTTAAGTCACTGGATAAGAGTTAAAAATGGTGTATGTGAGAATTATCAAGCAGTTGTACCTTCAACTTGGAATGCAAGTCCAAAAGATGCTAGAGGAGCTAGAGGTCCTTATGAGGAGTCGTTGATCGGTATAACTCTATCTGACTTATCTCAACCTCTTGAAATTATAAGAATAATTCACTCATATGATCCGTGTATTGCTTGTGCAGTCCATGTTTTAGATACTAAAGGAAATGAATTAAGTACTTATAGAGTTGATCCAAATAGTACAACTTGTTAAAAGGAGAAGAAATGCTTAATAGAAAAAGTGAATTTGAGTTTTCATCTGGCCTTAGATGGACTCACTGGATTAGAGCATTTTCAATATTTGCACTAACTTTGACAGGTTTTTATATTGCATATGTTTTCATTGCACCAGAAACTTCAGATGAGCCTGTGCTTTTTTTGAATGCTGAAATGAGAATGTGGCATCAAATAATTGGTTTTGTACTTATTGCAGTTACTCTTTATAAAACCTATCTATTTTTCTTTGATAAGATAAGTGGTAGAGAGAGAGTTTCTATTTGGGATTTTATAAGTCCTAAAATTTGGTTTCAACAGATAAAGTACTACCTTTTTATGGGTGAGCATCCAAAATTAAGAGGTGTTTATAATCCTTTGCAGTTTGTGGCTTATATTGGTCTTTATGCAATGGTGTATGCTGTATGTATAACAGGGCTTGTTTTATATGTGCATGTATATCATGAGGGATTAGGTGGATTTTTATATGACTATATGAGACCACTTGAAGTTCTTATGGGAGGACTTGCAAATGTAAGGCAGATTCATCACATCTCTATGTGGGGAATTCTTATATTTACCCTAGTGCATGTTTATATGGCTGTGTTTAACTCTATCATGGGTAAAGAGGGATCGATTGACTCAATTGTTAGTGGTCTTAGATTTGAAAAAGAACACCACTAAGAGTTTGCATTGAAAGTTTTATGTTTAGGAATAGGCAATGTTGTGTGCGCTGACGAAGGAGTTGGCGTGCACCTTTGTCGAACTATAGAAAAAAATTATAAATTTACTTCTGATGAGCATACACTTGATTTTGTAGATGGTGGAACTCTTGCTCAAAGACTTATCCCAATAATTGCAGAGTATGATTATGTGATTATGCTAGATTGCGTTGATGCAAATGATGGCAAAATTGGTGATGTTTATTTCTTTGATTTTGAAGATGTGCCAGACTCAATTTCTTGGCAAGGAAGTGCACACGAAGTTGAGATGCTTCAAACTTTAGTTATGATGGATATGGTAGGAGACAGACCTCCTACTAAGATTATTGGAATTATTCCAGAAGTAATTTCCGATACTACGCTCCAAATGAGTAAACCTGTTATAGAGGGAAGCAAACTCATGGAGAGGATATTCTTAAAGCATATAAAAGAACTGGGTTTTAACTATGAAAAAATTGCAGATCATGGCATCCAAGAGGTAGCCATGAGTGCTTGCTCAGTTGAACACTAACTCAAGGGTACCTCTAAATTTTTTAAAGGTGCCCTTAATACACTACTAAATTAATACACTAATTAATATAGTTAGTGTATAATCTCTAAAATATACCAATTTATAAGGAAACAGATGATACTGCAATTTGAATTTAAATATACATCTACCAATAGAGTTTTAGAGAATCTTTTGGTCTCAATATGTAAAGATTTCAATATAGAATTCAAACTTTCAAGAGCTAGCAAGTATGTAATCTTGCTTTTAGTTAGAGATGAAATTGAAAGATTAGAAAAATTTTCAAACTACTTATCTGATAGATTACCCCTTTCAATCTTTTTTAAATCTACTACTGCTAAAGTTGTGGATAGTTTTGAAGTTGAGGAGATAGAAGTCAAAGATGTAGATATTGTTTTACCATTCACACCAAAGGTTTTTAATTCAAATCGATTATTTATAAATAATGAAGTTGGTAAAAAAATTTATAGTGATGATGTAAAGGTGATTTTTCAAGGCAAAAGCGTAGAAAATTTTGATGAAATGTTGAAAAATATAAAAGAGTTTTTTATATCCAATGGTCAAATGACCATATCTAGTGCAAGTGGTGAGTTTACCTATGGAATTTTAAATGAAAGTTTTAAGGAAAAAAATATTGAATATTTTGAAATTTTACCTACAGACTTATCTGTCATCCAAAAAATGGTAGTAGCCAAAGAGAATGAGATAACAACTTTAGCAACTCTTGAAAAGCCTATAATAGAGTTTAGATTAAATACCCTATATAAGGAAAAAGGAATGTTAAATTCCAATAGAGTTAAAATCAAATTAGCAGATGAGATATTGATTTTTAAAATCTTTCAGGAACTCTTTAATGATGGTGTAGAGTTTATTTATAGATTTAAAGCAAATGAAAAAGTAGATTTAAAGATAGAGGGTATTTTAAATACTATTTCAAAAGTAGAAGTTGTAGTTTTAGAAAATGATGAAATTTTAATTGTAAAAGGTGATAGTTATAGTGGTATAGATTTTCAATCAGTTTTGAAAAAATTTGAAACACCATCTTATGGACAATTTGCCTCTGTTTTACAAGAGCACGATCTTTTTGATAAAAAGGTAAGTTGTTTTTATCTAAGTAAAATACATAGTGATCTATTGATGCATTTAAGTGAAAAAACTGGGATGTTGAAGTTAGTAGAATTTCCAGTGATGAGAGATTTTAGAGCAATTTTTGATGAAATTGAAAAATCAGATACAGGAATAAGACTGCTTAAGAACTATATAAAAACATTTCCAGAACTTTATGACAATATTCTTAATACAAAAATTTCAAAATCACTACCAGATAGCATATATAGCATCTGGGGAATAGTTGCAGTAATCTTAGGTATATCTACAAGTGTTGAAGAGGGAAGTAGAAAAATTGTTGAACTCTCAGATGATTTTGGAGGCTTGAAGGGACCTAGGATCGATTATAAACTTATAGAGGAAACTTCAATTTATAATAAGTTTGATATGATAAAACTTATAAGAAGCTCAATGAGTTTTAAATTAGCAGGAACAGATGATAAAACTTTAAGTTTTGGACTCATTGAAGCACTATCTTATTTTTTGTCCGATATGAGTGATTTTTGCAGAAATAATTTATCTGCACAGAACTTAGTACTTTGTGGTTCAATGTTTAGTATAAAAAAATTCTGTGAAATTTCTTGTAAGAATTTACAGCCAAATATAAAAATTCATTTCAATAGAGAATTGCCAATTGAGAATTAAAACTATTGTTTTTGAGATAGAAGGAATTGTACAAGGAGTTGGTTTTCGTCCATTTGTTTATAGTTTAGCAAAAAGATACAACCTTTTTGGCTATGTTTTAAATCATTCTAAGGGTGTAACTATAAATATACAAGGTGAATATGACAAGATTCTCTCTTTTGAAAATGATCTTATAAAGGAATTACCCCCCTCTAGCTAGAATAGATAAACTAATAAAAACAGAGAAAAAACTAAAAGAGTTTAAAAGTTTTGAGATAAAACTGAGTAGAAGTGACAGAGATAAAAGTTCTCTAGTCTCTCCAGATTTTTCACTCTGTAAAGATTGCTTAAAAGAGCTAAGAGATAGAAAAAATAGAAGATATAACTACTTTTTTATAAATTGTACAAATTGTGGACCTAGATACTCCATTATAAAAACGGTTCCATATGATAGAGTAAATACCTCTATGAGTGGTTTTGAGATGTGTGATGAGTGTAAAAAAGAGTATGAAAATCCATTAGATAGAAGGTACCATGCTCAGCCAATAAGTTGCATAAAATGTGGTCCAACGCTAAGTCTTAAAAGCATAGATGGAGAGTTGATTGCTACAAATTTTGATGCTATAGAGAGAGTTGTTGAAATCATTAAAGAGGGATACATAGTTGCCGTCAAAGGGATGGGTGGTTTTCATCTAATTTGTGATGCAACTAATACTAATACTTTAAAGGATTTAAGAGAAAGAAAAAACAGACCCACCAAACCATTTGCTGTTATGTTTAAAAATATTGAGCAGATAAAAGAGTTTGCAGATGTAACTTCAAGTGAAGAGGATATGATTTTTTCTCAGACAAGACCCATAGTTTTAGTAAAAACAAAAAAGGAGTTAAATCCTCTAATAGCTCCAAATATAGATAGGTTAGGGGTTTTTATGCCATACACTCCTTTGCATATAACGCTTACAGACAAACTAAGCTCTCCAATAGTAGCAACTAGTGCAAATCTCTCAGGTGAGCCAATAGTTTTTGATGAATGTAACTTAAGAGAATCTTTGGGAGATGTTGTGGAGTTTTATTTAGACTACAACAGAGAAATTGTAAATTCAAGTGACGATAGTGTGGTGCAAATTATTGATAATAAAAGCTTAATTATGAGGGCTTCAAGAGGAATTACCCCAGCATCTTTTCTTGTTGATTCAGAAGAGAATAGAAAAATTTTGGCAGTCGGGGCTCATCAAAAAAACTCCATAAGTATCTACTTAAATAAGCAAATTATAACAAGTCCATACATTGGAGATTTGGATAGCTTAAAATCTGTCGAGATTTTTAAAAAGATTATAGAAAATTTTAAAAAGTTTTACAACTTTGAGCCAGATTTAATAGTTTGTGATAAGCACCCAAGATATGAAAGCACTATATGGGCAAAGAGCCAAAATCTTCCTGTTAAACAAGTCCAGCATCACTATGCCCACATACTTAGTGTAATGCTTGAAAAAAAGATTGACGAAAAAGTTTTGGGTATTGCTTGGGATGGTACTGGTTATGGTGATGATGGCACTATTTGGGGCGGAGAGTTTTTATTATGCGATAAAGAGGGCTACGAGAGAGTGGCTCATTTTGAACCATTTTTGCTTTTAGGTGGAGAAGCTAGCATAAAAGATATAAAACGAGTAGCACTCTCTATGATTTTAGATTGTGATGAAGATAAGATTTATGATGATTTTTTTAAAAAATTTAAAAATAGTGAGCTAAAGTTTTTAAAACAGATGCATACAAAAGAGTTAAACTCACCAAAATGCTCAGCAGTTGGAAGGCTCTTTGATATGGTAGCATCAATTTGTGGAGTGTGTAGTAAGGTTAGCTATGATGGTGAGAGCGGACTCATAATTGAGGGCTTATATGA
>JALSLU010000057.1 GCA_026988125.1 Sulfurospirillum sp.
TAATCTCAATTGCAACTGCTGTTGATGTTTATTTATATAATTATCTATCTTTTTATACTCATTTGGTAATACATACTTAAAGCTCAAATCTTCTAAAAAATTTTTTATAGAGGCTATACCTAAACGATGTGCTATAGGAGCATAAACTACTATGGTTTCTTCACTTATCCTTTTTTGCTTTGATTCACTTAGTGCATCTAGCGTTAGCATATTGTGCAATCTATCACAAAGTTTTATAACTAAAACTCTAACATCACTTATAGAAGCTAAAAGCATCTTTCTAAAACTAAGTGCAGAAGATATGATCTTCTCATTAGAAGTTGATGGGATAAGTTCTTCATCTCTTATCTCCATAATTTTAGTCAATCCATCAACTAAATTCGCAATCTCAACATTAAATTCTTCCTTAATTTCTTCAGAAGAACAAGCCGTATCTTCTATGACATCGTGCAAAATACCAGCTATAATCATATCTTCATCCCCTCCCAAGTAAGCAACAAAAACTGCTACCAATATGGGATGAACCGCATACTCCTCTCCACTCTTTCTAAACTGTCCTTTATGCTTTTTTTTAGTAAACTCTACAGCTCTTTTTACAGATGCACTTTGTGGAACAAACTCATACAGAAGCTCTACAGCACTTTGAATATCTCTACACGATTGAACTTTTTGTACTAACTTTTGCATCTACTCTATATCTGTAATTGTATCTATAGATACTTTTCCCTCTGCGATTTCTAAAAGAGCTATATCAGTAAATTTTGTTGTATCCTTACTAACTTCTACTAGTGGTTCAGCTCCATTTGAAAGCTGTTCAGCCCTTTTTGAAACCAACAAAGATAACTTATATCTATCGTCATTCAAATGCTTCAACGCTTTTGCAGTAATCTTTTCTATTCTCATCATCATTCCTTTATATTTATATTTTTTTTACAATAGAACATTTGGAGTAATCACCATTTATTATCTCCAATAAATTGTTTTTTACAAACATATTGCAAACTACAATTGGTAAATCATTATCTTTTGCCAAAGCCACTGATGTATCATCCATAACCTGAATGTTATCATTCATTGCCCTTTCATAAGAGAGTTCATTTAATTTATGAGCATCTAAAAACTTTTTAGGATCTTTGTCATAAACACCATCCACCTTAGTTGCTTTTATGATCATATCAGCATTTATCTCAATTGCCCTTAGAGTTGCCGCCGTATCAGTTGTAAAAAATGGATTTCCAGTTCCAGCTGCAAATATAACAATCCTCCCTTTTTGAAGATGTCTTTGCGCTCTTCTAACTATAAATGTCTCACTTATCGCTTCCATCTTAATAGCACTTTGTACTCTTACATCCATCCCAACATACTCTAGTGCCTCTTGCATAGCAACAGCATTTATAACTGTAGCTAACATACCCATATAATCACCACTAGTTCTTTTGATTATACCATCTTTGGCAGCACTAACACCTCTTATAATGTTACCTCCACCTATGACAATACCAACTTCAATATCATTCTCTACTAAAGTTTTTATCTCTTCAGCTATAAACTTTAGTATCGATGTATCTATGCCAAAACCGTTCTCACCAGCCAAAGCTTCTCCTGAAAACTTAACCAAAACTCTTTTTTTTCTCATCTATATTACCTTTTCCTATAGTGGATATCTGGTTATTTTACCCAAAATGCCCTTAATACCTAATCAATTCCAAAGGGTTTATATGGTAGCTCTTTTGAGTAACTTCAAATGACAACTCATCATGTATGCGTCCTATAATATAACCCCTTCTTACTTTTTTACCAACTTTTATAGTTGGAGCAATTTTGCTTAAGTGTGCATAAATAGTGTGAATTCCTCTTACATTTTCTACAATTACTACATTATCTAAAACAGAAGTTTTCTTGGCATAAACAATCTTTCCATCAAGTACATTTCTAACTTTAGCATTTTTGATTTTTGATTTTAATATGACTGCTTCATTGAAAATTTTTATCTTGTATATTGGATCAACATATGCACCAAACTTTCTTTTCACCACAAATTTATCTAGTGGAGCGATCGTTTTTGGTCCTTTATACCTCTTAACTCTACTATTTTGGTAAGATGAGCCAATCTGTCTTACGGTCATTTTACCATTAACTTTTCTATCTTTTAAGGCTTTTTTTATTCTATTTTCTCTCTTTTCTCTCTTTTCTCTCTTTTTTTCATTCTCTTTTTGTTTTAAAATTTTTAATTTTTTCAATGTTTTACGAAGTAACTCTCTCTCTTTAGATATTGCTATGAGTCTCTTTTTGTATTCATATTTTCTATCTGCAAGTTTTTTTATACTCTTTTGTTTCTCCTTTTTTAAAGAAAAAAGCCTATCTTTTTTACTTTTTAAATCCTTTATAAATTCTTTTAAATTTTCAATCTGTCTATTTTGTAAATTTATCTGTTTATTTATCTGTTCATAATTTTTTGAGAGATTATTTACCTCTTTTTGTACAATTAAACCAATTTTTTTTATAGCCTCATCTGTCAATATCCCATCTATAGAATCTATATACTCTTTATCTGAAATCATAGAAAAAGAGAAATTTTTAGCAACTACATCAATAATTTTTTTTTCCAACTTTTTCTTTTTTCCTAAGAGTTCGGAGTTCTCCTCTTCTAAAAGTTTCAAACTAGACTCTTTTTGTTTTAATCTGTTTTCATTTATAGTAATATTTTTACTCAGTTCATCAATTTTTCTCTCTATCTCTTGTAACCTTCTTTGCTCGCTAATTATATCTTTTGCAATTTCATTTAATTGTCTAGCTATCTTTCTCTCAATTTTTGACTTATTTTTCAATTTTTTCTGATTTAAATTTATCTTACTGTCATATGTAGTAGCACTACATAGCACA
>JALSLU010000058.1 GCA_026988125.1 Sulfurospirillum sp.
ATTTGAGCTAAAAAAGAGTTATTATGACATATATCTTTTAGATTCATATCTGAAAAATTTAAAAATTATAGAAAAAAATATGAATAGACTTGAAGATATGGCAAGAAGTATGATAGAGGAGGGCTATGCCAAAAAGATTGATTTGTTAGAGGTTCAATCTAAAAAAGCAAATGTAGTTAGGATGATCAAAAAAGCTCAAGCCAATAAAGAGTTGGTGTATCACTTTTTGTCATTTCTCTTAAATGCAAAAGTTGAATCAATAGTTGGAAATTACCAAAGAGTAAATCCAGAGTTTTTAGATACAAAAAAAATTCTTGAGAAAAATATAGACATAAGAAAAGCAAAAGAGGGGTTGAGGATTTCAAAGATGGCTATAGAGCTTCAAAAAGCTTCCTCAAGACCACAAATTGGAGCTTTTTTGGAGTATGGCAGTAGTGATAATACTCCTTTTAATGAGTTTTTTGAAAAAGATAGTTACACTGCTGGAGTTCAGTTTAAATGGACACTGTTTGATGGTGGAGCTAGTAGGATGAGTGTACAAAAAGCTAGAGTGGAGAATCTAAAAGTTCAATCTCAGCTTAGCTTAGCACAAAGAGGTATAAAGTTGCAGGTTGAAAAGATTAAAACCGAGATAAAAAGTTTTGATTTTGACATAGACAGCCTTCAAAAAGAGATAGAATTGACAAGAGCAATTTATAAAAACTATCTTGGAAGATACCAAGAGAAACTAGTCTCCATAAATGATGTTATTATAAAACAATCGCTTGAAATTGAGAAAGTTTTAAAGCTAAAAGAGATACAAAACAGCAGAGTAACAAAGATACTTGAGTTAGAAAAAATAGCAAATGGAGAGATTTTATGAGAGTTGTAAAAATATTAGGTTTGGTTTTACTGTTTGGATTGGCTTTGAGTGGAGCAAATTTAAACTTAACTGGTAGCGTAATTTCTGATAATCAAAAGATGATTACAAGTAGGTACATGGGGTTTGTTATAAAAGTTGGAGTTCAAGAGGGTGATAGAGTCAAAAAAGGAGATCTGCTTTATGAGATAGATTCAAAAGAGATAGATAGCGCTAAAGCTCAAGTGGAACTAGCAATTTCACAAGCTAAACTAGCATCTCAAATGTATGAAAATCAATATCAAAATGTAAAATTAAATCTAGAAAGACATAAAAGACTTTTTAAAAAGGATATGGTGTCAAAGTATGATGTTGAAAATTTGGAGTTGGCAGCTAGAAATTTAAAAACTATGTTAGAAATTTCAAAAAAGCAGATAAGACAGGCTAAAGCTAAAATGCAAGAGGTTTTAAATCAGTATAAATACTTAAGAATCACTGCACCAAACGATGGTGTAATAATTCAAAAAAATATAAAAGTTGGCGAGATGGCAATGCCTGGAATCCCAGCAGTGGTGCTATCAGATTTGAGTAGTTTAAAAATTTTAACAGAGATTTCTGAGAGTAATTTAAAAGATATAAAGATTGGACAAGTAGTACATGTAGAGATTCCCTCAATTGGCTTAAAAGATAGAGGCAGGATTAGCTCCATTATACCAAGCTCAAATCCAATGACTCATACTTTCAAACTTAAAGTTTCGTTTGATTCAAAAAGAGCAGATATATACCCAGGAATGTATGCAGTGGTGGTAGTAAACAATGAAAAGTAGAGAGTATGAGCCAAAAAATATAGCTGGAAAGTTAGCAAAAACTTTTTTGCACAATCCCTTGACTCCACTTTTAGGGATTTTTATACTAATAATTGGGTATATATCTTTAGAAATTACTCCTAGAGAGGAGGATCCTCAGATTGCTATTAGTGGTGGAACTATCATTGTAGCAATGCCTGGCTCTACTCCAAAAGAGATTGAAAATGTTATTGTAAAACCTTTAGAGAGAAAAATCAAAGAGATAAAAGGTGTGGAGAACATTTATGGAGTTGCTACTGAAAATGTTGGAATCGTAAATGTTATGTTTTATATAGGAGAGGATAAAGAGAAGTCAAATTTAAAGCTTTATGATAAAGTTATGCAAAACATGGACGAACTCCCAAAGGGAGCTATGCAGCCTCTTGTAATGCCTTTTGATATTGACATAGACATTCCTATACTTACAATAGCATTTTATCTTAAAGAGAACTCCAAATTAGATATGGTAGATTTAACAAAGAGAGTTGATGATATCAGAGAGAGGCTCTCTCGAGTTGAAAATGTTGCCAAGAGTGAGTTAAAAGGAAAAGCCAAGGAGCAGTACAACATAGAGGTTGATTTAAACAGACTATCTGGCTACAACATCTCTATGGGGCAAGTCTCAAAAGCGTTGGAGTCACTTTTAACAAATGTACCAAGCATAAAAAATAGAACAAAGGATGGTAAGTTGGTTGTTTTTGGTATAAAAAATGCACTTGAGAGCAAAAAAGATATAGAAAATCTTATAATTGCTCAATATGGCGGCTCACCAATCTATCTAAAAGATATAGCAACAGTTACCAAAGGCAGAGATATACAAAACCATAAGAGTGCAGAGATTACATTTAGAGGTAAAAATGGAGAGTTTACAAAGCAAAATGAGCAGATAACACTTACTCTCTCAAAACTTAGAGGCTCTAATGCTGTTGTAATAGCCAATGATGTACTAAGCATACTAGAGAGTTTAAAAGATGAGCTACAAAAGGATGGCATAGGCTATATAGTGACGAGAAACTATGGAGATAGAGCAAATGAAGCGGTTAACAGTTTAGTTATGAATTTGATTGTCTCAATAGTTATAATCTTCCTCCTTTTAGTTGCTACTTTAGGATTTAGAGAATCACTTATAGTTACATTTTTAGTTCCTGCAATTTTATCTGCAACCCTGTTTGTGGCGTATCTTAGTGGTCAGACTATAAATAGAATTACACTTTTTGCGCTTATTTTGAGCATGGGGATACTAGTTGATGCGGCCATAATTGTTATAGAAAATATACACAGGCACATGCATATGCACGATAGCAAAGATAAAGATATGGATGAGATAGTAGTAGAGGCAACAGATGAGATAGGAAGCCCTACAAACATAGCAACTCTAGCGATTATTTTAACGATGGTTCCAATGGCATTTGTTGGTCAAATGATGGGAGAGTTTATGAAGCCAATTCCTCAAAATGTTCCTGTTACCATACTTGCCTCACTTATTTTAGCTTATATATTTGCTCCATATCTATCAAGAAGATTGTTAAGAAAACCAGAGGTTAAAGGTAGCAACAAGAAGGAGGTGCTAAGTGAAGGGGTATGAGAAGTTTATATTTGGCATACTTAGCAGTCCATTTAAAAAGTTTTTAGTTATTTTTATAACGCTTATTGCATTTGTCGGCTCTCTTATGATGTTTCCAACGAAGCTTGTTTTAGCAAAAATGCTACCAGGAAAGAGTGCCAATACATACTCAATCTATGTGGATTTACCAAATGGAAGCTCCTATGTAGAGACTAATAGGGTAACAGAGTGCGTAGTTAAAATTTTGCAAAAAGAGAAAGAGGTAACTGACATAGAGGTTTTTTCTGGTATGGGAGCACCACTTGATTATGCTGGTTTAGTAAAGGGCTCAACTTTTAAAAGAGGGGAGCATGTAGCTGAGATAGTAGTTAACTTAACCAATAAAAACAACAGAGACGAGACCAGTTTTATGATGGTTCATAGACTAAGACCAGTTATTCAATCTAAGTGTGAGCCTATAAAAGAGGGTACAAATATAAAGATGGTTGAAGAGCCAGCTGGTCCTCCTGTTTTAGCAGCCGTTGTTGCAGAGATTTATGGCAGGGATGGTGAGGGTTTAAACAGGCTTGGAAAAAGAGTTGAAGAGATTCTGAAAAAAACTGAAGGATTGGTTGATGTAGATACTCTTGAGGATGATCTTTATGATAAGTTTGAATTGGTTGTAGATAAAGAGAAGATTAAAAGATCAGGCTTAAGCATAAAACAGGTCAATCAAATTTTATATCTGGCATTTGAAGGAATGATTGTGACAGTTAAAAACAGTGACTCTTCACCTGAGCAGATACCACTATATTTAGTTCTAAAAGAAGATACAAAAATCTTATCATCCTTTTCAAAAGATGCCTTAGAGAAGAAGCTTTCATCTCTAAAACTTTTAAATCAAAAAGGTATGAAGATTCCTGTAAATGAGTTGGTAAAGGTTGTTAAGATTAAGTCTTGGCCTACTCTAATGAGTAAAAATCTGCAAAGAGTAGTAACAGTAGTTGCCGAGACAGATTTAGTTTCTCAGGTTTATCCACTTTTGGATGCAAGAGCTAAAATCAAAGAGGAGTTGGCTAAAGATTATGAAATCTCAAATGGCTCACTCTTTAATTTAAAGCTAAAAGATAAAAAAAGTGGTGAAACTTATGAGTTGGTGTGGGATGGTGAGATGAAAGTAACTATGGATACTTTTAGAGATTTGGGTGCAGCTTTTATAGCAGCTTTAGTGATTATATTTTTGCTAATGGTTGTTTACTATAAAAGTTTTGCACTTAGTGGCATAGTGCTTTTAGGTAGCTTTTTATCAATAATTGGTGTGATTGTTGGTCACTGGATTATGGATATATTTAGTGAGCAAACCTACTTTTTGACTGCAACTTCACTTATAGGTTTTATATCTCTTATGGGAATTAGCTCAAGAAACTCTCTACTGCTTATAGATTTTGCAATCTCTTTGATAAAAGAGAAGGGAATTGACAAAAGAAGAGCCATTGCAATTTCAACAGCAACCAGAGTTAAACCAATCTTTTTAACAGCAGTTACTATTGTTTTAGCTTCGCTTATGCTAACTACAGATCCTATTTTTGGTGGTTTAGGAGTTGCTTTAATCTTTGGAACTATCGTAGCAGTGATTGTCTCTTGGGTCTTTATACCTGTTTTGATGGATAGTACAAAAGCCATAAAAGAACCAGATCAATATAGATAAAATCAGGCAATAAAGAGTGGCATCAAGCTATCTCTTTATTGCAAAAAACATCTTTCTAAATTTATAAAAAAGTATATACTTCCTGAGTAGTGTTAACTTTTTTTTCTTTCTACTCTCTAAAACCAAAAACACCTCTTCAAGAGCCCTTTTTTCAATAATGGTCAAGTTTGTCATCATTTATACCTCTATTTTTATGTATTAATTATACAGTAAATATATTTAAACAAGAATAAAAAAGTATAAAATATAAATAAAATTGTATATTAATACAAATAAAAAGTATAGATAATAGTATAAAAAACATAATAAATAAATAATTAAGTATGTTTTATACGGTAAAATGTATAATAATATTTTGAGATCGCCTTAAACTACTTTCTAATTAATTTAGTGTATAATTGTACAAATTTTTACAGGAGAACAGATGGCAAGTATAGGTATGAGTGACCTTAAGAAGGGATTGAAGATAGAGTTAAATGGTATTCCTTACAAAATAGTTGAGTATCAACATGTAAAGCCAGGTAAGGGTGCGGCATTTGTTAGGGTTAAGATAAAGTCTTATGCTAATGGCAAAGTGATTGAAAAGACATTTCATGCTGGAGATAAGTGTGAAAAGCCAGATTTGGAAGATAAAGTTATGCAGTATTTGTATGATGATGGCGAGATGTTGCAGTTTATGGATACCCAAACTTACGATCAGATTGGATTGACAAAAGATCAAGTTGGGGATGCTGCAAAGTGGATAATAGATGGTATGAATGTAGATATGCTTTTTCACAATGGTAAACCAATAGGAGTTGAAGCTCCAGCAGTGGTTGAGTTAAAGATAGTAGAGACTCCGCCAAACTTCAAAGGAGATTCTCAAGGTGGTAAAAAACCAGCTACACTAGAGAGTGGTGCGGTTGTGCAAGTCCCATTTCATGTTTTAGAGGGAGATGTTATAAAAGTAGATACCACTAAGGGTGAGTATCTTGAAAAGGTAAAATAAGGAGGATGCTATGGCAAAAGTATTGATCCCAATTGCAGTAGGTTTTGAGGAGATTGAGGCTATAACGATAGTAGATATATTAAGAAGGGCTGGTGTTGAGGCTGTTATGGCTGGAGTTGATAAAAAACAGATAACAGGTGCTCACGGGATTGAGATAAAGGCTGATATGCACATAGATGATGTAAAACCTAGTGAGTTTGATATGGTAGTCCTACCAGGCGGACTTCCTGGAAGTACAAATCTTAAAGAGAGTAAAAAGGTACAAGAAATTTTGGGTCAAATGGATCATGATGGAAAGCTAATTGGAGCAATCTGTGCAGCTCCTATAGCATTGGCTGAGGCTGGTGTATTGAAAAGCTCATATACTTGTTATCCATCTTTTGAGAAGCAAATTGATGATAGCAGATACAATCCTGAAGCTGATGTTGTATGCGATCAAAACATAATAACATCAAATGGACCAAAAAGTGCTATGAAATTTGCTCTTACATTGGTAGAGAAGTTGTGCTCAAAAGAGAAAAAAGAGGAGATTGAAAAACAGTTACTACTATGATATTGGAACAATTTTATAAACAAAGAGACGATACGCTATACAAAGATGCAACTCTTCAAGATGTTATAGATAAGATGTATGAGTTGCATCTACACTACATAGTTTTACTTGATGAGAAGGAATTTCCTGTTGGAATTTTAACTGAGACTGATTTATTGATGCTATATGGAAAAGATATCGATTTTTCTAAATCATTGGCTTATGATTTTTCATCTAAAGAGCTTGTAAAAGCACATAAAGACAGAACAGTTGAGCATGTCCTAAACCTTTTTATAGATCATAGCGTAAAAAAGATAGTTGTTATCGATGATAATAGTAAATTTTTAGGAGTAATAGAGCAAGAGGATGTTGTATTTGCTTATGACGCGCAAAACAAAGATAGCTCATTTAAAATTTATGAAATTGTTTTAAATGATTCAAAAGCTTTTAGTGTTGACATAAATAAGTCGTTAGGTTTTGCTGTTGAGTATATGAAAGAAAACATGCTTGATGCAGTCTTGATTAGCAAAAATAAAAAATCTATAGGGATTATTACAAAAAGTGATATAGTAACACTTATAAGAAATGGAGTAGATGAAAATCAAAAAGTTGAAAAATTTATGAGAACTCCACTCCAAAAGCTTTCTATAAACTCTTCAATTAGAGATTGTATAGATTTGATGAGAAAAAAAAGAATTAGAAGGGTAGTTATAGAAGCATATGATGAAAATCATAAAATTATAGACTACATAATAACTACAAAAGATATACTAAACAATCTTCAAGGTAACTATTCAAAATTTTTAGAAGAGAAGTTAAATTTTCAGAAATTGACATTTGAAAATTTGAAAGATTTAGTAATAGAAGCATATGACTTAGGAGGTAAGCAGGTTATTAGCTGGGCAAATAGTTCTGCTAAAAGAGAGCTTGGAATAGAGGTTGATGATTTACTGGACTCCATACTACCAAGCAGCATAATAGATGAAGCAATAGAGTGTTTAAAGAATGATCGTTGTTATATAAAAGAGCACATAGAACTAAAGAGTAGATTTTATAGGTTAAGCATTGGGGCAATTGAAATGTTTGACTCCAAAGTTTTAAAAATTTTACTTAGTGACTTTACAGAGCTTTTTGTTTCAAACAAGAAACTACATCAACAGATAGACTTTATGAGCGACTCAATTTACGAGAAAGAGCTGATGTTAGAAGAAATTGTAAATCAAAATGCTATGGGTATAGGCTATATTGATAAAAGTGGAGAGATAATCTTTGCAAATAAATTTATACACAATTTACTTGGTTATAATGAGGGTGAGTTAGTTGGCAAAAAGGCTGAAGATATAACTTATGAGGAGGATAGAGAAAAATCTATATTTTTCAGAAATAAGCTTTTAGAATTATCAGAAAACGAAAATAGAGTAAACTTTGAGAAGAGGTATATCACAAAAGATGACTCTATAGTTTGGGTAAATGTTAGTATGGCATCTTTTAGAGACAAAATGGGTTCTATTAAGTATATAGTGAGTTTTGTAAAAGATATTAGTGAGAGAAAGAGGATTGAAAAAGAGCTTTTTTTGTCTAAAGCTGTATTTGATAATACAATAGAGGGGATAGTTATTGCCGATGAAAATGCAAAAATAAAAGCTATAAATAGTGCTTTTACAAAAATTTTGGGCTATACCAAAGAGGAAGTTTTACAAAAACCCATAGGTTACTTTAGAACAAAAAGACACAAAGATAGCTTCTATACTAACATATCATACGAGATCACTTCTAATGGGTTTTGGCAAGGAGAAATTTGGGTAGAAAAAAAGAATGGAAAATTTATACCTATATGGTTAAATGTAAGTACTCATAAAGATAAAGAACAAGATGTATTAAACTATATTTGTGTCTTTTCAGACATCTCCATGAGAAAAAAATCTGAAGAAAAACTGGAATTTTTAGCTCATCATGATATTTTAACAAAGTTACCAAATAGACTTTTGTTAAATCTAAGTTTAGAACAGTCAATTAAAAGGGCAAAGAGAGATAAGAAAAAAGTAGCTGTTATATTTTTGGATTTAGATAAATTTAAAGAGATTAATGACACATTTGGACACTCTTATGGTGATAAGGTTTTAGTTGAAGTCACAAATAGATTAAAATCTACTTTAAGAGAAGAAGATACCATAGGAAGGATTGGCGGTGATGAATTTATAATTATCATTGAAGATTTTATGAATGTTTCAAAATTGGAACCAGTTTTGAAGAAAATTTTAGATATATTCAAAACTCCTATCTTAATTTATGGACAAAAGTTTAAAATTTCATGCAGTATTGGTGTTGCAGTATATCCTGAGGATGGATTAAATATAGAAAATCTTATAAAAAATGCAGATGCTGCTATGTATGAAGCTAAAGATGCAGGAAGAAATACCTATAGGTTTTATAACTCGTCTATGACTCAAGATTTATTTAGTAAGATGCTTATGAAAAATGAGCTAGATAGGGCTATAAAACATAAGGAGTTTGTGGTTTATTATCAACCACAAGTTTCGATTTTAGACAATAAACTTATAGGCTTAGAAGCTTTGGTTAGATGGAAACATCCATCAATGGGGCTTTTATTCCCAGATAAATTTGTATCAATTGCAGAAGATACTAAGCAGATTTTAGATATAGGTGAGCAAGTTTTATTACAAGCTTGTAAAGATATAAAGAGGCTTCATAATAAAAAACTATTTCATGGAAGAGTGGCGGTGAATGTGTCTGCTGTTCAGATTAAAGAGGATAATTTTTATGAAATAGTTGTAGATGTTTTAAAAAGAAGTGGCTTGGATGGTCGTTTTTTAGAGTTAGAACTAACTGAAAGCTATATTATGGAAAATCCAAAGGAGTCCATTAAGCTTTTTAAAAGATTAAAAGAGATTGGAGTTGTCCTCTCAATTGATGATTTTGGAACAGGATATTCATCTTTGAGTTATTTAAAACAGCTTCCTGTAGATAAGCTAAAGATAGATAGAGCCTTCATAATGGATATACCGCAAAATAGTGATGATGTTGCAATCACAAGTACCATTATAGCAATGAGCAAAAGTTTACGATTGGGAGTTATTGCCGAGGGTATAGAGACAAAAAAGCAGCATAACTTTTTAAAGAAATTAGGTTGTTATGAGGGACAGGGTTATTTGTATGGAGAACCCCTTTGTTTTTCTGAAACTGAAAAATTTTTAAAGGCTAGTCGTTTTGCCAATAGTGAAGTTTTAGTCCCTCTTGGGTCATAATAAAGCCTTGTATTATTATTTTCCCATCATGAACCATCTTGTGATGTTTTTTACATAGAGGTATGAGATTGTATTTGTGATCTTTATGAAAATGGTTAATGTTGCCATGCTTATTTGCTTGGTTTTGTGGTGTGATGTGATGTACATCATCTACAGATTCATCACATAGAGCACACTTGCTAAGAAGTATATCTTTGTTGTATTTGCTTTTCTTTCTCTTTTTTAGGAGTTTTAGTTCACTCTTTTGACCTGATATATCTTCTCTAATTTCATATGCTTTTTTTATAAACTCTTCGTCCATGTGTAGAGATTTTGCAAATTCAAGTCCATATAGGCTACTACCACTTCCAAGTGCCAGCTTTCTGTTATATATGAGTTTATCCTCTTTTTCATCATAGCTTACTGCTAAGTGCATATATATGATTTTTTTTAGATTTTTTAGCTCTCCAATTTCACTCAACTGGTGCAGATGGGTTGCAAAAACAAATAGTGAGTTTTGTTTATATAGTTTATATATAGCACTTGCTACTATGGCTAGGGCTGAGCCAGTTTCAGTTCCATGGCTTATCTCATCTCCTAAAATAAGTGAATTTTTTGTTGCTCTGTTAAATATATTTTTTAATTCCAGCATTTCTATTGTAAAGGTTGAGAGACCTTTGTATAGATTGTCATGACTCACAATTCTTGTAAATATTTTATCGAAAACATTAAACTTTAATGAGGCGCAAGGCACAAATAAGCCTGCTTGAGCCATTATAACACTGATTCCTAAAGACTTCATAAAAGATGATTTTCCGCTGGAGTTGATTCCATAAAGAAGCATACCTTTTATCTCATCTTCACTAAACTCTTCTAACATGATATGATCATGGCTTATATCTTTTGGAATGTTGCCTAAGATTAGATCATTTGGAATATAGATTCCATTTTCCTCTCTAGATTCTATAAGTGGGTGTCTTAGAGCTATAGCTTCTACAAATCTTTCCTCTTTACTTTCTAAAATCTCTGGTCTTGTATAGTTAAATAGATTTGCACACTTTGCATTTGAAATGGCTACATCAAGAGTGCCAATAAAGCTTATGAGTTGCTCTAAAGTGTGAGAAAACATAGTTTCTATCTTTTCTAGACTTTCATCAAATCTCTTTTTAACTAAAGAAATCATCTTTTGGTTTGCTAAGCTTATCTCTTTTGAAATTTCTTCGGTTAATTCAGAGGTAATTTTAACTGAATTTTTTAACTCTTTATAGTTAAAATCTTTAAAAAAATAGTGCTCATTATTTAAACTAACAAAAGAGGTTAAAAGTTTATCTTTTATGATGTAAAATCTATTTTTAGTTAAACTTATGTAGTAACCTTCGCTCTCCAAGTATCCAATAACTACGCTATTTTTACTACTATCTTCAAAGAAGCTCTCTACATGTGTAGCAATTTGGTGAATCTTTTTTAAAGATGCCTCTTTATTGGAGATGATTTTATCGATTTGAGGGTGAACTCCCTTAACAAATAGATTCTCATCAATTTGCTCTTTTCTAAATTTTGCACAGACATCTAGTAAAAAGGTTGATTGTAAGATTTTAAGTAACTCCTCGCACTCATCATATAGATTTTTTGGTGTAGGTATCTTTTTAAATTGTACCTCTTTAAATATGCTTAAGATGGACTCTAAAGATGTATGTAGATAGTCAAGCTCCAATGGATGTAGTTTTTTTAATTGGATTCTTCTTAAGATTCTTTCTATATCATAAACCTGTTTTAAGGCTACTTCAAACTTTTTATAATCATTTAGAAGTTGCTCAGTTAAATCAAACCTCTCATTAAGTGTTTTTATATCGCATATGGGGTTTAGTAGCCTCTCTTTTAAAAGCCTTTTTCCTATGGCAGTTGAAGTTTGATCAATAAGGTTTAAAAGTGTCATCTCATTTGGGTTTTTGGAAATTATGCCTAGTTGTTCTAGTGCATTGTTTCCTATGTACATGTAGCGTTTATTTCCAAGTAGTATTGGACGACTCATTTTCTCTACAATGTTTTCATCATGTTCTATTATAAAATCACATAAAATAGCTAAAGACTCACTTGCGTATGGATATCTCTCTAAATCTAAAAACTCTATAGGGGTAAGGAGTGAGCGGATTGAGTAAATCTTTTCAAATAGCTCATTTTGATAATTAATCTTTGCCCTTTTTTTGTTGATAGAGTGATGTAAATTTTCAATCTCTAGGTAGCTTTTTATCCACTCTTTATCTATGTTTTCACTGTTGAAAGTTAAGACTACTTCACTTGTTTTATATGTTTGAAGAAGGTTGAAAACTTCATCAAGTGCAAATGTTTTATCCTCTCTAGTCCCATGAATTTCATTGATCATAGTTTTCCCTGTAGTTACATCAATCGCACTATATCCAACTGAAAATATGTTATGATTTGAGTCAATAAGTAGTGAAACTAAGTAGTTTTCGCTAGATTCTAATAAATACTCAAAGTTTGTACCAGGACTAATAATGTTCGATAGATACCTCTTTACATGAGGAGGCTCACCCTTTTGTCTGATTATTATGATTGTATATTTTTTAGTTTGGATAATTCGATTTAAGTATCTTTCAAGAGAGACCGAAGGGACTCCAGCTAGAAGTGGGTTTTGTATGGAGTTTTCTATAATGTTTTTATTTTTTCTAGTAAGCTGTATATTTAAAAGCTCACTAATCTCTTTTGCTTTTCCTATTTGGTGAGTCTCGTTATTGACTTCATAAGTTTCAAAAAAACTTCCAATTTCCATTAAAACAACACTATTTTTACCATATTTTTGCTCAAAGTAGAGTTGTAGTTCAAAATAGATTTCAGTCAATAATTTATCTTTAGAATTTAAAATCTTGCTTACAACTTCACTCAAGCTCTACCCTCAATACTTTTGCACTATTATACTAAAGTGTAGCTTTTTTGTAGATATGGTGAGCATTTTTTAGAGGTATAAATTTTGTTTTGTCTATGTGGTTTGCATCTGCATGCCCTAAAAACAGGTAAGAATCATCTTTTAGAAGCTGATAAAACTGCTCAAAACATAGAAGTTTTTTATTTTTATCAAAATAAATTAACATATTTCTAGAAAATATTATGTCAAACTTTCCAAGAGTGTATTCTAAATTTTCTTCAAATATATTTGCTTTTAAAAATTTTGCTACTTTGACTAAGTTTTTATCTATTTGATAAAAATTATTGATTTTTTTAAAATACTTCTCTACTAGATGAGTTGGTAGTTTTGATACGCTTCTTTTTGAGTAGATGCCACTTTTTGCTTTTAAAATCATTGAAGAGTCTATATCTATACCAACCATCTCTATGTTTAGCTTCTCTATAAGTCCATTTTGTTCTAGTATTGCAATCATTATAGAGTAAAGCTCTTCACCACTTGAGCTAGGGGCTACTAGGATTCTAACATGTGTTAACTCTTTTTGAGTATTTATAAACTTTGGAAGGATCTCTTTTGCTAAAATTTCAAATTGTTTTGGTTCTCTCCAAAAGTATGTTTCATTAATAGTTATGCTATTTATAAGTTCTTCAATAAGCTCTTCATCTTTTAAAAATCGAAGTCTATGATAAAATGTTGAAAAGTTTTCAAAGTTGTGTTTTTTGAAGATTGACTCAATTTTTCTTTGTAACCTCTTTAGTTTTTCGCTATCTAGGGAGATTCCACTCTCTTTATAGATGAAGTTTGAGATTTTTTCCAACTCATTTTTATTGAGCTTCATTGTCCATACCTGATTATCTCTTCTAAAATATCATCAAAATCCAAAACTTTTGTAGCTCCACCTCTAAGAGTTGCCTCTTTTGGCATACCATAAACTACTGCACTTTTTTCACTCTCTGCTATAGTATAAGCTCCAGCCCTTTTTAAAGCAACCATACCATCTGCTCCGTCATCTCCAATTCCGGTTAACTCTACTGCTAAAATTTGTTTGCAAGGCAGTGTCTCAAGTGCACTAAAAAACATTTCATCCACTGATGGAACAAAGAATCTATTATTTGTATTTGGTGTGAGCATGCAAGTGTATTTGGTTAGTTTTTTTCTAAAGTGTAGATGCTTGCCACCTTTTGCAATTATAACTCTTGAGGCTTTTAGCTCGACTCCTAAATCTGCCTCCAAGACCTCTACTTTTGAAATAGTGTTTAATCTTTTTGCAAAGTTTGCAGTAAATTCTGTTGGCATATGCTGAACAACACAGAGTGCATGTGGATAGTTAGGTGGAAGATTTTTGCATATCTGCTCAATCAGCCTTGGACCACCAGTTGAAGCACCTATGAGAACAAATCTCATATTTATGTCGGAGTCTATCTTTGTTGTATAGTTATCTTTGAAGCTATCTTGAAATTTAGCCAATTTTTTTGGAACAACTAAAAGTGCACTTTTTACTTTTTGTAAAATTTCATCCGATATTTTAGCTATCTCTAGAGAGTTTTTTGGTTTGGGTATATAGTCTATTGCACCTAAGTCCAAAGCTTCAAATGTCAGTTTTGCAGAGTCATTTGTATATGAGCTTATCATAAGGACTCTTGTTGGCTTCTCTTCCATGATCTTTTTTAGAGTAGAGATACCATCTAAGATAGGCATCTGTATATCTAAAGTTACTAGTGAAAAGTGTTCTTGTTTTAGTTTTTCTAGAGCCTCTTTTCCATTTTTAGCAAAATCTACACTATAGCCCGCATCTTCAAATAGTCTTATAAGAAATCTTCTAATTACCGCAGAGTCATCAACTACTAAGATTTTCTTTTTTGCAACCATTTTCTACCCTAAATTTATTAAAAATTTTTCATTTAGAGAAAGAATAGGCTCATCTTTATAGATAATTGCACCACCTATTATGTTTTTATCATCATTTGCGATACTTACTTGATTCTTTTCCAAGTATGCTATATTTTCTATCTCATCCACCATAAATCCAATGCAGTTTTTATCTATTTCTATGAAAATTGTCTCAAAATCACTCCTGCTAGAAGAGATGTTTAAGATGTTTTTCAAATCTAAAACCTCAATTGCTTGATGATTCCAAGTTGCTATAAAAGAGACATTTGGATTTTTTATGATAGAAGATGAATCAGTTTTGTTTAGAGATTCACTATCTACTACTTGCCTTACATATTTCATAGATATACAAAACTTTTTACCACCAACCTTAAAAAGAAGATACTCAAGCTTATTTAAACTATCTTCATTTTTTTCTACTTTAGCTTCTTGTTCATTTTGTCTTTTTTTAAAGTAGAATTCAACATTTATAATTGCTACAACTTTTGATTTGTAATTGTAAAAGCCAAAAATCTCATTTTGTTCACTATCTTGTGTAATTCTGTCTATTTTAACTTGTTCTATGTCATAAACACAATCTGCTTCAAAGGCGACAAGCTCTTTGTTTATCTTTGTTATGATAAGATCAGTTTCACTTGAAGTTGGCTTTTTTAGCGAGGCTATTGCTACAATTCTATCTCTTATGGGTATTGTAGCTCTAATTTTACTTTGTGAACTTAACTCAAACTCTTTGGTACTCTTTTGTAAAACCTCTTTTACAAATTTAGTCTCTATTGCGTACAGAGTTTTGTCTATCTCAAAAAGAAGTAAGTTTTTTACATTTTTAAAATCTTTCTTGCTCTTTTGAGTTTCATTTATGTCCAAAGGGCTAAAAGGTGCAATTTTAGCCTTTTTTATAAGATTTATAGGATAGATCTCATTGATAATCCTATTACTATCTTTATAGTGTCTAATGATAACTTCTTCGGAGCTCAGCTCAACCGAGGGAACCACCATCTCATACTCATCAAGCTTCACCACCTCATCAACAACCATCGCATACTTATGTCCCTCTTCATCTTTTATAACAATTACACTTTTTTCTTTATTGAAATCTAGCTCTTTGTTGCTATAGAGTTTTGCAGTATCGATTAAAAGCATAACATCAAAATTGTGCTTAACCAACCCAATAACTGAAGGATATATGCTGTTTAGTCTATTATACTCCTCTAAATCAAAAATATATTCAACTATGTCTGCATTAAAACAGTAATGTTCATCAAAAAGTTTAAATTCTACTACTGAGGATTTCATTAAGACTCCTTCATAGCAGATGCTACCTCTATGAGCTCATTTACATGTTCAGCCATATCTTCTGAAATTTTTGTTATATGTTCTGCTGCTATTTTAGACTCTTTTACATTGTTTAAAGATAGCTCTGCGGCACTTTGAGTCTCTTTTGCACCAACACTTGCCTCACTCAAAGAGGTCTGTATATGCTCTAGGTTGTTACTAACTTCTATAAAAGATTTAACAACCTTATTTATTGATCTTGTATTTTTAGCCATCTCTTCAGTAATGCTTACAATCGCATCTGCCTCTTTGAGTCCAAAAATTTGCATCTTATCTATGGCTTCGATTATGTTTTCAGTTTCAACATCTAAGTTATCTACAATGTCATTTATCTGATCCAGACTTGTCTCAGAACTCTGTGCTAGATTTCTTATATCGTAGCTAACAACTGAAAATCCACTTCCTAACTCTCCAACTCTCATAGCTTCAACTGATCCATTTATAGATAATGCAGCAGTTTGAACTATGGTTAGCTCAATCTTTCTTATGATCTTTCTTAAGACTCTAATGCTTTGTTTAACCTCTTTTACTTCACTTAAAAGGGTTGATGTATTTTTTAGATTTTCTTTGGAATCTACTCCTGCATCCTCTATGCTCTTCACACTTTTTGCAAAACTCTCTTTAATCTCTTTGATGTGAGCATTTACATTAGCAACTCTTTGAGATACATTTTGAACAATTACTGTAGCTCTATGAGCGATTGAGGCATTTTTGTCTGCATCATCTTTTGATATCTCTGCAGCCTCTTCGATTTGAGATAGAGCTACAATACTCTGTTTCATAGAGTTTTCTATCTCTTCTATGGCAGAGCTTAACTCTTCTGCAGCACTTGCTAAATCATTTATGAGAGATTCATCTTCACTGTTGTTTTCTATTTTTTTAGCTAAATCTTCTAACATTTTAGCAGCACTATTTGATTGCTCAAATGCAGTAACTTGCATGGTGATTGTTTGAGTTATCTCGCTAACTGCTCCAGCACTTTCCTCTGCGGCACTTGCTATGGTTTCACTAGCTTGTTGCATCTTCATTATCTCTTCATCTAACTCTTTAAACTCCTCAAGTGATAGCTCAACCTCTTTTACAGTTTCAATTAAACTCTCGACCAAATTTGTCATATTTTGGGCATTTTGAGTTGCATTTTTGCTTGAGGATTCTATATTTTCTTTTACATGTATGATTTTATCTTGAACGCTAAGCACTATTTTTTGGATATAGCTAACAATTGTCTTAATTTCATCTGAGTAGTTTGTAGATTTGGATGATAGCGCTCTAATCTCTTTGGCGATAACAGAGAATGATTTACCTTCTTCTTCAGCCCTAGTAGCCTCTATAGCAGCATTAAGTGCCAAAAGAGATGTCTTTTTGGCTAGTTTCGTAATAAGGTTTACAGTTTTAGATATCTCTTTTCCCGCACTGCTTAGTCTATCTCCAACTAGAGCTACCTCTTTTGCACTTGTGGCAATTTTAAGCATATTTTCAGCTGATTCATCAATTTTTTGAGCTGAGTTTTTTATGGACTCTTCTAGAAAGTTTATGCTTTTAGCAGACTCTTTGCTTTGTTTCAAAATTCTACTAGAATTCTCTTTTATGCTATTTACTGCACCCAAGCTCTCTTCACTTGCCCCTGCACTCTCTTCACTTGCAGCTGCTATGCTTTCCATAGTAGTTTTTAACTCTTCAATAGCGCTTAGACCATCGCTAGTGGAGCTTAAGAGAGTTGATGCGACTTTGTTTAGAGTTGTTGAAAAATCTGAAGATTTTTTAGGTTCTTTGGAAAAATCATCACTATCTTTGCTCTCTTTTATAACTTCTATTTCATCCTCATTTCCAAGTATAGATTCAATAAATGGCATAAACTCTCCTTTTTTATAAATTTTGAAAATTGTAACTAATAAAGAATTAAATTTCAATAATCGTTAAACTTTAATTAAGCAATAGGATTCACCAAATTAGCACCTGTGACCTAATCTTTTAGAGGTGCCCTTTAGTTAGGCTCAGATTTTTTGCAACACCCTAAAGTAGGCTATAAGCACTACTTTAGTAAATCCTATTGTATAACTGACCTTACGCACCATAAGATGCCCTGAGCAAAAGAGAGAGTATTCTAATGCAAGGCACAAAGCTTTTGGCATAGCCGTAGCTATGGTGGAAGTTTTGTAACGAAGTCAGTAGGATACTCTCTCTTTTGCCCTTCGGGTGGCTTTTGTGGCACTTGATTACGGTGTTACACCTCCTCACCATAGCTACGGCTATGACTCGTCGGTGTGCCTTGCACTCAAATGCCACAAAAACCACTCAGGGTATCTTATGGTGCGTAAGGTCAGT
>JALSLU010000059.1 GCA_026988125.1 Sulfurospirillum sp.
CAGATGAGATAAGAGATAAAATAGACTTAGATGATGAAATCTACAAAGCCATAGCTTCAACAGATAGAGAGCTATTTGTTCCTAGAGGATTTTCTATGCAGGCTTATAAGCTAGATGCCCTTCCAATGGCAGCAGACCAATGGATAAGCTCGCCTCTAAGTGTTGCTAAAATGACTCAAGCACTAGAGCCAAAAGGTGCCGATAGTGTTCTTGAGATTGGCTGTGGCAGTGGTTACCAAGCTTTGATTTTAAGCAAACTTATAAGAAGAGTCTTTAGTATAGAGAGGATTGAGAGACTTCTTATGGAGGCAAAAGAGAGGTTTAAAAAACTTCAAGTTTATAACATTCACACTCGCTTTGATGATGGACAAAATGGCTGGAGAGAGTTTGCACCATTTGACAGAATCCTCTTCTCAGCCTCCATAGCTAAAATCCCAAACCAAATCACAGAGCAACTTCAAACAGGAGGTATCTTGGTAGCTCCAATTCAAAAAGGAGATAAGCAGATAATCACAAAATTTATAAAAGAGGGCGACAGCCTTAAAAAAGTTGAATTAGATGAGTGTCTCTTTGTTCCTATTAAAGATGGGAAGGCTTAAGGGCACCTCTAATTAGGTGCTTACCAACTCTTTTATCAAAAGTTGCGGTGTCACTAAGCCTCTGTATAGATTTTTTGAAATACTACATACAATTTCTACCACATCTCCTCTTTTAACTGGTTTATCATAGTTAAAAAAAAGTGCCTCTATCGTATGGTTTGAGTGTTGCAAAATTAGTTTTAAATGCCTTCCATCTCTACCTATGATCCTATCTATCTTGATTGTTAAGTTTTTTAAAATAAAATTTGGTTTTGGATTTTTTTGACCATATGGCTCAAATTTTTCTAAAATCTCTAAAAGTTCAAAATCAACATCTTTTAAAAGTATCTCACCAAGGATATCACTATTTTCTTCAAACTCCTCCGTAGTTAGATTCTTAGAGGCACTTAAAAGCTGTTTCTTAAAGAGTGTCAGATTCTCCTTTTTTATTGCAACACCAGCTGCTCCTTTATGTCCCCCATACCCTAAAAGAATATCCTCACTTGATTTTATAAGATTTAGTATATCTATCTCTCCAACACTTCTAGCACTACCCTTTGCCTCATCCTCTTTTATACAAAATACTACCGCGGGTTTTTTAAATCTTTTAGCTAATCTTGAAGCAACAATCCCAATAACTCCCTCATGCCACTCCTCTCCCCATACTACTATGATATTATCATCATCTTTGATCTGTTTTAATGAAGCTTCAAATAAAATCTTCTCTTCATCTTTTCTACAGTTATTTAAGTGCACTATATACTCAAGTTTTTCTATAGCGTCTTCAAAACTTTTTGATTTTAAAAACTCATATGAGTAGATTGCATCTTCCATTCTACCAGAGCTATTTATAAGTGGAGCAATAAGAAACGAGATATCATCTGCTTCAATGCTATCTTTAGAAAAATACTCTTTTATAGCAAGAATAGATACTCTTTTTGAACAATTTAGAGCTTGTATGCCCTTTTGAGTCATCACTCTATTTATATCTTTAAGCTCCATCATATCTGCCATAATAGCAATACTCAAAAGATCTAAAAATTTAGCTAAGTCATATCTAATCTTTAAACTCTCTTTTAAAGAAGCAACAAGATACCAAGCCACTTGAGCACCACAAATTTCAGAATTTGGAAAGGTGCAATCTTGCTGTTTTGGATTAACAATGGCATAAGCATTAGGTATACAAGCTGGTACACTATGATGATCTGTGATTATCAGATCAATTCCTCTCTCTTTGCAAATTTGTGCAGCTTCTAACGCACTTATGCCATTATCTACCGTAACTATAACTTTTGCATCGACTCTTTGAACAATTTGAGGATTTAAACCATATCCATCACTAAATCTGTTGGGTATAACAAGCTCATACTCAACACCCAAATCATCAAAAAATTCACTCAAAATCACCGAAGAGACTACACCGTCAACATCATAGTCCCCCACAATCGCAATCTTTTGATTTAGTTCAATAGCCTCTTTAATTCTACGGGACGCTTTTTTAATATCTTTAAAGAGACCTGGACTAGGGATATCTTTTAGACGAGTACAGGTATCTTCTTTAAATCTACCTTGTAAAATTTGTTTTACATCCTCTTTTGTTAAAATCCTACCCATTTTGTATATTTTTTAAAGATGCTTCACAAAAACTAAGTAGTACCCTATTTGGTGAGGTAAGCCTTGAAGTAAACTCTGGATGGAATTGAACTGCCAAAAACCAAGGATGATCTTTAACTTCAACAACCTCTATAAGCCCTTCACTCTCACCACTTATAATCATACCAGCCTTCTCAAACTGCTCTTTGTACTTTGGATTTGCTTCATATCTGTGTCTATGTCTCTCAAAAATTACCTTTTGATTATTATAAACCCTTCTTAAAAGAGAGTTTGGCTTTGTATTGCATCGGTATGATCCAAGTCTCATTGTTCCTCCAAGAGGACTTTTATGAGTTCTAACCTGCTCATTTCCAGAAGCATCCAAAAAGTTGTCTATAAGATATATTATAGGCGTTTTTGTCTCTTTATCAAATTCAACTGATGTAGCATCACTTAAACCCAAAACATTTCTTGCAAACTCTATAAGACTTAACTGCATCCCTAAACATATTCCTAGAAATGGCATATTACTCTCTCTAGCAAATTTTATTGCTTCTATTTTACCCTCAACTCCCCTATGACCAAATCCACCAGCAACCAAAATTCCATCTACATCACTTAGAAGCTCTTTCGCACTCTTCTCCTCTATCTCTTCA
>JALSLU010000060.1 GCA_026988125.1 Sulfurospirillum sp.
TGCTTTGTCAAGTTTAAATACTCTGCACATTACTGTTATTTGAAACTCATTTGAATGTTCTTGTATCCACGCATATTTCACAGAGTTCCTTTGGCGAAATACGCTGTTGCCTTTTTTAGTATATCTCGCTCTTGTTTGAGCAGTTTATTTTCTGCACGCAGGCGTTTATTCTCTTCTTCTGCTGTCTCTTTGATGTTGTTACTTTTGCTAAAGCCAGCTCTTGGTGCTATAGGAATATTATTGCTCTTTTTATACCCTCAAGGGGCACCTAGTATTCTCTTACCCAATTGTAAAGGGTCTTCTCATTAACATCTAAATCTTTTGCAATTTTTGCTGTTGATTCATCGGAATTTATTACTAACTGCACACTGGAATCTCTAAATTCTCTTGTATATTTACTGTTTCTCATCTTCTTCTTATCCTTATTCATACTGATATTTTATCTCAGAATTACTAAATATTCTGAGTATGAATAAGTGTAGCCACATCAGGGTTCAGTTGTGATTATTTATGGAGGATTGGAGTTTTCTAATAAACTTTTCTTTTAGCTCTTGTGGCTCAAGAATAGTTAGATCTGGCATCCATTTTTGAATAAATGGGAGTATTTCAAGGGCTTGTGTGTACTCTAATGTGAAAATTACACTCCCATCCTCTAACTCTTTAATGAATTTTTGAGAAGAGAGAAACTTTTTCATATCTTCTTTAAAGTATTTTGCGATGAGCGGAGTTGCTTTTATGAGAGCAGTTTTTTTCTCTTCTCCGTAAAGAGTAAGTGAGTTTTGCAGTTCATTATCTATAAAATTAAGGTGATCTTTTACTAAGTGAAGTTGAAAAGTTTCCATTTTAGAGGCATACTCAACACTCTCAATAAAATTTATACGACCTAACTTAAGTAGATCTTCACTATTAATATATACTAAGTACCAGTTGCCATCAACAAATACAAGCTTTAAACACTTAAGGTTATCCTGTGCTTCCTTGTCACCAATAAACTTGATTTTTCTGTACTCTCTATATTCTACCGCAGTTTTAATTCTTCTAAAAATATCTTTTTGTTCAATACTTAAAAGATCTTCAAAAGGAGAACTAATAAACCTATATATCGTGTTTGCTTTTTTTGTATAGTGCTCTAGCTCTTGAAGCATATCTGGATCAGATTCATTCACCATACTAAAAAGTATCCCTAGGTTTCCATGAGTTCCAAGTGCTTCTTCTAGTACATCAATAGGTTTTATAAGCTTATAAGCCTTTCGTTTTCCTTGCATAAATTTTTCTATATTTGGAAATTCTGCTTCAAGTTCATCAAGAAGCCTTCCAATACTTTTAGGGTCCAAGCCGCCAAGTTCATCTATTAAATGTTCATCGTACGCAGTGAGTGTTTTGTTATGAGCATTACTAAACTCTTTTAAAAGAAAAGTGTACTTTTGAAGTGTTGTTTTATCTGTTGCCATTTATGTAGTCCTTGTAATTTAGTTATTAAAATATTCTTTAAATGTATCAAAGAATTTAGATAGCCGTTCTATATCTGGTTTGACTGAGGATGTTCTTTCGTTACTTTGATGAACAATGCTATTTCTTATTTGAGATATAGAATTGTCATATTTTGTGTAAAAATATTTTCCATATTTATCATTTCCAATACTTCTTTTAGCTTTTTCTCTTTGATCATGATTATCTATGTCAAACTTTTTTATTTCACAAGAACGAGTAATCACAGCTTCATATAAAGCTATATAGGAAAGAGCATAATTTTTATTTTCATATAGCCATTTAGATAACTCAAATTGAAATTTACTTTGTGTTTCTTGATCTAATTTTTGTACTATATCCACAAGTTCATCAGAAAGAAGCTGAATAATTTTATTGTTAGAGTTTTTTAAAGCTTTTACTTTTTTATTCGCATCTTTTATAAACTGCCATAAAGATGACATATTGGCTAATTGTAAATTATTACTAAACTGAGTAAGTACTTTTGCAACATCATTGTGATCGCTATCTTGAGAAAGTAATAATATTAATTTATCTGCGTTGGCATTATGTTTAAACATATGTACTGCTTTTGACCATTCTAGCAAATCAAAAAATATTTTAAAATCTATTATTTCGGAGTATTTATCTGAAAACATTCCATAAAAAACACCTTTAATATTTATCTTTGGTGTAGCAAAAGTAGTCAAAAATTCCAGTAAAAATATATTTAAGATTGGCATATATCGAAAACCATGTGTTATATCTAAATAAATTTCATCCTCATCTTTAAGATAGTTTTTTATCTCAAGTAAGTACTCAAAATTTTTCCAGACTTCATCCTCGTTATTATCTTTATACTCTATTAAAAGTGATTTCGAGCTATCTGTTTTTAGATAATTATCAAGACAACTGTTAACTTCTTTTAAATCATCTAGTCTTAACCCTTTTTCTTTTTTTTGACTTAAAGTATCAAGATAGTTCTCATCTTCTCCATTAAAATGATAGTAAATGTTGTCCCACATTGATTTGTTTGTTCCAATAAAAAATACTTTTTCAATTTTTAGATGTTCTATAAGTACTTTAGATGTTAATACTTCGGGGTACTCTTTACCATCAATCTTATATATTGTTTTTTTATAGTCTTCGTCACTATCTTTGTTTATACTTCCTGTTCCAAGTGAACTAATTAATACCTTTGCCACATCAACCCTTTTATATATTACTCAAAAACTCTCTCATGCACTTTTCACTCTTAGCAACAGCAAAAAAGCCTGCACTATGGACGAACTCCATGTTTTTGCTATCTTGTTTGAGTGCTTTACCATTTAACTCAAATGAACCTACTCTTTTTGGAGG
>JALSLU010000061.1 GCA_026988125.1 Sulfurospirillum sp.
TGAAACTCAAAAAGGGGGTGGAGATACAGGAGGAAGCAAGTTAACACTAAGGGCAAAGGAGTTTATAGGTGCATACAGAGAGCTAGAAAAAGAGATTCAAGAGTATGCAAATGAGAGGTTTAAAGAGCTGTTTTTGAAGCCTCGAAATAAGAGGTGAGACTAGGGATCAGGGCTGAGACTAGAGGTCAGGGCTAAACTCTAAACTTTTTAGAAAAAAGTTTAGAGTTTAGCCCTGACCCCTTCAAAGGAGATTTTAATGAAAAAATTAGTTTTAGCGTTAGGTTTAGTTGCAACATTAGGTTTTGCTAAGGATAAAGTGGTTGTATTTCATGCGGGGAGTTTGAGTGTTCCATTTAGTGAGATAGAGAAAGCTTTTGAGGCAAAGTACCCTAAGTATGATGTAGTTAGAGAGGCAAGTGGTAGTAGGGCAGCTGCAAGAAAGATTACCGACATTGGTAAACCTGCAGATGTTATGGCAAGTGCTGATTATAAGGTTATAGACAATCTTCTCATACCAGATTTTGCAAAATTTAATGCACAGTTTGTTACCAATGAGATGGCAATTGCATATACTAATCATTCAAAGTATGCCAATGAGATAAATTCAAACAATTGGACAAAGATATTTTTAAGAGATGGAGTAAAAGTGGGCCACTCCAATCCAAACATGGACCCTTGTGGTTATCGATCTATGCTTGTTACTCAATTAGCAGAGATTTACTACAAAGAGCCAAAGTTTTTTGATAAATTGTTTGGATATGGTGAGAGTTACCAAAATGGTGAAGAGAATAAAGCTAAGGTTATTGTTAGACCAAAAGAGACTGATCTTCTTGGACTCTTGGAAGCTGGTGCTTATGATTACTTGTACATATACAAATCAGTTGCGAAGCAACATGGTCTTAAGTATATAACTTTGCCACCTGAGGTATCTCTAAAGAGTAACAAATACAAAGACTTTTACAAGCAAGCAACATTTAAAATAAATGGTAAAAAACCAGGTAGTTGGATAGTTAAAAAGGGAGCTCCTATGGTATATGGCATAACTGTAGTTCAGAATGATAAACTTCCAATAAACAAAGATGGTGCAGTTAAGTTTGTAAATTTTGTTCTAAGCCCTGAGGGTCAAGCGATTATGAAAAAAAATGGACAAGGCGTTATAAACCCACCTGTAATTAGTGGTGATGCTAGCATACTAGGAAGATAATGAGCCTTTTTAGTGTAAAAAATATTAACTTCAAGATTCAAGATTTTTCTTTAAAAGACATAAGTTTCAAGGTTGATGAGGGAGAGTATTTTGTTTTGCTAGGTAGAAGCGGGAGTGGTAAAACTCTCCTGCTTGAGTCGATTGCTGGTTTTTATGATATAGATGGTGAGATCATCTTTAATGGAAAAGATATATCTAAACTACCTCCTGAGAGCAGAGATATAGGCTTTGTTTATCAAGATTTTGCACTTTTCCCAAATCTGAGTGTTAAAGAAAATATACTCTTCTCTAGTAAATACAAAAAGATTGAAAATAAAGATGAGACCCTAAAAGATTTAGTAAATTTTTTAGCACTTGAAGAGCTTTTAGATAGAGATATAAAAAATTTAAGTGGTGGAGAAAAACAAAGAGTAGCAATTGCAAGAGCACTCTTTTTAAAGCCAAAAATTTTGCTGCTTGATGAGCCTTTGAGTGCTATTGATCCAACATTTAGAAATTCTATCATGAAGTTTTTAAAAGATATGCATAGAAGATACAACCTAACCACCATACATGTAACCCATAACTTTAGAGAAGCTAGCTACTTAGCAGACAAGATAGCCATAGTAATGAATGGTGAAATAAAACAAGTTGGTGAGGCAAATAGTGTGCTAAACTCTCCAAAAAGCATCGAGGTTGCTAAGTTCTTGGGTTTTAAAAATTTGCTTCCTTTGAAAATGTTAGAAAAAGATGGAGAGGGTCTTTTTAGTGTAGAGCCAAACTCTATAAGGATTTCAAAAAACAAACCTAGCAGTGATTATGTTTTTGAAGCAACACTTGAGGAGTGTATGGGGATAGTAGATCATTATAAAGTTTTTGCAAGTGTAGGAGATGAGCAGATATTTGCAAAGATTTTAAAAAGAGATTATGATGGATGTTATGCCAATAGGGGTGAGAAAATTTATATAGGCTTTGATGAGTCGGATGTGAGTTATTTATGATTAGAGGTTGGTTTTTTTATATTTTAATGGGCTTAGGGTTGGTGATACTGCTTTTTTTGTCGGTTCCACTTTTGAGGATGATCTTTGGCAATGACTTAAGCGCTCTTTTAAGTGCATTAAAAGAGAAAGATGTTGTTAGTGCTATTTGGCTAACTATGAAGGTCTCTTTTTGGGCAATGTTATTTGTTTGCATCACAGGGCTTCCTTTGGCTTACTTAATTGCTAGGTATGAGTTTTATGGTAAATCTTTTGTAGAAGCTCTTATAGATATACCCATAATGATTCCACATACTGCCGCAGGAATTGCACTCTTGATGGTTTTTGGAAGAGGTGTACTTGGAGATTTTTTTAACTCTATTGGACTTAAGTTTGTAGATAGTGAGATGGGAATTATGATAGCTATGATGTTTCTATCTTCAACCTTTCTTATAAATGGAGCAAAAGAGGGTTTTAAGAAAGTTGATGTGAAGTTGGAAAAAGTCGCAAGAACATTAGGGGCATCTCCTTTTGAAGTTTTTTTAAGAGTTACAATTCCAAATGCAAAAAAAGAGATTATAAACGGCGCTTTGATGATGTGGGGAAGAGGCTTAGGGGAGTTTGGAGCAGTTGTAATCTTGGTTTACCA
>JALSLU010000062.1 GCA_026988125.1 Sulfurospirillum sp.
AAAGCACATGCTAGAAGTTATGAATGGCTTGATAATAGACTTGCTTGGTTTTTTGTTAATAAGAATATTGGTAGATGAGGGCTATTTAGTCAGTGCCATAATTCTAGCTAATTAAGCCTTTATAAAAAATAAGATAGAATGCTACCCATGAGAAAGAAGATAGAGTACTATGCACTTGTAGTTTTTTTATGGTTGTTTAAATTTTTACCAAGCAATTATGTTTATGCCATAACACGATTTTTAGGTAGAGCTTTTTTTAAGATAGAGAAGAGGAGGAGCTTGCTTACTAAAAAAAACCTAAAACTTGCTTTTGGTGATAAACTTAGCAGTGAAGAGATTGAAGAATTAGCAAAAAAATCTTATGATAGTTTAGCAATAACTTTAGCTGAGATTATAATGATGCTAAATGGTAAGATAGAGCCAAATGATCTGATAAAAAACAAAGAAGAGGCACTTAAAAAGTTTAAAAATTACATTAATAGTGCTAAAAATGGAGTTGTGATTATAACAGCTCATTTTTCAAATTGGGAGGTAGCTGCACAGTTTTTTCCAATGAATGGATACAAAATGATGGGTATAGGAAGAGAGGGAAACAATAAGTTAATAGAAAAAAAGATAACAACTCCATTTAGACAGAGGTATGGTAATGTAAATATATACAAACATAGAGCTATGATTGGCGTAATAAAGCATCTAAAAAAGAGTGGAATTGTTGGGATGTTGATAGACCAAAAGAGTAGTGGTAAAAGCAGCATAAAGGTTAAGTTTTTTGACAGTTGGGCTGATACAACATCTACCATAGCAACTTTGAAACTAAAGTATGATCCTCTAATACTTCCTGTGTTTATGCCAAGAGATAGTGATGGGAAGTATATGCCTCTTGTGTTAGAGCCTGTAGAGTATAGGGCTGATGAGGTTGAAGATGAAAAAGAGAAGATTAGACTTATGACCCAAAAATACAATAACATCATAGAGGGTGTAGTAAGAGAGTACCCCGAACAGTGGTTTTGGATGCACAATCGCTGGAGAATTGGATGAGGGCTTTGATTTTGAGTGATGGCAAAGCTGGTCATTTAAATCAATCTGTAGCTTTTTGCAAGCTCAAAGGCTTGGGCTATGACATAGTAGAGATTAAGATAAATTTTTATAAAAAGGCTCTTTGTTATCTTTTTGGATTTTTGGATTTTTATATGGATTTGTTTGGATTGGATCTCAAAAGAGATAGTTTTGATGTGGTTGTGAGTTGTGGCTCTAGTACTTACTATGAGGGAATTTTTTTGGCTAAAAAATTTAACAAAAAATGCGTAGCAATTATGCTACCTAGCGGATTTAAATTTGACAGGTTTGATTATATAGTTGCAAATCTGCATGATAGGCCTCCTAAGATGAAAAATATTGTTCAAATTCCCATAAGCTTAAGCGTAAGTGAGCCTAAAAACATAATCGATATAAAAAGTGGTGCTGTTGGGATTATAATAGGCGGAGAAAATGGTGTGTTTAAAATGGATAAAAAGAGTTTCAAGAAGAGACTTGATGATATAGTTAAAAAACATAAAAACTCCCCTATCTATGTTACAACTTCAAGGCGAACTCCCAAGGAGATAGAGGAGCTTGTCGAGGAGTATGGGTTTGAGTATAGTTTGATTTGGTCTAAAAACAAAGAGATAAATCCCATGCCAGATTTTTTAAATGGTTGTGAGTATCTCTACATAACAATAGACTCTACAAGCATGCTCAGTGAAGCTAGAGCCAACTCAAGAGCAAATATAGAGGTGATTGAGTTAGAATCTAATCAACAAGACACAAAGTACCATAGATTAGCAAAGATAGTAAAAGAACTAGATAGAAACTTTAGCTATAAAGAGTACTTAGATAGGATTGAGCTTTGAAGGTGGTACAAATCTTGCCTGAGCTTAATGAGGGTGGAGTTGAGAGAGGCTGTGTTGAGCTAGCTAGAGAGTTGGTAAAAAAAGGGGTAGAGTCTGTAGTCATAAGCAAAGGTGGCAAACTCGTAGAGCAATTAGAGAAAGAGGGATCAAAGCATATAGAGGTGGATGTTTGTAGCAAAAATCCACTGAGTGCTCCTCTTAGAATCTATAGGCTTAGAGAGGTTTTAAAGGAGCTAAGAGCAGATGTAGTACATGTAAGAAGTAGAGTGCCTGCTTGGATGCTCTTTTTTGCAAAGAGAGGTTTGGATTTTAAAGTGATTTCAACTGTGCATGGTTTTAATAGTGTAAATTTTTATAGTCGCATTATGACCAAAGCCGATAGAGTTATCTGTGTAAGTGGAGCGATAAGGGAGTATATACAAAAACACTACAACACTCCTAGTGGTAAAATCTCAGTCATACCTAGAGGGATAGATTTGGTTAGGTTTAATCCTGATAATTTAGATAGTAGTTTCATGGTGGAGTTTAAAAGGAGATTTGATTTAGAGGGTAAGTTTATTGTAAGTAGCGTTGGAAGAATTACGGGACTTAAAGATTTTGAAACATTTATAAAATCTATTGCGAAGATTCAAAAGATACAAGATGATGTGGTGGGGTTGGTTGTAGGTGGAGCTAGAGAGGATAAGTTGGAGTATTTTGATGGGTTGAAAAAATTGGCCGAAGAGTTAAATGCAAATGTCAAGTTTGTTGGTAGCCAAACAAAGATTGCTGAGATATACTACTTGAGCGATGTTGTTGTTAGTAGCTCAAAAAAGCCGGAGAGTTTTGGAAGAAGCGTGGCTGAAGCTTTGGCTCTTGGAACTCCTGTTGTAGCTAGTGAGCATGGTGGAGTTTTAGACATAATTAGAGATGAAGAAAATGGACTATTTTTTAAAATGGGAGATGCTGAGGATTTGGCAAAAAAGATACTAAAGGCAAGTGGGATGAGGTTTGATGGATATGGCTATGTAAAAGATAACTTTTCTCTTGAGCAGATGGTCAATAAGACTTTGATGGTTTATGAGGAGTTAGCTTGATCTTGGGTTTGGGTGACTGCAATATGCTAGGAGCAGATAAATTTGACTCAAAAAGCTACATTGGCTTAGTTGAGAAAACTTCTAATAAAAAAGTAATAAATTGTGCTCATACTATGACTACCTCAAGGGAGGGCCTTTTATACTTTAGAGATAATTATGAAAAAAATTTTGAGCTTGTTGTGGTGGCCTATGGGTTGGTTGATGCTTGGAAAACATTTAAATACGCCCCTTATGTGCTGTACTATCCAGATAATTTCTTTAGAAAATTTGGACGAAAAATTGTAAAAAAATACAAAAAAATCTCAAAGAGATTTGGGTTGAATGAGTTGCTTGGAACTAAAAATGTCGTTAGCTTAGATGAGTACAAAAAAAATATAGAGTTTATTGTGAAAAACTCTAGAAGAGTATTACTTATTGAGACTGCTCCTAGATTGGATTTTTTAGAATTGAACAGAGATATAAAAAAATATAACTCTATTTTGAGTGATATTGCTTTGGAGTATAAGCATGTTGAGATTGTAGAGATTTATAAGGATTTTGAAGCCAATAAAGCTCTTTATTTTGACAGTGTTCATTTCAATGAAAGTGGGCATTTGTTAGTTGCTAAAAAAATAGCAGATAAGTTGTAAAATGAAAATTTGCTTTTTTATTGCTTCAAAAGGGTTCGGAGGAGCTGAAAAGGTTGTTGTTGATTTGGCAAATGAGCTATCTAGTAGAATAAAGGTCTTTGCTTTGATTCCAAAGGGGTGTTTGTACGAGGATAGATTATGCGAAAATGTAAAAATTTTACACTACACTCAAAGAAGTAGATACAACCCTTTGATGCTGATTGAGATTTATAACATCTTAAAGAGATTAAAGCCTGATCTAGTTCATACTCACAGCTCAAAGGCTACTGAGATTTACTCATATATAAAGAGATTTTTAAATATACCATATGTCGCTACAAAGCACAACAACAGAAAAGGTAAAATTTTTAATAAAGCAAATAGTGTGATAGCAGTTTCTAGGGAGGTTGAAAAATCAATAAATAATGACAATACCTTTTTGATTTATAATGGCATAAAGCCAAAAGATATACAAAGTAAGACTAAAAAAGAGGGGGTTTTTAAAATAGTTGCAATCGGAAGATTAGATAAAATCAAGGGGTTTGATAGGCTTATAAGAGAGGTTGCAAAGTTGAAATTTGAGTATATTTTAGAAATAGTCGGTAGTGGAGAGGAGTTAGATAATCTTAAAATTCTTTCAGAGAGCTTGAAACTTGAAAATCGTGTATGGTTTGTTGGATTTAAAGACGAGATAGATGAGCTAATGAGTAGTGCTGATTTGGTGGTAGTAAGTTCACAAAGTGAGGGATTTAGCCTAGTTTTACTTGAGTCATTATTTTATGCAAATGTTGCTATAAGTACGCCTGTTGGAATTGCTAATGAGATTTTTAGTGAAAAACTCCTAGTTAGAGATGAAAATTTTTCTAAAAAGATCACAGAAGTTTATGAAGATTATGAAGTCTTTTTAGAGGAATTTTTAAAGATAAAATCAAAAAAAGGGAGTTTTTTGCTAGATAGGTGTGCAGATATGCATTTAAAAGTTTATGAAAAAGTTTTAAAACCAAAAAAGAGAGTTGGCATAATGAGATTTAGCGCATTGGGAGATATTGCTCTTAGCGTGCCTGTTGTAAAAACTCTAAAAAACTATGATATATATTATATAACATCTGCAATCGGAAATGAGTTGTTAGAGGGTGAGTTTAACAATATAATTGTGCTAAAAGATAAGAGTTTAGTCTCAATGGTTAAACTGATAGCAAAGATCAGAGAATTGAAGCTTGATATGCTCTTTGATTTACAGTGCAATGATAGAAGCAAGTTTATAACATCTTTTTTGGACTGTAAAATTTATAACAATAAAAAAATAGAGACTAAAAAAAATGTTTTTTTTGAAATTGTAAAACAAGCCAATCTTGAAAATAGGGTTTTTATGGATTTTAAGCCCAAAGAGAGAAGCTATATAGTTCTAAATTGTGGCTCAAGCCAAAAGTGGATATCAAAAAGATTGCCTAAGCATAAATGGAGGGAGTTTAGTGAAGTACTTTATGAGAGATTTGGCTTACCATTTGTACTGACAGGTGAAAAAAGAGAGAGGGATTATATAGAGGAAATTGCTTCAGAATTGGCTGGTGAAGTTAAAGTTTTAGCCGGAGAAACATCTATAGGTGAATTAAAAAAAGTTTTAAAGGGTGCATTTTTGACAGTTTCTACTGACTCTGCTGCAATGCATATATCTGCCTCTTTTGGAACTCCAACCATAGGTATATTTGGACCTACCAACTGGATACAATCTGCCCCTTATGGGGAGTGGTCATCTGTGTTGTATGATGAAGTATATTTTAGTGAGCACAGACCCCTTAAAAAAAATAGTACCATAGTAGATAACTACTTTGAAAATATAGATATAGAGAAAGGATTGGAAAAAATTGAAAAATTTATTGGATAGAGATTTAAAAATAGAACAAACTATTGCACTTTTAACTCCTCTACTTATACTTCTAAATTACTTAGGAAGAGGACTTTTTAATACAGCTTTAGCAATAATAGCACTAATGTTAATATATACTTTTTATAAAAATAAAGAGCAGTTTCATATTATACTGAGAGATAAACTGGTTTTGTATTGGAGTGTATTTGCTATTTTTGTAGCTATTAGCGTACCATTTGCAATAAATTTTAAATTTTCTATATCTAAATTTGATACATTTTTATTTTCATCCTATGTTCCACTATTAGCAAGTCTGTTTTTATATGTTTACTCTATAAATAAGCAAAAAAATTTTTTGTTAGCTATAAAAATCTTTTTCTTTACAGCCATAGTTATGGAGTCTATTACTATATTTAATATAACAAATGGTATGGATTTACTTCACTATATAAAAACTAGTGAAATTAGACCACAGTTGAACAGTTATCATCTAAGAGAGGTTTTTACATCTGCAATTATGCCTTTAATCATAATGTATTACTACTACAAGCCAAGTAGGATAAAACTTCTTTTGATTATAGTCTCTTTTGTCGGAATTTTGGCTTCTACTTCAAGAACGGCTATGATAGCAACTTTAATCTCTCTTTTTGTTTATATATTGATAAAAAATAGATTTAAAATTTTTAATAGAGATTTTATAGTCATGCCAATTATTGTAATACTTGCAATGGGTATAAGTTTCTATATTTCACCTGAAATAAAACAGAGGGTTGAGAGTTTTAAGACCACATTTACATCCAAAGGCGATAGGATGAGTGGAAGATTTACAGTCTATAAGGAGTCATTTGAGTATTTTTTAAAGAGTCCAATAGTGGGCAATGGAATAAAAAGTGCAAACTATCTGCATAAAAAAAATTTATTTACCAAAATAGGAAAACACCCTCACAACATTTGGCTTGAAATTTTAATGGACTCGGGGATAGTTGGTATGATTGGCTTTCTCTCTTTTGTAGGTTATCTGCTACTATCGGTTATAAAAGCAAAAACGGACTCTAGCTTGATAAAAGCTACTATGTGGGCTACTCTCATATCTGTAGCACTCTCCTCTTTGGCTAGTTGGTCTATATGGTCTGGAAATCACATAGGCTCTTTTATGGTTTTAGTCGTGATTATTTACTCTTTGAGGAATTTACAAGAAGATGAAGTTTTTTTAGCACTTCATCACAAGTGATTTTATTTATATTTGAATTTTGTATGAACTCTTTAGCATCTATAAGCGCTCCAACATTTTCATCACACCCTGTAGAAAAAAGAGTTAGAGTTGGAATATTTAAAGCTGCTGCTATATGAACCGGACCTGTATCGTTTGATATAAAGTAATTACAAACACTAATTGCCCCACATAACTGATTTAGATTAACATCACTAACCACTTTAAAATCTTTAAAAGTATTTGTAAATTTTTTTTCAGAAGGTCCCAAAAAGATCACTACATTATATGCTACTTCTAGTTTTTTTGCTAAATTCAAAAAATTTTCTTCGCTCCATCTCCTATTTTCTTGAGTTGATCCTATGTTTAACCCTATGGTGGGTTTAGTTCTATCTAACTTTTTTTCTAAAAGAGATTTATACTCCAAAGAGGTCTCATTTAAACATAATTTGGGATAATCTAAAGAATCATTAACTTCAGCGATTCTGCTGAAAAATTGACTCCTATGACCTCTTTCATCTCTTTTTATGATCTTACTATAACCATAGTTATATTTGCTCTTCTTTGGTGCTCCAATTTTTACTTTAGCTTTAGCAATATAGCTTAAGGTCGCAGTTTCTCCAAAATTTTGAAAATCTATAAGCAGGTCGTACTCTTTTTTTCTTAAATTTATTAACAATTTTTTTAACTCTGATAGTAATTTAAAAACTTTTTTCTCTTTAAAAACCTTTCTATCTATTGTTATGATTTCATCTATAAGCGAGCATGAATTATAGACTATGTTTTGATTTGTACTGTCGGTTAAAAGTGTGATGGTTGGGCTATTGTATTTTTGCTTTAGTTTTCTTATAGTGGGTAGAAGCATAATTATATCACCCAATCCACTATATCTGATCAATAATATACTATTTACATTCATTATCTATAGCTTGACAAATGATATGCCCTATCATGATATGCATCTCTTGAATCCTAGGAGTATCATAACTTGGAACTATTAAATTTATATCGCAAAACTCATCCATAGCACCACCATCACATCCCGACAGTCCTATGGTTTTACATCCTAGATTGCGCCCTAAACTCAGGGCTCTTAAAACATTTTTGCTATTGCCACTTGTGCTTATGCCTATAAGCAGGTCTCCTTTTTGAGCCAAGGCCTCAACTTGCCTCTCAAAGACTCTATCGTAGCCATAATCATTACCAACGGCTGTTAAAACTGAAGTGTCTGTAGTTAAGGCAATTCCTGCTAAACCTCTTCTTTCCACTTTATAGCGTCCACTTAGCTCTGCTGCAATGTGCTGCGCATCGGCTGCACTTCCGCCATTTCCAAAGAGCAAAATCTTTCCACCACTATTTATGGTTTCAGTTGCAATTATGCAAGCTGTATAAATTTGGTGCTGTAGTTGCTCTATGGTTTTGTCTATCGTCTCTTTGTGAGCATTCATCTCACTTTGTATCATTTCTATCATTTTCTTGCCTTTTCTATTATGTTTGTTGTGCTTTTACCATCTACAAAATCTACCAATCTTACCTCTTTTACCAAATCACTTCCAATAACTTCTTTACCTTTATAATCTCCACCCTTGACTAATATATCTGGCTTAATTGCCTTTATAAGTTCATAAGGAGTATCCTCTTCAAACTCTACTACAAAGTTTACCGACTCTAGCCCACCTAGTACATAGGCTCTATCGCTTAAGGTGTTTATAGGTCTTGTTTTCCCCTTTAATCTTTTAACTGATTCATCCGAATTTAGCCCAACTATGAGTATATCTCCAAAGCTTTTTGCAACCTCTAAGTACTTTACATGTCCTCTGTGAAGCAGATCAAAACAGCCATTTGTAAAGACAATTTTTTTATCTTTATAGCTCTTTAAAATTTGAACTATCTCCTCTTTTGTCTTTATTTTGATTTCGCTTTTTCCTGCTCTTAGTGAGTGATTGTAGATATCTATCTCTTTAAGTGTTACCGTAGCACTTCCTAGTTTTCCTACTACTACAGCAGCCGCACTTGTTGCAAAAAAGCCAGCTTCTTCTATGCTTAAGCCGGAACTCAAAGCATATCCAAAAGATGCCAAGACTGTATCTCCCGCTCCTGTTACATCGTAAACCTCTCTAGCAACTGTTGGAATCTTTAAAACCTCATCCCCAAAAATAGCCATCCCATCTTCACTTAGAGTTATAATGGCATAATCAAGCTCTAGCGACTCTCTTAAAAGTTTTCCTGCTCTATTTAGACTATCTTCATCTTTGATCTCAATCTTTGTAGCTATTGATGCCTCTTTTTTATTTGGTGTTATGAGAGTTGCGTCTTTGTATTTGCTATAATCTTCCCCTTTTGGATCAACTAGTACCAACTTGCTTCTACTTTTGGCCTCTTCTATAAGCTTAACTGTTAGTGAATCTGTCAATACTCCTTTGCCATAATCACTTAACAAAACGGCTTCAAAGCTATCTAAAATCTCTTTATAATTTTTTAGTAATAACTCTTGAGATTTTAATGAAATATCATCTTTGGACTCTTTATCATACCTCAAAATCTGCTGGTGAGTTGCTATAACTCTACTCTTTTTACTGGTTTTTCTTTCACTTTGGGCTATTATAAATGATGTATCTATTCCTTTGCTGTTTAACATTCCTAAAAGCTCTTTTGCATTTTCATCCTCACCAACGACGCTTAAAACGCCAACACTAGCTCCAAGACTCAAAAGATTGTTTACAACATTGCCTGCGCCACCTAGGTGAGTTGTCTCTTTTTTTATATCTACTACCTGAACTGGTGCTTCGGGACTTATGCGATTACACTCCCCCCAAAGGTAGTGATCTAGCATTAAATCACCTACAACTAGTATATTTGGTTTGCTGTTTTTTAATCTATCCATGGATTCTCTTTATCTCATCTATGTAGGCTTTTATCCCCTCTTCTAGGGAAAACTTTGGCTCATAGCCCAAAAACTCTCTTGAGCTTTCAATGTTTGCCTCAGTAAAGAACTGATACTGTCCAACATAAGGATTTGGGATGTACTCATCCTCTCTTTGGATGTTAAGCTCCTTCTTTAAAATATCAACTATATCTTGGAAGCTTCTAGCAACTCCGGTTCCTACATTGTAAACTCCACTCTTTTTAGGATTGCAAGCTTTTATATTTGCTTGGATAACATCATCTATATAGATAAAATCTCTTTTAATTTTATCGCTCTTTTTAAATAGTTTTGCTTTTTGTCCACTTAGAAGTTGAAGTCCAAATTGTAAAACCATAGATGAGGTTTTATTTTTAAAAAACTCTCTTTTGCCATAGACATTGAAATACCTTAGCCCAACTATGCTTATATCAGAGTTTTGTATATATTTTCTTGCTAAATTGTCCATCATAAGCTTTGAAAAACCATAGACATTGTTTGGACTCTCAAATCCTACTTCAAACCTGTCGCTATCACCATAAGTAGCAGCCGAAGAGGCGTAGATCATATTTGCCTTCTTTTTTACTGCAAAATCTAATAAATCTTTAAAGGCATTTACATTTGTTTGAACCATCAAGCCTTGATCACTCACCGTTGTATCACTTATAGCAGCTTGGTGAAATATGTAGTCGAACTCTCTATCTTTAATCAAATCTAGATCGCTGTTTATATCTCCACTTATAACTTCACCACAAAAACCCAAAAGATTTTTAAAATGACCAAAACTTTTTAAGTTGCCATTACCAAAAGTCTCTTCACTTCTAAATTTATCAAAAACAACCACTTCACAGTCTGGATAATTCTCTTGAAAATAAAAGGCTAAATTACTACCTATAAATCCAGCGCCACCTGTTATGAGAATTCTTTTTTTATCAAAATCTATGGATTGCATGCTATTTCCTTATGATTTGCACTATATCTAAAACTTTTTGAATATTAAATAGAGCATCTTTATATGTAGTAGAGCTATTTAGAAAAATTGTACTGAGCCCCGCTTTTTTTCCTGCTTTTATATCGCTTGGCTTATCTCCAATCATCCATGAATTTTTTTTATCTATACTATACTCACTAAAAGCTTTTTCAAACATTCCAATTTTTGGCTTTCTACAGAGACAATTGGACTCTGGAGAGTGTGGACAGTAATAGACTCTTTGTATATCTATACCTTGAAATTTAAATTCATCTAGCATCCAATTTGTAAGCTTTAAAAAATCAGACTCACTATAATAACCTCTACCTATACCAGATTGGTTTGTGACAATAAATAGAAGATAACCTAGCCTTTTAAGATACCTTAAAACCTCAAATACACCCTCATTAAACTCAAAATCCTCTATCTTATACACATAAGATTTATCTATATTAATAATTCCATCTCTATCTAAAAATACCGCTTTTTTCATAACTACTATTTTACCATAAGATATTTTAAAGATTAGTCCGATATAATTTTCTCAAACAAATTTAGGAGAAATATATGAAAAAACTTACACTAGTTTTAGCACTTACAGCGGCTTCTGCACTTTTTGCAGCAGATGGAGCAGCACTTTATAAAACCAAGGGATGTATGGGTTGCCATGGTAAAGATGGTACTATGAAAACTTTTAAAGCTATTAATGGTTTGGATAAGGCTACTATAGTTCAAAAGATCAAAGATTACCAAGCTGGCAAAGGTGGTCCTAAAAAAGCACTTATGCTTCCAAATGCTAAAAAACTTAAAACTGACGCTGAGATTGAGGCAGTTGCAGAGTATATAGCAACATTTAAGTAATCAATCCGGAGGAGAGTAACTCTTCTCCTTCTTCTTTTTTAACTCTTTTTTTCTATTTTCCATCTCTATGGCATCTTGCAGAGCCTCTTCACTATCCAAGAGTGCCCCATCTAAGAACTTTTTAGGATCGTCAAACTGTCCCGTTTTTAAACCCCAAAGTAGAGCCCAAAGTCCTAATGCTCCAAGAAGTGTAGAAGCGCTTAACATCATAACTACTAACCAATTATCCATTATTTTATCCTCATAGAATTTCCAACCACCAAAAGCGAACTTAGTGACATACTAAGAGCTGCTATAAGAGGTATGACATAGCCAGCCATTGCTAGTGGAATTGTTATAACATTATAGAGTAATGATATGGCTAAATTCTGTTTTATATTACCATAAGTCCTGTATGATACCAAAAAAGCATCTTTTAGTCCATCAAAACTCTCTTCTAACAATACAACATCACTAACACTAAGTGCTACATCAGTCCCACTTCCAAGAGTAATTGCAACTTCTGAATTAGATAGTGCTAAGGTATCATTGATTCCATCTCCAACCATTACAACTCTTCTTGAATTTGATCTCAATTTTTTAATAAACTTTGCCTTTTGCTCTGGCAACATTGAGTCATGGTACTCTTCAATCTCCAATCTTTTTGCAATCTTTTGAACTACGGCTCTGTTATCTCCACTAAGCATAATAACTCTAAGCCCCTTTAATTTAAGCCATTTTACAGTTTGATCCGCTCCCTCTCTAAGTGAATCTTCTAAATAAAAAGCTCCACAATAACTACCATCAATTGCTATATGTAGCACACTCATCTGATCTAAATCTTCACTAAAAGATACTCCCTCATCGCTTAAAAATGCTCTATTTCCCAAAACAATTTTTTTGCCAGCATAGTATGCTTTTATACCTTTTGCCTCTATCACCTTGATACCTTTTAATTCATACAAAGTTGGCTTTTGTTTACTTAGGTACTCTTTAACGCCTCTACTGATAGGGTGAGTAGAGAGAGATACCAAAGAGTAGATCAAAGATAGATCAATCTCTTTTTTTAGAAAAACTTTTACAACACTAGGTTTTCCATAAGTCAGTGTTCCGGTTTTATCTAAAACAACTGTATTGCATTTGGCTATACTCTCCAAAAGTGAGGCCTCTTTAAAAAGAACTCCCCTCTTGATAGCCCTTGATAACCCTACTAATGTCGCAACTGGAGTTGCTAGACCTAATGCACAAGGACACGCTATGACTATAACTGAAATTGCAACAACCAAAGCTTGTTCAAAAGAGTTTGTATAGTAGTACCATCCAAAAAATGTCAAAACACTAAAAAGAAGTATTATACTTGAGAAGTGTCCTGAAATTTCATCAGCAACTTTTTGGATATGTGGTTTTTTATCCATAGCATCTTCTAAAAGTGATACAATTTTGTGCAGAGTTGAGTCCTTGTAAGCACAAGTTGCTTCATACCTTACTACACTATCTAACAAAATTCCTCCACTTAAAACCTTGTCGCCCGCTTTTAGGTAAACTGGCTCACTCTCTCCACTTAAACTTGAATTATCGAATGAGCCCTCACCGCTTACAATGATCCCATCTATTGCAACTCTCTCTCCTGCTTTAATCTCAATAATATCTCCTGCTTCAACGCTCTCAATACTTTTAAAAATTTTCTCTTGTTCATTCACCACCAAAACTTCGTTTGGTATTGAGGATGAAAAACTATCTAGCGTATCTACTACCCTCTTTTTTGTTAGTACCTCTAAGTATTTTCCAGCAAAAACAAATGTGATTATCATAGCAACTGATTCAAAATAGGTTTCTCCATGACCACTAAACATTGAGTAAATTGAAAATATATAAGCACTCAAAGCTCCACTTATGACAAGTAAATCCATATTGACAAATCTATTTTTCAATCCGTAGTATGCACCTTTAAAAAAAACTCCCCCTGTATAAAAAAGAGCAGGTGAGCTCAAAATAAAAGCTGCAAAATTTAGTATGTCTTTTATATCATCCCTCATACCTGTAAAATAGCCACCATACTGGGCAATGGCTATCCACATTATATTCATGGTGCAAAATATGCCAACTAAAAGCCTAGAGTAATAGTCTCTTCTTTTTGCATTTGCTTGAACCTCTTGCATAGATGCGTCATAAGGGTAAGCGTTATAGCCTATATTTCTAATAACTTCTATGATTGAGGAGAGTTTTATAGTGTCATTGTCCCAAACTATTTTTGCTTTATTGTTTGTATGGTTTATACTAACTTCTACAATGCCATCAGTTTTATGCAAAACTTTTTCATTGAGCCATATGCAAGCACTACAATATATACCATCTATAACCAAAGAGATGGAGCAAAAACCCTCTTTTGTAATAGAGACATACTTTTTGAAAAATGCCTCTTTATCAAACTTTTCCAAACTCTCTTTAATCTCTTTTGGAGGTGCTATGGTATTTGAACCCAATTTCTCATAGAAATCATCCAACCCTTCACTTTTTAGTAGATGATATATACCTTGACAGCCTTTGCAACAAAAATATAGACCATCATCCTCTATCAAAATCGACTCATCATACTCCAAATGGCAATGGCTACATCTAATTTTTGACAATTTTTTTACCTCTTTTTACCATACTTAATGTTAATCATTAAACCCGAATTATGCAGTAAGATTCACCAAATTAGCACTTATCCCCTAGCCTATGACATTTATAAAATCATCGCCTAATCTTTTGGTTAATCTTATGTTTTTTACAAATACCCTAAACTAGGCTATAAAGCACTACTTTGGCAAATCATATTGTAAATTTGGGTTAAATTGTTATTATACTGTTACTTATTTTACATATAGATAATTTATGCTAAAATTCTAAAATTTATATAAGGGCACCTCTAAAAATTAGAGGTGCTCAAAAGTGAGTAGATATGGTAATCTTTGAAGCGGTGGTAAAAAATGATAAAGATGGCGGATGGTTTATAGAGTTAAAAGATACTCTAGATGGAAGGGTTGAGATTTGTCAAGACCTGAAAATTTTTGAAGAAAAGATTCAACAAATGGGTGAAGAGTATGGTGGAAGAATAGATGAGGTCAAGTGGATAAGCCATGAGAGTTTAACTCCTCAAAATGAACAAAAAGTAAGAGTTGCTATGATGGAGTATTATGAAAAGTACAAGGACCAAATAGAGGATAGTGAGTGAAGTTTGATCTCTACTTACTCCTTTTAATCTGCTTGGAGCTTTTTGAGGTCTTTTGGCAAAGAGGAGATACATTTAGAGAGTATGTCAAAAATCTTTATAGCTACTATGAAAGAGGAGTACTTCTTTTTATATTGCTACATCCTTCATTTTTCTTCATGCTGTTTATCTGCATAAAGTATGAAAATTACTCCTTTTTAGCAACAGTCATGATCGTTTTGAAAGCTTTAGATATCTCTGTTAAAATCTCTCTTTTAGATAAACTATACAATAAAAAAGACTTAGGAATTTTTGAAGTAATGATAAAAGAGAACTACCCTCTACCATTTTCATACAAACTAATAGGAGTTTTTTTATACCCTGTGCTTTTTTATTTTTCATTTTATCAGTATGCTTATTGAGCAACCAAGAGTTATAAATGCCATAGGCTAGGTGATAAGTGCTAATTTGGTGAATCTTATTGCATAATTTGGGTTTATATTATAGCAAGAAATCACTCAAAAAGCCCTTAAATAAGGGAGTTATAGGTTTTCAGTTATTTTCTATTTTACTAATATATGCATCCATTTTATTTCTTATCCTTATAGTAGCAAATTTTTGGGACACAACATTTATTTTTAGTTCCTTACAAGTTACACTATGATATACTCTTAAAATATTTAAGGAGATTAGAATGAAACGATTAGGAAGCTTAGTTGCGATAAGTGTTGTTAGTACTAGTATTTTGTATGCAGGTAGTGCACCAAAAGAGTACCCTAAAGGCCCTGTTGGAGAGATGGTAAAACTAGGAGAGCAGATAATGCTTCATACAGACACGCATCCACTTACAAAAGACTTGGTTGGAAACAAGCTCAATTGTGCTAGTTGCCACTTAAAAGGCGCAGATGGAAAGCCTGGAACTGGTGATGGAATTGGTAGTTTTATAGGAACTGCTACATCATTTCCTGCTTATTCAAAAAGAGAGAAAACAGTTCAGACTTTACAAGATAGAACAAACAACTGTTTTATGAGAAGTATGAATGGAAAGCGCCCTATTATAGATACTAAAGCTAGTATAGCAATGTATGCGTATATCACTTGGCTTTCAACTGGTATGCCAATAAAGATGAATGAAAAAGCACCTCTAAGCCCTCATAATATGAAAATATGGCCAAAAAACTTCAAAAAATTTGCTAAAATCCAAAAAAAAGCAACGCATGACAATTATCTGAATGGTAAAAAACTTTATGCTACAAAGTGTGCTATGTGTCACGGACAGAAAGGACAAGGTATGGGAAGCTTTCCTCCACTTTGGGGCAAAAATGCAAAAGGTGAATGGCTAGCTTACAACACAGGTGCTGGTATGAGCAAGCTAAATAAAGGTGCTGCATGGGTGCAATCAAATATGCCTTTAGGACAAGGTGGAAGCCTGAGCGACAAAGAAGCAGCTGATATTATGCTTTTTGTAAATGCACAAGATAGAGCTGATTTTGATCTAGCAAAAGGGCTTCTTCCAAAAGAGCAAATGGGTTACTATAATTCAAAAGTCTTGAAGGAGACTCACTCTGTAAGAAGCAACTTTAAGGACATGGGACTAGATGTAGATGTCATTAGAGGTGACAAAAAAATTAAGTAAATTTCAAATACCAAAGAGGATTTTATCCCTCTATATATACATCTAATCTTTTAGACTCTATATTTAATATAAACCAAGGGTCAGTTATGCTGAGTGCTGATTGAAATAGTTCTTGTGTGATAGGATATCCTTTTGTAATTATATTTTATAATTTAATTATAGCTTAAAGTAGATTTACCCATACTTTTTTGGAAGGAACCAAAAAATAAAACAAATTCAATACATTGAAGCAAAAAATATGTAAAGTGTAATTCTATAGCTTCTAGATTCAAAAAAAGATGTTATTTGATGAATTTGGGGGGGTGTGGGAAATTTTATGGAATGATTTGGGTACAACATCTTGACAAAAATCAGGCATTATTATAAAATGTCACCAAAAATATCGAAACTACTTACTTCGACATAGACTACAGCGATTTTTGATTTCATGTCAAGAATAGATAAAATTTTACAAAAGGTACTTCATGGGCGCTAACCCGTCAAATAACAATAAAACAGGAAAATATAACAATAAAACAAGAACTCACATTCCAGTTCAAGGCTATAAGATAGAAGACTTAAGAAGTATGCCACTTGATAAGCTTCTTGAGATTGCAACGGAGCTTGAGGTTGAAAATCCGCAAGAGCTTAAGAGACAAGACTTGATGTTTGAAATCCTAAAAGCTCAAACAAGTCAGGGCGGATTCATACTATTTACAGGAATTTTAGAAATCACAAATGAAGGTTATGGTTTTTTAAGAGCTTTGGATGCAAATTTTAGTGATACAGCAAATGACTCCTATGTGAGTGCTACTCAAGTTAGAAAGTTTGCACTAAGAACTGGAGATATAGTTACAGGTCAAGTAAGACCACCAAAAGATCAAGAGAGATATAATGCTCTTTTGAAGATTGAAGCAATCAACTATATGCCTCTAAAAGATAGTAAAAAAAGACCTCTTTTTGAAAACTTAACTCCACTTTACCCTACTGAGGCATTTAAGCTTGAGTATGATCCAATGAAAGTTACAGGTAGAGTGCTTGATCTTTTTACACCAATAGGAAAGGGTCAAAGAGCCCTTATAGTTGCACCTCCAAGAAGCGGAAAAACTGAGCTTATGAAAGAGTTGGCTCACGGGATTGCACATAACCATCCAGAGGTTGAGCTAATAGTTCTTTTGGTAGATGAGAGACCAGAAGAGGTAACAGATATGGAGAGATGTGTCAAGGGTGAAGTCTTTAGCTCAACCTTTGATCAGCCTGCTGTTAATCATGTAAGAGTCGCAAATCTAGTCATAGAAAAAGCAAAAAGAAGTGTTGAACTTGGCAAAGATGTGGTAATTTTGCTAGATAGCATAACAAGACTTGCAAGAGCCTACAATACTGTAACCCCAAGTAGTGGTAAAATTTTAACAGGTGGAGTTGATGCAAATGCACTTCATAAGCCAAAAAGATTTTTTGGAGCTGCTAGAAACATAGAGTTTGGTGGAAGCTTAACAATCATCTCAACTGCTCTAATAGACACAGGAAGCAGGATGGATGAGGTAATTTTTGAAGAGTTTAAAGGTACAGGAAATAGCGAAATTGTACTAGATAGAAACATCTCAGACAGAAGAATTTACCCAGCAATCAATATAATGAAATCCGCTACTAGGAAAGAGGAACTCCTTCAGACTCCAGAAAAACTTCAAAGAGTCTGGGCTCTAAGAAGCGCAATTTCTCAAATGGATGATGTAGAAGCACTCAAATTTTTGTATGCAAAAATGCTAAAAACAAAATCTAATGATGAGTTTTTAGCATCCATGAATGAGTAATCTCTTACTTTGAGCGATGTAGTGGGTGCTGATAAT
>JALSLU010000063.1 GCA_026988125.1 Sulfurospirillum sp.
AACTATGGACTTGTAGGAACCAACTCTTCCTGCATGAGCAACTCCTACGGCTCTTTGTTTACTATCTTTTATAATCACAGGATTGCAATCTGCTACTACAACTACCAAAGCAACTCTACTATCTTTAGTAATCATAGCATCACACTCTTTTGGTGTATAGTTCTCATCTACAACTTCTACTATATCACTATGAGTCTGTTTCATAAATAGAAGCTTTTTATCTTTTACTAGCTTTTTTAAGTCATCTTTTGAAACTGTTTTATCTGTAAAAAAATGCATCAATAAAGTGCCATTATACTATCTACTTTTTCCCAACTCAAACTCTTATCTCTCTTAAACATGTGGTATATATACCTTGCAAACATATCGGTTTCAATGTTTACCCTTCTTCCAACTCCATAACTAGAAAAGAGTGTGTTTTGAAGAGTGTGAGAAATTATGGTCAATCTAAACTCACTAAATAACACTTCATTTATAGTTAAACTTACACCATCAACCGTTATACTTCCTTTGGGAACAATAAACTTTAAAAACTTTTCTGGTACCTCTATAAACATATCTAGTGCATTACTGTTTTTACTAATTTTTTTTATGCTTCCAGTGCAATCTATATGTCCTTGAACTATATGTCCCTCAATTCTATCATTTAGTTTCATTGCAGGCTCAATATGTACTAAATCTTTTAAATTCTCACAAGCCATTATAGAACTTGTCTCACTAGAAACTTCTACACTAAATGAATTTTGCAAAACTTCAACAGCTGTTAAACAGACTCCATTTACTGCTATACTATCTCCCAATTTTGGCTTATGTTTGGCATTTAGTGTTAAAATTGAATTTTCAAATTTTTCTACCTTCGCAAACTCTCTTATGAGTCCTGTAAACATATATCTTCCTTAAGCAAATAAGTGCTATAATAGCACAATTTGAGTTAAATACTCAACAAAAAGGAGATAACAATGCAAATAAACAACTCTTTATCGAAAAAGGTTTTTATTCCTATTGTCTTAGTAATCGTACTTGGTTTTTTAGCCGTAGGTGTATTTAGTTACTTTTCAATAAACAGTATGAAAAAAAGTGCAATCAAACAAGAGATTATGATGTTTGACTCAGCCCTAAGGAGTGAGATAACTTCAAAAAACAATGTATGGGTAACAAATGTTCTTCAACTAACACTAAATAGAAACATTAAAGATGCTTTTATCTATGAAAACAGAGAGGAGATTAAAGAGACATTTGCTGGAATTGGCGAACTGTATAGAAAAAATACTCCGTTTAAAAAGGTGAATATTCAGCTGATTACTCCAAATTTAAAATCCTTTTTTAAATCTTGGAAACCAGATAACTATGGTGAAGACTTATCTCAATTTAACTCATACAAAGAGGTACTTAAAACCAAAAAAGTTTTAGTCTCTTTTGAAGAAGATCCAAAGGGCTTAAGATTAAGAGCAGTGGCACCTGTGTTTGAAAATGGTAAATTGTTGGGACTTATAGACTTTAGTGGTGGTATAAACAACTTTGGAAAAGCTCTCAAAGGTCACAAGATTGATTTTTTATACTTTTTAGATAAAAAATATACTAGTTTGGCCAAAAAGAAACTCTACTCAAAAGAGGGCTATTTGCTATCTAGCTCCAAAAACATAGATAAAGAATTTTTAAACTATGTAAAATCAACAAACTTTTCTTTAGAAAGAACCATAAAACAGGAACATTTTTTTGATGATTTGTACCTAACAAAAGCATATGAATTAAAAAGATTTGATGGAGAGGTTGTTGGATATGCCCTACTTGGAGCAAAAAAGGAAGTTGTTCTAAAACTTGTTGAAGATGCTGAAGCAATGCTTATAGAAGAGGTTATTATAGTTGCTATTGCAGATGTAATTATGCTTTTTGTTTTAGTTCTAATTATGAACCAAATAGTAATTTCTCCGATAAAAAAACTCAGAAATAGAGCTAGAAATTTAGCAAGTGCAGAGGGGGATTTAACCAAAAAAATAGATATTACACATAATGATGAAATTGGTCAAACAGCATATGAGTTCAACAAATTTATTGATAAAGTAAAAAATGCTGTAGATATTGCTAAAAACTCTAGCCATGAAAATGCAACAGTCGCAAGCGAGCTATCTTCAACCTCTAGAACAGTAGCAAAGACAATAGAAACAGAGTCTCACATTACTGAAGAGGCCAATAAAATGTCGCAAGAGATCAAAAATGAACTAGAATACTCTCTCCAAGAAGCAAGACGCTCAAAAGAGGAGATTGAAGGAGCAAATAAAAAACTAGATAACGCAAAAGAGAAGATTTTACAAATGGCACAAAAAGTAAACAATAGCGCTTCTGTTGAGATTGAATTGGCTCAAAAGATTACTCAACTAAGCAGCGATACTGAACAGGTAAAAGATGTTCTAACTGTTATAAGTGACATTGCAGATCAAACAAACCTACTAGCACTAAATGCAGCAATTGAAGCAGCTCGTGCTGGAGAGCATGGAAGAGGGTTTGCAGTAGTTGCAGATGAGGTGAGAAAGTTAGCTGAGAGAACTCAAAAAAGTTTGAGTGAAATTAATGCAACTATAAATATAGTTGTACAAGCGATTAGTGATGCAAGTGACCAAATGAATAAAAACTCAAAAGAGATGGAGCAGCTTATAGGTAGCGCAAATGAAGCAGAAGAGTATATTAACGAAACTGCTAGTGTTATGAGCAATGCAACTCTCACGAGTGAAAAGAGTGTAGAGGACTATATAAAAACTAGCAAAAAGATAGATGAAATTCTCAAAAAGATAGATACTATAAACAAAAATACTGCCGCTAACACTAGAAACATAGAGGAGATAAGCAATGCTGCTGAACATCTACAAGAATTAACTGAAGAGTTAAATAGTGTACTAAATAGATTTAAAACATAAGGATGTAGATGAAATATGATATTATAGTTGTAGGAGGGGGACATGCGGGGATTGAAGCTGCATTAGCAAGTGCTAGACTTGGTAAAAAAACTCTTCTTGTGACTATCTTGGCTGAACAAATAGGAGCAGTTAGTTGCAACCCAGCCATAGGTGGACTAGCCAAGGGGCATCTTGTAAAAGAGATTGATGCACTTGGTGGATGGATGGGTGTTGCAACTGACATAAACGGTATACAGTTTAGAATCTTAAATCAATCAAAAGGTCCTGCCGTACAAGGTAGTAGAGCCCAAATAGACATGGATAGATATAAGATATATATGAGAAATATAGTCCTAAATAGTGAAAACCTAGATGTAACTCAAGAGATAGCTCAAAGCATTGTAACAGATAAAAATAGAGCAACAGGTATAATCACCCATCTAAAAAATCACTACCATGCAAATAAAATCATTCTTACAACCGGTACATTTTTAAAAGGTCTTATACACATTGGTGAATTAAAACAAGAGGCCGGTAGATTTGGCGAATTTCCTGCAAAAGAGTTATCTTCATCTCTAAAATCATTAGGCTTAAGGCTAGGAAGGCTAAAAACTGGAACTTGTGCTAGGATAGATGCAAAGAGTATAGATTTTTCAAAGATGGATAAACAAGCAGGAGATGAAAAACCCATTCCATTTAGCTTTAGAACAGATAAAGAAAATTTTAATCCTTATCAATTACCATGCTACATTACCTACACAAATGAAAAAACTCACGAAATAATAGAAAGCAATTTTCACAGAGCCCCCCTTTTTACAGGTCAAATTGAGGGTACGGGTCCTAGATACTGTCCTAGCATAGAAGATAAAATAAACCGCTTTAGAGAAAAAAGCAGACACCACCTTTTTGTTGAACCCCAAACGAAAGAGGCAACAGAGTACTATATTAATGGACTAACAACATCACTTCCACCAGATGTTCAATTGAGCATGATTCACTCAATAGAAGGCTTGGGAAATGCCAAAATTGTTAGATTTGGATATGCAATAGAGTATGATTTTATTGATCCCACAGAACTAACTCATACACTAGAGACAAAAAAAATAACAGGGCTATACTGTGCAGGACAAATAAATGGAACAACAGGATATGAAGAGGCTGCTGCTCAGGGACTAATAGCCGGCATAAATGCAGTTTTAAGTTTAGATGAAAAAGAGCCTTTTATTTTGAGAAGAGATGAGGCTTATATTGGTGTTTTGATAGATGACTTGGTAACAAAGGGGACTAAAGAACCATATAGAATGTTTACAAGTAGGGCTGAGTATAGATTGCTACTTAGAGAGGATAATGCTGATCTTAGACTCTCTCAATATGGATATAAATTTGGTCTTGTAGATGAAAAGATGCACCAGAAGGTTTTAAAAAAACAAGATGAACTAAAAAAGGGGTTAACCTATCTTGAAAAAAATTTTTTGACACCATCTAAAGAAAATATAGCTTTTTTAAACGAAATTGGCGAAGAAAAGATAACAGATAAAGTTAGTTTACAAAAAATTGTTGCCCGAAAAGATTTTGATTTAAATAAATTAGAAAAACTAGCTCCCTATATAAAACCTTTTATGCTAGAATCTAAAGAGCAAATCTTAATAGAAGCAAAATATAAAAACTACATATCTAAACAAAAAGAGCAAATAGAAAAGATGAAAGAGATGCTAAATGTAAAAATACCTCAAGATATGGATTTTGGCTCAATTTCAGGACTTAGTAATGAAGTTGTTGAAAAATTAAAAAAATTCAATCCTCCTACACTCTTTAGTGCAAGTCAAATTAGTGGTATAACCCCAGCGGCCATCGACATACTTCAAATTTACATAAAAATAAATAAAAAAGATAGAGAGCGACCCAAAAAATAAACTTGGTATGGTATAATTAGTCGTGTGACACTTTTAAGGCACTTTTATCTGATATTATAAATATTTCATTAATTGACTTTAGTCATATGTTTTTAGATTATAAATAGGGTAAAATAACCATAAGCTTAGATCCATACTATACAATAGATTCACCAAGTTGAAATTTATTTGGTGAATTCTATTGTATAGTTCGGGTCAAACTACATGAAAGGAATAAGAATGGCAGTCGAAAGAAGAGACTTTCTTGGTATGGCATTTGGTGGCTTTGCTGCTATTGGTGGAGCTTTCTCACTAGTAGCTATGAAAAAGTCTTGGGATCCACTCCCAAGTGTAAAAGCCGCTGGATTTTTAACAGTTGATTTATCTCCTATGAAGGATGGTGAATTTAGAACAGTTACTTGGAGAGGGAAACCTGTTTTTATACTCAAAAAAACAGCCCAAATGAAAAAAAATGAAAAGAGAGATGTTGTAGTTGGAAATGCTGATTACTCAGTAATGATTGGACTTTGCACGCATCTTGGCTGTATTCCAACTTGGAAACCTAAAAAAATGATGTTTCACTGTGCTTGTCATGGAGGAGAATTTGATGCTAGCGGGGTAAATACATTTGGTCCACCACCTCGTCCAATGGATATACCTCCATTTAAGATAGATGGTACAAAACTAGTTTTAGGTGAAGTTGGTCCTGAGTACAAAAAATTAGTTGCACAAGCATAAGGGGAAGAGATGGCACAAATACAAAAAGCTGATGGTATTATAGACTGGCTAGACCAGCGTCTAGCCGTTAAAAAGTTTATGAAAGTTATGATGACGGAGTATTGGATCCCTAAAAATATTAACTTTCTTTGGGCAATGGGTGTAGTTTTGGTAGTACTATTTACACTTTTGGTTATTTCGGGTATATTTTTGCTAATGTACTATAAACCCGATGTTAACTTAGCATTTGATAGCGTAAACTATACAATTATGCAAGAGGTTGAGTATGGGTGGCTATGGAGACACATTCATGGTGTTGCAGCATCTTTTACTTTTTTAATTATTTATATACATCTTTTTACTGCTATCTATTATGGTTCATACAAGCAAGGTAGAGAAATCATCTGGATAACCGGTATGCTCCTTTTTGTAGCATTCTCGGCAGAAGCTTTCAGTGGCTATATGCTTCCTTGGGGACAGATGAGCTACTGGGCTGCTCAGGTTATAACAAACTTATTTGGCGGAATTCCTGTAATAGGTGATGCTTTGGTTGTTTGGATTAGAGGTGATTTTACTGTTGCTGATGCAACTTTAACAAGATTTTTTATGCTACATGTGTTTTTACTACCTATAGTGATCATAATGCTTATTGCTGTTCACTTCTATAGTTTAAGAATTCCTCATGTTGGAAACCAAGAGGGTGAAGATATAGATTTTGACAAAGAGGCAGAAAAATACTTAGATGGAGAGAAAAAGGAGTCTAAAGTAGTTCCTTTTTGGCCGGTATTTTTATCTAAAGACTTTTTTGTAGTAGGTATAGCTTTAACAATCTTTTTTTACTTAGTTTTTTACCACTATAATTTTGCAATGGATCCTATCAATTTCCAACCTGCAAATCCTATGAAAACTCCTGCTCATATCTATCCAGAATGGTACTTTTTATGGAGTTATGAAGTACTAAGAGGATTTTTCTTTGATATTGCTGGTATTAGTGCTATGAACATTGGATTGATTGCATTTGGTATAGCAAATGTTATCTTTTTCTTACTTCCATTTTTAGATAAAGATCCAAATGTTCTTCCTGCTCACAAAAGACCAAAATTCAAGATTTGGTTTTGGGTTATGCTTATAGATGTGATTGTTTTAAGTGTGTATGGAAAACTTCCTCCTACTGGAGCAAATGCTTGGGTTGGATTTTTTGCAACGATAACATTTTTAGGATTATGGGTTGCACTTCCATTCATAACCAAAAGTGATGCTAAAGTAACAGGAGGTGCGAAATGAAAGAATTAAAAATTCTAGGAATTGTTGTAGCTTTTACACTTGTTTTATACTGGGGAATTGAGCCTTTTGCACACTCACAAATGCATCCAAAGGTTGCTCCAGCAGACTTTACTTTTAAGGACTTAAAAGAAAATCCTGCCAAAGGTGATCCTGCTAAAGGTGCGGAAGATTTTATGAACCTAGGGTGTGTTGGATGTCATGGAGTTAAATCTCAAGGTATGCCAAGCCCTATGAGTCCAAAAGATGCTTCTGCTGCATTTGGAGTTGCTGTGCCAGATTTAAGTAGTGCTGGAGCAATTTATGATGAAAAGTTCCTAAGTGCTCTTATAAAAAATCCTGCACACGCTCTTAAGTTAGAGCATAAATTTAATGATGAGCGTCCTTTCCCAATGCCTGCAATGGGTGAGGGAATGGATCAGCAAATTGCAAATGTTGTTGCCTACTTGAAGTCAATTGCTCCTAAAGAGATTAGTGATAAACAAGTTTTTGAAGATGCATGTCTTAGATGTCACAGTATGAAGTATGATAAGCTATATGCTACTTCAAATGTACAAGACTTGAAAAAATATATGGGAACTATTCCTCCTGATTTATCTATTATGATTAGGGCAAAAAGCAAAGAGTACTTAGAGGTATTTATAAATGATCCTCAAAAACAACTAAAAGGTACCGCTATGCCAAGAGTTGGTCTTACAAAAGAGGCTCAAGAGCAGGTTATAAACTATATGGAAAAAGTTGGTGATAGCAAGAAAGATGAAAGAGAATCTTTAGGTATTAAGGTTATAATTTATATGATAATCTTTACAATACTAGCTTATCTTTGGAAAGTTAAAATCTGGAGAGAGGTTCACTAAAAAATTAGGGTGGCTCTTTTGAGCTACCTTAATTGAACCCTATGATTAACCTAGCCATTTACAACATCTCTAGCTTTCTCCTAGGCATAGCTAAGTTAAAAAAGAGTAACGACGCATAGGAGAAAGCTAGAGATGCTCAGACTTGCACAAAACATTTAAGGTATCTTTGCACAATCTTAGTAAATGACTATTGTTTTACTCTTCAAATGCTCCAATTGAGCAGATTTTTTCATATCTCTTATCTAATCTCTCTTTTGAAGTCATTGTCTCAAGCTCTTCTAAAGAGTTCAAGAAATACTCTGCAATCGCCTCGGCGGCTAACTGCTTATCTCTATGAGCTCCAATTATGGGTTCATTTACTACTGCATCAATCAATCCAAGGGAGTAAAGGTCTTCAGCAGTTATTTTCATAGCCTTTGTAGCAGCTTCTTGCTTGGATGGATCATTCCACAAAATTGCTGCACAGCCCTCTGGAGAGATAACAGAAAAAACAGAGTACCTCATCATAGCAATTCTATCTGCAACAGCTATGGCTAAAGCTCCTCCACTTCCACCTTCACCTATAACAATAGAGACACTCTTTACATCCAATTTACTTAGCTCATAAAGGTTTCTTGCTATTGCTTCACTCTGTCCTCTCTCCTCTGCACCAATCCCTGGATATGCACCTGGAGTATCTACTAAAAAAAGAACTGGTATATCAAACTTTTGAGCCATTTTTGCAAATCTTAATGCTTTTCTATAGCCTTCAGGATGAGGCATCCCAAAATTTCTCTTAAGCTTACCTTTTGTACCCCTACCCTTTTGCTCTCCTATTACCATAACCTTTTTATTTGCTAAATAACCAATAAAACAGACAATCGAAGGATCATCTCTAAAAGCTCTGTCACCATGCAACTCATAAGCATCTCTAAGAAGCAATTTTATATAATCAAGCGCATAAGGCCTATCTGGATGACGAGCTAGTTGTAGTTTTTGATAATCGCTTAGATTTTTATAAGTTTTGACAATCTCTTTTTCAAGTTCACCTTTTAAAATCTCTACAGCATCCAAATCACCTCTTAATCTAGCTGAAGACAAATCTTCATCGATCTGCTGAATGCTCTTTTCAAAATCTAAATAAGTTGGCATCTTATACTCTTTTAAAAATTACTGAGCCATTAGTTCCGCCAAAACCAAATGAGTTGCTCATAACGCACTCTACTCTCATCTTTTTAGCAACATTTGGAATATAGTCAAGATCACAATCCTCATCTTGATTTTCTAAGTTTATTGTTGGAGGTAATACATCATCTCTTAAAGCAAGTAAACAAATAATAGCTTCAATCGTGCCAGCAGCACCTAAACAGTGACCAACTTGTCCCTTAGTTGAGCTAACTAGTGGAATATTATCACCGAATGCTTCCTTTATGGCAGTTGTTTCATTTTTATCATTTGCTGGAGTACTTGTTCCGTGAGCATTTATGTAGTCAATTTTTGGATAATTAGCCATCTTTATAGCCATCTTCATAGCTCTTAAGGGTCCATCAAGCGTAGGAGCAGTTATGTGATTTGCATCTGCACTCTCTCCTATGCCTATAATCTCACCATATATGGTCGCACCTCTCTCTTTAGCATCTTCATAATCTTCTAAAACCAAAGCTCCTGCACCTTCACCCATTACAAAACCATCTCTATCCTTATCGAATGGTCTTGATGCTTTTTGAGGATCATCATTTCTTGTAGATAGTGCCTTCATCGCAGCAAAACCCCCAATACCTACCTCACTAATAGCCGACTCTGCTCCAACTACAAGCATCTTATCAGCAAGACCGAGTATCATTGTTTTATACGCCTCTGCTATAGCATGAGTACCTGCTGCACATGCTGTAACACTAGAGAGGTTGGGACCTTTTAATCCATACTCTATTGAGACAAACCCTCCTAGCATATTAATCAAAGCTGAAGGTATGAAAAATGGAGATATTCTTCTTGGTCCTCTATTATGATTTATTATGGAATTTTTCTCTATAGTTGGTAAGCCACCTATACCTGATGCTGAACTTACCCCAAAATTTTCTGCTTCAAAGTTACTTAGCTTTGCATCGCTCATAGCTTCCTTAGCTGCTGCTAACCCAAGCTGAATAAATCTATCTGCTTTTTTAACATTTTTTGGATTCATAATAGTTGTAGGGTCAAAGCCTGGAACTTCACCTGCGATTTTTACAGAATGTTTCTCTGTATCAAATAAGCTAATGCTTTTAATGCCACATTTTCCATCAACTATAGCCTTAAAAGAACTCTCTTTATCCAAGCCAAGTGAATTAATCATACCCAGCCCTGTTACAACTACTCTTCTCAAATTTTCTCCTTCAAAAAAGCTCCCCTTAAAAGGGGAGATAATTACTTATGATCCTCTACATACTTTATAGCATCACCAACTGTTACGATTTTTTCAGCGTCAGAATCAGGAATCTCTATGTCAAACTTCTCTTCTAATGCCATAACCAACTCAACTACATCTAGTGAATCTGCTCCTAAGTCCTCAACAAACTTCGAATCCTCTTTCACCTCTTCAGGGCTTACATTTAATTGCTCAACAACAACCTCTCTAACTTCATCCAATAGTGCCATCACAGCTCCTTATTAAAATTTTTTGTTATTTTACCACAATAACTTTAAAACTAGCGAAAACTACATATACATTCCACCATTGACCTTTAAAACCTCTCCTGTTATGTAGGCTGAGCTATCACTAAGTAAAAATGCAACTGCCTCAGCTATATCTTTTGGATTGCCAAACCTCTTTAGTGGTATCTTTGAAGTGTATTGTTCCTTTACACTATCACTAAGTTTCTCAGTCATCTCAGTAGCAATAAATCCTGGAGTAACACAATTAAATCTTATACCTCTTGCACTACCCTCTTGAGCAAAACTCTTACTCATTGCAATTAATCCACCTTTACTAGCAGAGTAGTTTACTTGACCAGCATTTCCAGTTTCACCCACTATTGAAGATATATTAACTACACTTCCAAATCTCTGTTTACTCATAATTTTAAGAGCTTCCCTACAGCCTATAAAAGCTGATGTTAAATTGATATCTATTACCTTTGTAAAATCCTCTTTTTTCATCCTAATTGCCAGTTTATCATTTGTAATACCAGCATTGTTTACCAAATAACTTAGTTCACCATCACTAGAAAAGATAGTTTTTATACCCTCAACAAAAGCATCTTCATCACTCACATCGAACTTTATAACTGCTGCAACTCCTCCAGATTTTTCTATCTCATCTTTTAAACTATCTGCCTCTTGAGGGCGAGATCTGTAATTTATCCAAACTTTAAGTCCATAATTTGCCAAAGTTTTTGCAACAGCCCTTCCAATTCCACTTGCCGCACCAGTGACTAAAACATTTTTACCACTAAATTTCATATATTGCTCTCCTTATATAATAAACTCTCATCCATCTCATTTGGAACTTTTAAATCCATAAGTTCCAAAACAGTTGGAGCTATATTGTTTAAACCTCCAGATTTTATCTTTTGAACACCATTTGCTTTTACAAAACAAAAAACATCATAAATCGTATGATTTGTTAGTGTATTTCCATCATCATCAACCATCTCTTCGCAATTTCCATGATCACTAACTTGAACTACATTATACCCAAACTCATCGCTAAAGGCATAGATTCTTCCTAGTTGTTCATCGACGGCTTCTACAGCTTTTACAGCAGCTTCATAAACTCCTGTATGACCTACCATATCTCCGTTTGCAAAATTTACTACTATAAAATCATAGCCACTCTTCATACCTCTTAAAACTTCATCACACACCTCTTTAGCACTCATCTGGGGTTTTAAATCATAAGTTTTTACCTTTGGACTTGAAACTAAAACTCTACTCTCATTAGGATATGGCTCTTCTATACCACCATTTAAAAAGAAAGTTACATGAGCATACTTCTCTGTTTCAGCAACATGAAGTTGATTTAAATTTGAGTTACTTATAACCTCAGCTAGAGTATTTTTTGGGATTTCACTTTTGAACATTATGGGAAAATTAAAAGAGCTATCATACTCACTCATGGTTATAAGTTTTTCGGGTGTAAAACTTCGTGAAAACTCTTTAAAATTTTCACAACCTATTGCTTGGGACAACTCTCTTACCCTGTCATTTCTAAAATTTGCCACTATTACACCATCATTTTTTTTAATTGGATTATCAAAAAATGCCGGTTCACAAAACTCATCCGTAATCCCATCTTCGTACATACTCTTAAGATACTCTTTAGCTGATGTAGAACTAGGCTCTATCTCACCAACCATTGCCCTATAACCCCTCTGGACTCTTTCCCACCTTTTATCTCTATCCATAGAGTAAAATCTACCACTTATGGATGATACTTCCAAACCCTCATCTGCGAGTTGTTTTAGATAGTTTATGCCCGAAGTTGGACTAACATCTCTTCCATCCATAATCGCATGTATATAAACCTTTTTGCCTCTGTGTTTAACAATTTTTGCCAAACCAATTATGTGATCTATGTGAGAATGCACTCCTCCATCACTTAAAAGCCCAACTATATGTATGTCTCCTTTTACTTTAAATACCTCATTTAAAGCTTGATTATTCTTTATTGTTCCATCTTTTATAGCCATTGAGATTTTTACCAAATTTTGATACAAAACTCTTCCGCTACCTATACACATATGTCCAACCTCGCTATTTCCCATTTGCCCCTCAGGAAGTCCAACACTTAAACCTGAAGTTTTTATAAGTGAATTTGGAACATTTTTAAATAACCAATCATAGGTTGGAGTTTTCGCTTTTTTCAACGCATTTAAATTTTTTGTGGGACTGCACCCTATCCCATCTGTTATAATTAATAAAGTCTTTTTATTTTTCAAAGTATCCCTTAGCTATATCTGACCTTATGGAAAAGCCAATAAGAACAGATTATATGTTTATAAGTAATATTTTACTAAAATAAAGCTTTTAAAATCATAATTGAAAGTTTACAACAATGCTCTATGAAATTTACAATATCTTTTCAATAAATCTTTTTCAATATATCACGGTAAGAGCTGGTGCAGCATTTTTTATAGCTTTTATATTGACTCTTTACATACTCCCTAAATTTATAAGCTGGGCAAAAAAGAAAAAAGCAAACCAACCCATATACCACTTAGCCCCAAAGACGCACCAAGTAAAATCCAACACTCCTACAATGGGTGGAGTGGTATTTGTCTTTTCAACCCTAGTTGCTACACTCATATGTGCAAAGTGGAGTAATCCATATGTTATTGGTGGAGTTTTAAGCATAGTCTTTTTTAGCTTAATAGGAATAAAAGATGATTTAGCAAAGATTGTTGGAAACTCCAATGAAGCCGGACTTAGCAAGGGGGCAAAAATTACTTTACAAATCATAGCGGCATCAATAGTCTCTTTGATTTTATATTACTACTCTTCGCTACCAACTGATTTTTATTTACCATTTTATAAACATCCACTTTTTGATATGGAGATATTTTCTATTGTTTTTTGGATTTTAGTGATAATCTCTGCAAGTAATGCAGTAAATTTAACGGATGGATTAGATGGTTTAGCAACTGTTCCAAGTGTATTTGCTCTTCTTAGTTTGGGAGTTTTTGTCTACATAGGTGGGCATGCAGTTCTAAGTAGTTATCTCTTCCTTCCAAAGGTAAGTTTCTCTGGTGAAGTTGTTATAATTGCGGCTGCTCTAATTGGCTCACTAACGGCATTTTTGTGGTATAACTGCTACCCTGCTGAGATCTTTATGGGTGATAGCGGAAGTTTGAGTATTGGGGCTTTTATAGCTTATATGGCAATAATATCAAAAAATGAGATCCTACTCATACTGATAGGATTTGTTTTTGTACTTGAGACGGTTTCAGTTATTTTACAAGTTGGAAGCTTTAAAACAAGAAAAAAAAGAATTTTTCACATGGCACCACTACATCACCACTTTGAGATAAAGGGCTGGGCAGAAAATAAGATAATAGTTAGATTTTGGATTATAGCACTTATGACAAATCTTTTAGCGCTTATGGAGATCAAGCTTAGATGAAGATCGCACTGCTTGGATATGGAAAAACTACAAAGGCAATAGCAAAAAAATTTCAAAATTGTTTAATTTTTGATGATAATTTTAAAACTAACTCCATTGATGAATTTGGAAATGAGCTTTTAGTTACTAAAGAGTTTTTTAAGACTAAAAGTGACATTCAAATTCCAAGTCCTGGATTTCCACCAAATCACTCTCTTATAAAACACTCATCTAATCTCATTAGTGAATACGATTTTTTTTGGAATGACTTTCCGTTTTCTATCTGGATAAGCGGAACCAATGGCAAGACTACAACAACTCAGATGTTACACCATCTGTTAAAGTCTAAAGAAGCAGTTACTGGTGGAAACATAGGTGTCCCTCTCGCGCAGCTAGATCCGAAAAAACCAATTTGGATTTTAGAGAGTAGTTCATTTTCATTACACTATACTAAAGAAGCGTATCCGGGTTTATATCTGCTTCTACCCATAAAACCTGATCATCTCAGCTGGCATGGAAGTTTTAGCTTATATGAGGAGGATAAGCTATCTGTTTTAAAAAGGATGAAAGAGGGTAGCATAGCGATTGTGCCTAAAAAATATATAAACTATAAAACAAAAGCGAAATTAATCGCATATGAGGATGAGTTTGATTTAGCACAAAAACTTCATATAAAGATTGATAAGATAGAATTCAAATCTCCTTTTTTAATGGACTCTATTTTAGCTCTTAGTGCTACTAAGATACTTTTTGATGAAATTAATTATGAACTTATAAATAGATTTAAAACAGATAAACATAAATTAGAAGAGTTTAAAGATCAAAAAGGCAGACTCTGGGTGAACGATACAAAAGGTACAAATGTAGATGCAACTATAGAGGCAATTAAAAGGTACAAAGATGCACATATACTCCTAATACTAGGAGGAGATGACAAAGGAGTAGCTTTAGAACCTCTATTTGAAGTACTAAAACATCTAAATATCAAAATTTTTGCCATAGGTTCTAACTATGCAAAAATAATAACTTTGGCAAAAAAGTATGGTAAGATTTCGGTTGAGTGTATTGAGCTTAAAAAAGCTGTTGAACTTATAGATAAAGAGCACTCCAACAAAACAGTAGCACTCCTATCTCCTGCTGCTGCTAGTTTGGATCAATTTGAATCATACGAGGAGAGAGGAGAACTTTTTAAAAAGTTTGTTATGAGGGAGAGTTTATGAGGATAATAGTATCTCTTTTACTAATTATAAATTTGGCATATACTTGCGATGGAGATTGCATGAAGTGCCACCCAAAACTTCTTAAAAATGGAAAACTAGACAAAGATCATAAAATTTTAAAAAATTGTATAAACTGTCATAAAATTACTACAAATGATTTAAATAAAATGGGCTCACTTTGTGGTCAAGATTGCTGGGATTGTCATAGCATTCAAAAAACTATGTTAATAAAAAACAAAGAGCATTTGGCACTAAATGGGTGTATAAAGTGCCACATAAAACTACATAAAGAGAATATATTTAAAAATGATTGTAATGATTTTTCAAATTTAAAAAATCTATTTAATGCACAACCTTTGCAATAATCTCATAAAAATCTTTAGAGCTAGCATAACAGCTATTTAGTCAGTGCCAAATTATTTCTTAATTTTACTTTTATATAAAAATGCTACCATAACAAAATGCAAATTACCCAAGGTTTGGGTTGACATAGTGTTGCATTCTTCGATTACTACATGTAAACACCTCCCTGTCAATATTATTTTGCAAAATTACATAAGGGCACCTCTAAAAACCCTAGCATATCTCAGAGGGATAAAAAAAGATGAGATTGTGAAAAATCTTTTTTGAAGCGTAGCTGAGACTTCGGTGATAAAAAGTTTTTTGCAATATCGCTTTTTTTATCCCTCCCTTTGGGCGCTGCATAGGAGCTTACACTCTTCGTTACTCTTTTTCGCCTTAGCTTTAGCTAGGGCTTCAAAAGAGTGCCTTGATTGTAAACTCCTATGCAGTGCTGAGATGTGCTAGGGTTTTTAGAGGTGCCCATAAAAAGGATATAGTCGTGAAAAGAAGAGATTTTATAAAAACCTCTATATTGGGAGTTGGAGCTATCTCGTTGGCTTCTAGTGAGCTTTTAGCTGGTCAAAAAAGTAGAAAATTTAAAGTTATTATGGATTTCGATATAAAGTATGATGAGCCTAACTTTGAGGCAAAACTATGGAATCCGCTTCCATTCAATGCTGAGTATCAAAAGATTAGATTTTTCAAATTTGATGGCAATTATGATGAATATAACATCAATAGAAACAATCCATATGATGCTAAAACTCTCTATACTTACTGGAAAAAAAGTGACAAAAAAAAGCTTTTACATATGGAAATGGAGATTGAAACTAAAGAGAGAGTCATCAATCTAAAGATTATAGAAGAAGCTAGCAAGAGAAATTTTCCTATCCCTGAGGATGTAAAGCTCTTTTTAAAACCAACAAAACACATACCTACAGATGGTAAGATAAAAGAGGTTGCAGATAAAATTACAAAAGGCAAAAATGATGCTTTTGAAAAAGTAAAAGCTATATATGACTGGGTAACTGAAACAACCTTTAGAGATCCCAAAGTTTTAGGTTGCGGAATAGGTGATGCTGGGAAGATGGTTGAGAGTGGCTATTTTGGAGGGAAGTGTACAGATATAAGCTCTTTATTTGTTGCCATACTAAGAGCTGCTGGAATACCTGCTCGTGAAGTTTTTGGAATAAGACTAGGAAAGTCTTACTTTTCTAAAGCGCTTGGCAAATCTGATGCAAAAGGTTTTGCAAATATCTCTACTTGGCAACACTGTAGAGCAGAGTACTATATAGCGGGTGCTGGATGGATTCCTAGTGATCCTGCAGATATTACTAAACTTGAACTTGTTGAAAAGTTAGACTATAATCATCCAAAAGTAAAAAAATTAAGAGAGAAGTATCTTCACTCTTGGGAGATGAACTGGGTTGGATTTAACTGGGGAAGAGACTTTGTTCTATACCCAAAACCAACACAATTTCCTTTAAATATGCTAGGCTATCCTTATGGCGAAGTTGAAGATGAAGTTTTAAACTACTACAACCCAAAAGCATTTTCATTTAACTTTACATCTCAAGAAGAGCTATGATTAAAAAGATAGATTGTACCAACATGGACTGCCCAGGTCCCGTTTTAAAAACCAAGGAGGCTCTATTGGAGTCTCCTAATCTCTTGGAGATAGAGTTAAACTCTTTTTCATCCATAGAAAATGTAAAAAAATTTGCCAAATCTCAGGGCTACTACTACATCATAAAAGAAAAAAATAGAGATAAAACCACTCTTGTGTTGTCTAAAGATAAAAGTTTAGATAGAAATGACAAACCTTTTTATCTACTTTTTATTGGCTCAATCATTTCAGCTTTTTTGGCTGGTACTTGTTGTTTGGCTCCACTTCTTTTTCTTATTTTTGGAGTTAGTATGAGCTCTCTATCTTTTTTATCAATTTTTGCGCCATACCAAACACTTTTTTCAATTATAGCTGTTGCTATATTGGTTTATTTATGGTATGGCTACTTTAAAAGGATAAAAAGTGGTTTTGCCTGTTATTCAAAATTGTGCAAAAACTATAAGCTTTATCTAATAATTGGAACTATAATAGTTATTATTTTTATTTCCTACCCTGTTTGGGCTAATTACATAATGGAGTATCTATGAAAAAAATTTTGATCCTTGCTTTAGCTATAACCTTTGGATTTTCTTCCAAAATAGCAGTTATAAAGGTTGATGGTATGACCTGTCCTCTTTGTACTACTGCTGTAAAAAAGAGTCTTAAGAAGATAAAGGGTGTAACAAAAGCCAAAGTCATACTAAATAGTGAAAAAGCAACTGTTTACTTTGAAGAAAACATTACAAAAGAGCAGCTTTTAAAAGCTATTGAAGATGTAGGATACAAAGGAAAAATTTTAGAGATTAAAACTCGGATTATGCAATAGAAAACAATAAGCAGCGTCTATGCTTGTGTGCAAGAATGTTTAGAAAATTGTTGTGCCTACCTTATTGATAGGTCAAAAATTTTATGAATGCGCCTTTGTATGCAATGATAGGTGCTTTCTTGAGTTTCTATTGCATAATTCGGATTAAACCTAAGAAGTAA
>JALSLU010000064.1 GCA_026988125.1 Sulfurospirillum sp.
CAGGTACACCCTTTTAGATACCTATCTGCAACTGAATCTACCATATCATACAAAAACCACTCATCTACACTTACCATATCGTTAAACATTCTATTTGATGAGCATGTCTCGTCTGCTACAATCAATCCATCTGATTGCTCAATGATAAGAGGAATTTTTAAGTTTGGAAAAACAGGAGGAGAGCCGGTATATACAATCCTAACACTATGCTTTGGAGTCTTTATCTCTTTGTTTTTTGCTTCATCTAAGACTTTTTCTACAGCCTTAGTCCAACTCTCTAACTCATCAAAGAAAAAGGCATTTGTAAGCAAAAACATATCATTACCATTTATTGGTGGGTTTTCGCCCTTTCTTAGCTCATTTAGCTGGTGGTATAGATGCTGAGCATAGCCTACTTTTTTAATGGCCTCTTTTAATTTTCCTCTTCTTAACTTCTTATTTTGAAACTTTACTAAATCTTTTGTAAATTTTCTTACGCTTCTTCTCCAATACTCTCTAGCCTCTTCACTCTCTTTGGTTCTTGGAAACTCCATATCAAAAACCTCATAACCCAAGCTCTCTATGATTGCACCACTTTTTGCCTTTTGGTCACAAGTTGTTGGAGATACAACTACATCTGGTTTATCACTAAAATTGCCTGAGCTAAACTCCCCAATAGTCGCTTTTACAAGTGGACAAGCCTTTGAAGTTGCAAAATCACTTCCTATCTCATCATCTGTATAAAATCCATTGCACAGCCTAATTGGTACCGCATCAAGTGCATAGATTATCTCAGAAGGAACCTGCAAACACATAGTTCCAACTTTTACACTTTTTGGATAAATTGGCTCTCTTTTTATATAAACCTTTTCACATAAATCATAAAAGTAACTCATACTCTCAAGCCTTATATCAAAATCATTTTTTAACTTCTCTAGTACAGATGCACACTCCATCGCTTTGTGTCTGTTTTGCCTCTGTTTTGGAGATTCTATCTTTCTTTTATTTGTCATCTTTACTAAACTCCATTCTTTTACTAAATCCACCCTTTGTAGCGCTAAATACTTTTAAGTTTAGTATATCTACACTTAAAGCATCGTCCTCAGGACAAGCCGCAACACACTTCATGCACAATATACAGTCATCTCTAAGTATATTTTTACTCTTTACATCATCTGCTATATCTTTTATCTGCATATCACAAACATTATAACAATCCCCGCACTTAGTACACTTATTACCATCTTTTTTAAGTTTCAAAACTGCCCAGTCACTAAAGATGTAGTGCATAGCACTCATAGGACAAAAAAAGCAAAAAAATCTCTTTTTTATAAATGAGCCAACAAAAAACAGAGCGGTAAAACTCATACCAAATGCTGTTAAAAAGAGAGTTGTTTTAGATGAAAAATCTATATACCATTGTGAAAAATCTAAGTTAAAAAGTGGCACTATCAACCTACCTGGACACATATCGCAAAATGCACCTCTCCACTCACTATTTAGCAAGCCAAGACCAAGTAAAAGTGGAAAAACTATAACAATAAACAAAAAAATATATTTTATTTTTTTCAAAAAATTATACTGCTCTAGTGTGTATGAGCTATATGGAATCTTAAGCATCTTTCTTAAGCTTGTAATCCAATCCTGCAAAGTTCCTAATGGGCAGGCAAATCCACACCAAGCTTTATTAAAAATTATAAACCAAACCAAAAAGGTTAAAAATCCAGTAAGAACTCCTATGCTAGCCATACTAAAAAGTCTATCCCAAGGTCTTGCTAATTGGTGCTGTAAGCCCAAGAAATAACAGCCTCCACCATTTTCCCTATTGTAACCACACGAAAAAATAGGCATCTCATTGCCTAAGTCAATTGCTAAGTAGCCACCATATATAAAAAAAACAAAGAAGAAAATTTGCACCCAGAACCTAACCTTTCTTAGGTCCATATAATTTATAACTTTTTTAATCTTGCTCATCAAACTTTACCTCACGAAATGGCTTTTGAACTCTATATCTGTACAAAAATACTCCAGCACTCATAACAATTAGAAGTAAAATTGCTATAAAAAGTGCATACTTATAAGATGCATAACTATCACGAGATGGCATAAATGTACCAGTATAACTTGCCTTATAAAATTTTTCTTTATCTTTATAAGTTGCTGTTAGTATGAATTTTTCTCTAAATCTTTTATTGAATTTTTCTATGTCTGGATTATAATCTTGGATAAGTTTTATCTTAGCTATTCCATCTTGATCTGTTCTTGTTGTTTTTTGCCATCCAAATTGAGTTTTAAATGTAACTCTTGCACCTTTTAGCGGATTGTTATCTTTTAAAACCAAGAACTTAACCTCATCACCGCTTGATAGTCTGTAGTAAAAAGAGTCTTCATTCCCTCTTAACCTTACTATCTCAAAGCCAACACTACTTAAGACCCTTGGCTCAATCTTCTCTTTTGAAAACTTTTCATCACTACCGTGAGAAAATCTTTTATACTCATACTTTGCTACATTTAAAACGGTATCTTTTTTTGAAACATAATAAAGATTGTAATAACCATTGTTTGGTACCTTTATAGTTATCTTAGTACACCCTTTTTTCTTTGAAATTTTTGGCTCAATTTGATTTCCATCTCTATCCAAAGCATAAAACTCACCATAGGTATTTTTAACACAAAGTGGTCTATTTATGCTCTTTGTTACTAACCAAAATGAGCGAGTTGGCACTCTGCTTCTTGCACCACGAGCCATATGCATCATCCCCATACCTCTCATTCTCTTTGCATTTGGATCT
>JALSLU010000065.1 GCA_026988125.1 Sulfurospirillum sp.
AACTCTCTAACCTTATAGTTGATGAAAAACTCCTTGATAGTTTTGATATTGAAAATATTGACCTTGAAGTGATACTTTATCAAAGTGGGTATTTGACGATTGAGGATGTTAAAGAGAAAAGAAGAGGTGGATTTGAATATAAATTAAGGCTTCCAAATAAAGAGGTGAAAATATCTTTAAATGATTATATTATTGAGTATATTGCCAAAGATGATCAAAAAGAGAAACACCAAGATGATCTCTATGATGCTTTAGCTGATGGAAGGTTAGATCTTTTAGAACAAACTTTAAAATCCCTTTTTGCCTCAATCCCTTACAACAACTACACCAACAACCAAATAGCTACCTATGAAGGGTTTTATGCAAGTGTGTTGTATGCTTATTTGCAATCTTTGGGAATTGAGATTATAGGGGAAGATGTAACCAACAAAGGACGAATTGATTTAACCCTTTTTATAGAGGATAAAATCTACATTATAGAGTTTAAAGTTGTAAATAATAAAAACGAAACAAATGGTGCCCTAAAACAGATAAAAGAGAAAAAGTATTACGAAAAATACAAAAACCACAACAAACAAATCTTTTTAGTTGGGATTGAGTTGGACTCACAAGAGAAGAATGTTGTCAATTTTGAGGGGGAACAACTTTGAAGATAGAAAAACTTCTTAAAGCTATCAGTAACCATACACAACTCCTCCTTTATATGTATGAACATCGAGAAAGGAGTCTCTCTTTTGGTGAGATCGAAGAGTTTGTATCTTTAGAGCGATTAGAGTTTATGGAGCATTTTGGGATTGTAGAGCTTCAAGAAGAAAAAGTTAGTTTAGATGAACGCATTGTTACGCTGATACAATCCTATTTGGATCTTGATGAAAATATTGAAGTCTCTATCATTGCCGATAAAATCAATTCTCTCAAACACAGAATAGAGATAGCTCTTGAGTTTAAACAAAAACAAAAAACAACCCTTTTGCAAATAAAAAGAGAGCTTAAAAAGATAGACTATATTTTACTTACTAACTTGCTAAAGTTGCGCATCCATATCGATAGAGTCTATAAAAACACCGAGGAGTTTGCCCTTAAGCTCAAAGAGCTTCGCTACTACAAAGAGAAGCTTGATGAATTTAGTGTAGCCTTAGAGCAGTTTGAGTCATTTCTTTCTACCCATAAAGCAACGATGCATAACTTCTATGATGAGGATCTCAACACCCTTTTGCAAAGCCTCTCTTTAAAAAAAATCGATCTTAATAAAACCCTTATCCCTCTTAACCAAGATGTAATAGAGTATATCAATCAAGTAAGCAAGCACAACATTGTTGTAGAAAAGATCATTAAATTAAAAGAGCTCAAAGAGAGTTTTGAACTAAATAGTACAACCAATTTTCAAACACAACTTGAACAGTTTGAACTTTTTGATAGAACACTCACCATACGAACCATTTTAGATGAAGAGGTTACACAAGATGCCCAACTTAACACCATCTTAACAAAAATATCCTCAAAAGCACACCTCAAAAAACAAACTGCTGATACGATTGAATTTTTACCGCAAACCAAAAGACACGAGTATATCGATATTGTGGGGCTTCATCTTGAGTTTCGCTCCTCAAAACACCACCTTTTAAAGTTTTTACTTACCCATTCCAAACTTAAAAATATGCCACTAAACACCATTGCAAAGCTTTACTGTAAGATGATTTTACTTTATGAAAAAAGCTACACAATTACCCAGCAACCTTACTGCTACCAAAATAAAACTTTTAAGAAGGTTTACTATGATAGCGCTTCATAAGCAAAAAACAACCCAGCTTTTTCATACCCTTAAAGAGGGGCGTTTTCTCTCCCAAAACGACCCAAACAGACAAATCCAAAACCTTTATCGCTATGTTGAGCAAAATATCGATCTCTTAGAGGAGTATTTTAGCTACATTGGAATCACTATCAAGCTAAGAGATGGGTATTGTTACTTTGCTTCGCTTGAGAATAAAGAACAAAAACTAAAAACAATCTACGAGCTTTTGGATATATTTGCTTTTTTCTTGCAATTTGATCCAAACTTCAATGTTGGATACCGTTTTAGTTTAGATGGTATTAAAAAACGTATCAAAGATGACATCACTTTAAAAACGCAATTAGAAAAGATCAAAGACCTAAACACCCAAACACTCCACGCCCAAGTGCTTTCACTTGTTACAAAGCTTCAAAAACGGGGCTTTGTAGCGCTTGAAAATGAGTATGAACAGCAGTATATTGTTTTAGATAGTTGCAGGTATCTGTTTAAATTTTTTGAAAAAATTGAGATAAAAGAGTCATGATGGATGGTTTAATTCAAGTTGTTTTAATCAAATCAGCAAAATATGAGTATGCCGAAGTTTATTTAGATGGCAATAGCTTGCTAATTGGCGCTAATGGAAGTGGTAAAACCACCCTTCTTCGAGCAATCCTTTACTTCTACACAGCCAATACAAAAACATTGGGAATAAATCCCCATAAAAAGATCTCCTTTAATGAGTACTACTTCCCTTATGAGAACTCCTACATTGTCTATCTATACAAAAAGGAGCAAAAATATATCGCCGTTATTGCCTACAAAGAGAGTGCACCAAAATTTCGTTTTTGTTTGTTTGACCAAAAACCTGACATCAAAACACTTTGTATTGAAAACAACAAACCTTTAGAGAGTGCAAAATTGTGGCTTAAACTCAAAGAGCAAGCCCTTTTAAGTCCCGTTATAAACGGAGGAAGTGAATACAGGCGTGTACTTTATGCAAAAACAAACCATAAACTCTCTGCCTTTACCCTCTTTTATGCAAAAGAGTATGAGAGCTTTACAAAAACCCTCTCCAATATCTTTACCAACTCCCGAGTCGATGCAGATGCAATCAAGCAAGTAATCACAGCTTCCCTTGAGGTTGAGAGATCGATCGATTTGGAGCAGATTAAGCGCCATTTAGATGATTTTAACAGAGTCTATGAGGATATCCTCTTCTTTGAAAAAAGTAAAAAAAAGATCCAAAATCTTATAGAACTTCTTGATAAAAGGGAGTTGCTTTTAAGCAATATCCAAGAGACACTCTCCCTTTTAGCCTTTAACAAGCCCCTTAAGGAAAAGGAGCTTTTTAGTGCCAAAGAGGAGCTTGATAGAAAAAACAAAGAGCTTCAAACACTTCATGAGAGCATAAAAAAAGAGGAACAAAAATTTACAAAACAAAAAGAACATTTAAGTGAAACCATTGGAGCAATAAAGGCAGAGATTAAAAAAGCTAAAGAGAAAGAGCAATACTACCAAAAAATCCAAATTGAGACAAAAATCAAGCAATACGAAACACTAGATAGCCTCCTTGCCAAAGAAAAAGAGCTCCAAGCCAAAAAAACATTTTTAACAAAAGAGCACTCCTCTTTAGAGCAAGAACATCAAAACCAACTCCAAGCAATAGAGAATAGTTTTCAAAAACAACACAACCAATTGGATCAAAAAACGCTAACTATACAAACAAACCATACCCAAAAACTCCAACAAATCCACCAAAAAGAATCAGACCAAATTGAACAGATAAAAGAGGACTATACAAATCAATTAGCCCAACTAAAAGAGCAAGAACATACTGCCCTATTACACAAACAAGAGCTTCAAAATAGACTCACCACAATACAAAAAGAGCCATTTATATTTTCCAAACAACACACCCTGCAAGACACCATTAAAGAGCTCAAAGATACACAAAACACCATAGCAAACCTAAATACACAGCTAAATTACAATATAGAAGCACTTCAAAGGGTGGAAAAAGAGCTTGAACAAAAACAAAAAGATACCAAAGAGCTCTTTAGCGCTAAAGAAGCTCCCTTAAAAAAAGAGCTTGAAAAATACCATAACCTTTTAAATGCCTCCAACAATAGCGTTGCATCAAAGGTATTGTCACTCCCAAATAAAGAGCGCTATTTTTATTTCTTAAAAGAGGAGATCTTATTAGGGCATTTTGATCTATCGATTAAAGAAGATAGTAAACAAATTTTTGCTTTAGAGTTTCAACAATTAGATATCCCTGCCGATCCTATCAGTCTAGAGATCGAAAAGACCCAAAAAGAGCTTGCCTCATTAAAACAAGAGTGTGAAATACAGATTCAAAATATCAATAGATGGTTCAAAAACGAAACAAACAAACTTTTACGAAAACAAAAAGAGCTTCGAGAAGATATCAAACAATCACAGATCAAACAAAGCACCTTAGAGTCTAAACAAATTCATCTTCAAGATCTCCAAGAGAAAGAGGAAAAAGAGTTTAGAGAACAAAAGGGGTATAAAATTACTTCGCTTCAAAAACAGATCAATTCCATCTCCACACAGCTACAAAGTATAAATACTCAACTAAAAACCCTAACAAAAGAGCAGAAAAATAAAATAAGCGCCACAAAGGCCTCATTTACCAAAGAAAAAAATGCTCTTGAAGCAGCCCTTCAAAAAGAGTTATCTTCCATAAAAATCCAAAAAGAGCAACTAAATGAGCAAAAACAAAACGCACTCAAGCAGCAAGAGCAAAACTACCATAAACTTCTTGAAAAAAATGGGATCGATACAGAGGTGATTAGAGCACTTCAAGAGGAACTAAAAACACTCCAAGAGCAGATCAAAGCAACACAATCACTCCAAGAGCTTGTTTTTGGATACTATAAAGACAAAAAAGAGTATCTTGAACTCCTACCGCAAAAAAGAACCGCCCTAAAACAACTTCAAAAAGAGTTAGAGGAAAAAACAAACACATTTAATACCCACTTAGAGCATCTTCATAAGCAACAAGACTCTATTCAAGAACAAATCACAAAGATACATTTAAACCTTCAAGCATTAGAGCAGGAGCTAAAAAGTCTAAAACGGTTTGAAACAATAAAACTTGAAAAATTTTTAGAACTTTCACTTGCTTACGAGCCAAACCAAGAGATACAAGAGAGCCTTTTGACCCTTATAGAGCGGATAGAAAATCTTGAAATTCAACTTGATAGCGTCGATAAAACCATTCGCGAAAGGATGGCAAGATTGGATCATCTCTTTGATAACTCTTTACATATCGAAAAACAAGCCAATCCTCTTCAAAATAGCTACGCACTCAAAGAGTATTTTGAGGCCCAAAAGATTGAAGAGGTGAAAAACTTTTTAAGCAATAACCTCAATAAAATCGTTAAAGATATTGTAGGGGAATACTCAAGATTGCTTGATTTTCAAGAGAAAGTTAAACCAAGAATCAAACAGATCTCTAAATTTTTTGATGCTGTTGATATAGGAGTGATTGAAAAACTTACTCTTCGTTATCAGCCAAGCAACAATAAAGTGTTAGAAATATTTCGCGCGATACTAGAGGAAAATAATAACAACGCATACGGTTTTGGGCTTAATCTTTTTAACCAAACCAATAATGCTAAAGAGATGACTAAACTGCTTAAAGAGCTTGTGGATGTGATAGAAAAAGAGGGTATCGAAACTATCCCATTTAAAGAGAGTTTTGTGCTTGAGTTTCGCGTTGTTGAAAACGGGAATGATAGTAGATTTGTTACCTCTCTTGATCAGATAGGCTCTAACGGTACCGATGTTTTAGTTAAAACGATGATCTACATCGCCATGCTTGCTATTTTAAAACAAAAAGCAACCAAAAAGGAGCTTGCTTTACATGTAATTCTTGATGAGATAGGAATCCTCTCCCAACGCTATTTAAAAGAGCTTATAACCTTTGCCAATACTAATGGAATTTACTTCGTTAATGGTGCTCCTGATGAGAAGCTTATAGGTACCTATAAGCGAGTATATCTCATTTCCAATAAACAAAACAGATCCTACGCCCAAGAGCTTATTTTACAATGAAATATCTCAAATCTCTCCTTAAACTCTATGAGCATAAGGAGCTAAACTACTCCACACTCCCATCGGGACTTATAAAAGAACTTTTAGATGAAAATCTCATTGCAATTAAACGCATAGATACCAAAAGAAAAAAGGTTATTGCAAAAGAGGAGTTTTTTCTTGCTTATGCCAATATCCAAGCAATCAGTAACGCTACAACAAGATCGGAACTTGTAACTGCTAAGAGTAGCTCAAAGCAAAAACATATTGCTCCGCAAGATGGGTTGTTTATAGCCGGCAATGCACTTATAGATGAAAAATCGATAAACGCTTTTGAGCAAAGCGCTCTTTTTTTAAAAAATCCACCAACACTCTACTCCTCTACTCTTGTTATCATAGTAGAGAATTTTGAAAATCTCATCTACTTTCAAAACCAATGCCACCTCTTTAGAGAGGAAGATATTGTTTTTATCTATCGCAATAAAGCAGCACTCAGGTTTATCACAACTTTACAAAATAAAGCTTACTATTTTGGGGATTATGATCTGTTTGGGATAAAAATCTACCTCCAAGAGATAGTGCCACGAAATAGCAATATCCCCTTTTTCATCCCACAAAATATAGAAGAGCTTATAAAAACTTATGGAAACTCCAAACTCTACCAAAAGCAGTATGAGTTTACAAAAAATCTAAATCCACCACATCAAGTGTTACAAAAACTTATAAGCATTATCCACAAATACCAAAAAACCCTTGAGCAGGAGTTTTTTATTTTAAAAAATAGAAGATCGTAAGAGAGGATAGAGTAATGAGTAGAAAGAGAACTGCATATACAGTAAAAAGGTGGCAAGACAAGAATAGATATGGTATAATGATGTCAAGATAACTTGATAAATGATAAATAATGAGCGATAATTACAAACAGGTAGAACAATCCAATAAGAAAGCGCAGCTTTGAGTTTTTAGTGGCTATGGACTAGGGTATGGAGCACTAGAGGAGTGGTTTGAAAAGTCTGTGCAAAAGCATAAAGATGTTCTTCGATGGTGGCTTGATGAGATGGAAGAAGATTGGTTTTATAGTTAGTGTGATTTAAACCCAAATTATGCAATAGGATTTACCAAATTGGCACTTATCTACTATCTTACAAATAATTAAAAAAGAAATAATATGAATAGACAATTTTTCCTAACACACTCTGCGATTGATGTGCTATTTACAAAAAATTCAAGTGATTTTGTTGTAAATGAAATTCCGCTTTATGAGTTTAGCGGTGATGGTGAGCATTTGGTTCTACATGTAAGAAAAAAAGATTTAACAACTTGGCAAATGATTCAAGCTTTGAGTGAAGTTTGTGGGGCTAAGACGAGAGATTTTGGTTATGCAGGACTAAAAGATAAAGATGGTATGACAACTCAGTATATATCTCTGCATAAGAGTTATGAGCAAAAATTGGAGAACTTTTCGCATGATAAGATAAAGATACTCTCAAAAACATACCACAACAACAAGATAAGAGTAGGGCATCTAAAGGGCAATAGATTTTTCATAAGGCTAAAAAAAGTCAATAAAGTTGATGCAAAAAAACTAGAAAATGGCTTAAAAACACTTAACAAAGATGGCTTTCCTAACTTTTTTGGATATCAAAGATTTGGAAGAGATGGAGACAACTACATACTTGGAAAAGAGATTCTTGAGGGAAAAAGAAGAGAGAGAAAAAGGAAGATGAAACTCTTTTTTATAAGCGCTTATCAGAGCTATCTTTTTAACACTTGGCTCTCAAAAAGATTGGAGATTTGTAGGATTTTGGAGAGCTTTAGCCCAAAAGAAGCTTCAATTGCTTTAAATTTTGATTTGGACTTGGTAAAGAAATTGCAGAAGCAGGATAGCTTTTTTAAGCTTTTTAGAGGTGATATTTTGCATCATTATCCTTATGGTAAGCCTTTTTTATGTGAAAATGTTGAAGATGAGTTAGAGAGATTTAAAAGTAGAGATGTAACAGTTACGGGTTGGTTGGCTGGCAATAGAAGCATAAGGAGTGAGTTTGAAGCTCGGTTAATAGAAGATGAGATATTTGATGAAGCTGAGCCATTTTTAAAACAGATGGATGGGGCAAGAAGATTTGCTTGGGCATTTTTAGAAGATGTTGAGAGCAGATATATAGAGGAAGAAAATTGGTTTGAGATGCACTTTTCTTTGCCAAAAGGTTCTTATGCGACGGTTATAATAGAAGAATTGTGTAAAAATTTTAAATTATGATATAATTTTATCCCCAAAAGGTACAGTGGGTGATGACCTGCCCATACTTTTGTGTTTTAAGCCTACATATGGACTTAAAACACAAAAGTATGGGCAGGAGGAAAGTCTGGGCTGCAATGAGGCAAGGTTCCGTCTAACGGACGGCTGGGGTAACCCAAGGGATAGTGCAACAGAGAGAAGACTTCCTTTTTTAAAAGGTAAAGGTGAAACGGTGGGGTAAGAGCCCACCAGACCTTTGAGTAATCAAAGGTGCTATGTAAACCCAACCTGCAGCAAGAATGGATTGGTTAGCCTCATATTTGTACCATTCGCTAGAGTGCTACTGTAAAGTAGCAAGTAGATAAATAATCACCCTCGACATAACCCAGCTTATAGCTGTGCCTTTTGGATAAATCTAAATGGAATCATATTCGACTTTTTAAATCCTATTTTTTTATAAAATTGTTGAGCTTTTATGTTTGATGAATCAGTTAAAAGGGTTACTCTTGTGCATCCATTTTCTTGTGCAAACTTTAATGCACTTTTTAATAACAAAGTTCCAAAACCTTTTCTCCTGTATTTAGGACTTACAATCATATCTTCAAGAATGGCAACTTTTGTTCCAAGAGCGGTTGATACAGTATATAGTAGGCTTAGTGTTGCTACTATTTCACCCTCGTTTTTAAGAACAAGAATGTGACCTATATTTTGGTTGTTTATAATAGTTTTTAGAGCATTTATCTGCTTATTTTTATCTGGTTCAAACTCCTTTTCAAGCATAAACAGCACTTCTAGAAGGGTTGCAATCTCTTCAATATCATCAGTTGTTGCAATTTTTACTACCATCTCATTCCCAAATGATTAAATTCATATGGTTGATTGTTACCTCTTTTACATTTTCATCTTCGTCTTTAAACCTATCTAAAACTTTTTTGATTTTCTCTTTATTTGGTGTTATTCCCCTTACATCCAAGTGCCAAGTAAAATTTTCAACGGCATCATCAAAGTTTCTAACTCTGATTTTTTCCTCTTCAAAGGGAAAAATTTTGAAAGATTTTTTCTCTTTTGTAAGCCAGTTTTTTACTTTTAAAGCTCCATTTGGAGCTTGGTAGATTGAGCCATGAGCTTTAAAAAGTTCCTCAATTATAATGGTATCTCTTTTTCCTGCCCATCCTAAATATATTTTACAAGTGGCACTTTTATCAAACTTATCTATATCTCTTTGAGAGTTTATAGCAGGAGACATTGTGCAAAGTGAAAAATCATAAACTTTATTTAATTTAAATTCCTCCCAAGTTGTTACAAAAGTTTTTATATTATTTAATCCTAGCTTTTTAGCATCCTCTTCTAGGATTTTTAACATCTCTTTTGATGAATCAATAGCATCAATCTGTAAAGCTAATTTTGCAATGTGAAGGGTATAAACTCCAGTTCCAGCTCCAACATCAAGCAGAGTTTTATCTTTAAAATCAATTTTACTATCATTTAATACACTAAAAATTCTCTGCTCAAAATTATCTTTGTTTTCATTGTACCTATTGTAGCTTTTAGCTTTTTGATCCCATTTATTCATTTTGGCCTCATTATCCCATCGGGTATAAAATTTCTTGATGAATACTATCTAGTTTTTTCATTAATTCTTCATCTATTTTGTAATCAAATGCATCAAAGATTGGACTTAGCTGAGAAGCATTAGAAGCTCCAATTATGGTTGAAGCTATAAAGTCAAAATTCATACTCCAAGCTGTTGCAAGTGTTGTTAGTTCAACCCCATACTCTTTTGCAATTTCTAAATATTTTTGGGTCGAAGCGAGTGTTTTTTTATTTAAAAATCTAGCAGCTTGTGCATTTAGTCTAGGATTTTTATGATTTAAGTACTTTGTAAATCTTGCATTTGGTGGGTAAACTTTTTGGTTATATTTTCCAGTTAAAACTCCACCTGCAAGTGGAGAGTAAGGAAGTAGGGAGATATTCTCTTTTTTACAAACTGTTGCCAATTCATCCAAGAATCTTCTATTTAGCATTGAGAAGTTATTTTGTATGGATTGAAATCTAGCAAAATTTTTGAATTTTGCTACTTCATTGGCTTTTGTTAGTCCATAGGCACTGTCGTTTGAGGTTCCGATGTATCTTATCTTGCCTTGCTTGACAAACTCATTTAGCACCTCAAGTGTCTCCTCGATTGGCACAGTCATATCTGGCCAGTGGACTTGGTATAGGTCTATATAATCAGTTTTTAATCTTTTTAAAGTTCCATCTAATGCTTTTGTGATATGAAATCTGTCTATGGCGGTTAGTCCATGCCTAATGGGTGGCACAAACCAACCATTTGCAGCCCCTGCTACTTTAGAGGCTATGATGATGGAGTCTCTAGGCTTATCTTTTAGCCACTCTCCAACTATCTCTTCGGTTAGCCCTGCATACTTATAAGAGGGAGGAACAGGGTAAAGTTCTGCTGTATCAAAAAAGTTTATCCCTCTATCATATGCTTTATCCATAATTTTGAAGGACTCTTTTTTATCCGCTTGAGAACCAAAAGTCATAGTTCCTAGACAAATTGGTGTTACTCTTAGCCCACTTTTTCCTATGTATCTATATTTCATAGTTTTACCTTATTTATAAAAATGACTAGCACTTATTACTTCAATATTCTCTTTTTGCATTGTTTCAATCGCCTCTTTAAATCTATCTTTTTCTACACAAAAGATAAAAATTCCACAATTTGATTCATAAAAACTATATGTATATTGTATGTTGATTTTAGCTTCACCAAGAGCTTTGACAACTCTATTAAAACTTCCAACAACATCATCAATTTTTACTCCAAAAACATCCGTAAATTTTACACTAAAGCCCTCATCTTCCAAAACTGCTTTTGCTTTATCTGGGTTGTCAACCAGGCATCTAACTAATCCAAAGTCAATTGAATCAGCAAGCATAATTGATTTAATTGATATATTGTTTTTACTCAGAACATTTGTAAAATCACTCAACTCTCCAGATCTATTCTCGACAAATACTGATAATTGTTTTATGGTGTACATTAGCTAATTCCTTTATAAATTTCTTTTATCTACTACTCTAACAGCCTTGCCCATACTTCTCTCTATGGTTCTAGGCTCTACTAGTTTTATTTTAGCATTTATATACAAATTATTCAAAAGCTCACCCTGAATATTTTTTTGCAATTTCTCTAGTTCACCTAAATTGTCCAGTGGCATATCTTCATTTACTTCAACCATAATCTCTAAACTATCGAGGTAACCCTTTTTATCTGCAATGATTTGATAATTAAGCGTAATGCCAGATACTTGAGATAAAACATGCTCTACTTGAGAAGGAAATACATTTACACCGTTGACTATGAGCATATCATCAGCTCTACCCATAATACTTTTCATTTTTATATGTGTTCTTCCACATCTACATGGAGTTGGATTTAGACTTGTTATATCCCCGGTTCTATATCTTATGATTGGTAGAGCTTGTTTGGTTAGGCTTGTTATAACTAGTTCTCCTTTTTGACCATATGGAAGTACTTCACCACTCTTTGGATCAATAATTTCAGGATAAAAGTGATCTTCAAAAATGTGCAATTCATCGCTACATGTACAACTACTAGAAACTCCAGGACCTATTATCTCAGAGAGTCCATAAATCTCAAAGTAATCAATTCCCCAAACTTCTGATACCTCTTTTTTTAATCCAGGACTTGTAGGCTCAGCTCCAAACAGACCACACTTTAATTTGAAATCTTTTTTCAAATCATACCCCTCACTTTTTGCTTTTTCAGCCATATGTAGTGCAAAAGATGGAGTGGCTGCTAAAACTGTTGCTTTGAAGTCTTTCATTAAAAGTAGTTGTCTTGATGTAAAACCACCACTACTTGGCACTATAGTTGCTCCAACCTTTTCAGCCCCATAGTGAAAGCCAAGACCTCCGGTAAATAGACCATATCCATAAGCATTATGCACTAAATCCTCAGAAGTAACTCCTGCCATAGTATATACTCTAGCCATAACTTCATTCCACATGTCCATATCGGATTTTGTATAGCCAACCACAGTTGGTTTTCCAGTAGTTCCGCTTGAGCTATGAACTCTAACAACAGCATCTTGACTAACGGCAAATAGTCCAAAAGGGTAATTATCTCTTAAATCCTGTTTTTTTGTAAATGGGAGTTTGCTTATATCCTCTATAGACTTTATATCTTCAGGTAAAATTCCCAACTCTTTAAACTTTTTTTGGTAAAAAGGTACATTGTTATAAACCCTACTAACTGTCTCTTTAAGCCTTTTTATTTGTAACTTTTCAAGTTTTTCTTTTGGAAATGTCTCTTCGGTTGAGTATATCATTTTTCTAAATCCTTTGCATCATTTATTGCTAAGTGTAACACCTCTATGTTTTTGTCTGCCATTTTAGCATTCATTGATCTTATAGCATCTTCAATCTCATCTACACTAAATGGAAAGTTTTGATCACAAGCCAATGTAATTCCAAGCATATATACATTTAGTGATTGAATTGGAAAAGCTCCCTCTTTGGCCCTTTTGAATGCATCTATCTTTATTGCTTTATGCTCAATTTTAGGAAAAGTTTCATCGGCGTTAACTATAAGTGTTCCTTTTTCTTTATTTAGGTACTGTATATTTCTTAAACCTTCATTTTCTTCAAGTGCTATAAGAAGATTTGCTTGATTTTCATCCATAGCAGGGGAGTAAAATTCACCAATTTTAACAAAACAACTAACCGAACCCCCTCTTTGACTCATACCATGATTTTCAGTTGCTAGGCACTTTTGATCTTTTAATTTTGATGCCAAAGCTAAAACTTTTACCAAAAAAACTGCACCTTGCCCCCCGATTCCGGCTATAACTACTTGATATTTCATTTTTAATTCTCCCTTTTTACAAAAGCATCTGTAGGGCATAGAGTATCTATACATGCTGAACACCCTATACACAAAAATGGATCTATTTCGATTTTTTCATTTTCATTATAGTGCATTGGTGGGCATTTGTACTGGGTTGTACATATATCGCATGCTACACACTTCTCTTCATCTACCGTAGCAAAAACACCCGGAAGCATACTAGGAGCTCTCTCTTTATCTAGTACACAAAATTCTCTAATTACAGCTACTACTGGTCCATCTGCCTCTTCATACTTCTTTTTAAGATGCTTCATAAACTCTAAAGTTTTTTCAATCTTAGGTGTATATACATACTCATGACACTCAATTCCACATCCTTCTACTATCTTTTTTATGTCTATTAGTTCAGGTGAGCTTCTCTCAGGAGTTGTTTGTCTACCAGTCATTGCGGTTGTAGAGTTATCTAAAATAAGCAGTATAAATTTGTGTTTTTGATAAACTGCATTTATAAGTGGTGCAACACCAGAGTGTAAAAATGTACTATCTCCCAAGGTTGCAACTGTAGTCTTGCTAGGATCAGCCAAACTAAATCCACTAGCCATAGAGACTGACCCACCCATGCATAAAACTGTATCTATAGCTCCTTGATTCAATCCTAGTGTATAACAACCTATGTCTGATGGATAGATGGATTTTTTCTTTTTAAAAACTTTCATAACTGCATAGTACACATCTCTATGAGGACACCCAGGGCATAGATTTGGAGGCCTAACGGGTAATTCATTTGCATATTTTTCGCTTTTATAAAAAGAGCTTTTATCTAATAAGCCTATATTGCTAAGGGCTGCTAAAACTTTATCTTTGCTAAATTCATCAATCTTATGCACATCATTTGTTAACTTACCATGTAGTTTAGGAGAGCTTAATTGTTCCTCTATGCACGGATAGGTCTCTTCAAAAATAATTACTTTTTCATACTCTTTAAAAAGTACCTCAATTTTCTCTTTAGGAAGAGGGTAGGGCATATCAAATTTCAATATATCTGCATCTATATTTTGCTCAATTAGCGCCTCTTTTGTATATCCATAAGCAGTTCCACTTGTAATACATAAAATTTTAGAGCCTTTAAGTTTTTTAACTTTTGGTAAAATTAACTCTTCCCAGTTATACTCTTTTATTTTTTCTAATCTTTCAAATTGCTCCAATCCTTGTTTGAATCTTCCAGCTGGAGGAACTGCTGCCCATCTTTGTATGTCTCTTTTAAACTCACCCTTGGATGGATTAAAGTTTACTTCATCATCAACTTCACAAATCTCTCTAGCGTGACAAACCCTCATGACAGGTCTAAGCATTGTTATGGTTTCAAATTTTTTTGAAATCTCTATGCCAAGCTTTACCATGTCGTATGCTTCTTGGGGAGTAGATGGATCAAGAACAGGAATTTTCGCAAATTTCGCAAAGCTTCTACTATCTTGCTCTGTTTGAGATGAGTAAAATCCAGGATCATCTGCACTTACTAAAAGCATTGCACCATTTAGTCCAATGTAAGCAGCACTCATTAGAGCATCACTTGCGACATTTAATCCTACTTGCTTCATTGTAGCGCAAGTGGTTCTACCTGCAATTGCTCCAGCATATGCCACTTCAAATCCGACTTTTTCATTGGTTGCCCACTCGGAGTATGCATCTATATTGAACTTTGTTTTAAATTTTTGATAGCTTGCTAATATCTCACTTGAAGGAGTGCCAGGATATCCCGAAATCATATCTACATTTGAATGAATAAGAGCCAAAGCTATGGCTTCATTGCCCATTAAAGTCTCTTTCATTTTCTTCCCTTTGGTTTGAATTACTGACCTTACGCACTATAAGCACACTTAGGTGATAAAAGTTGCACTCTAATGCAAGGAAGTATAGCAAAATTGTAGTTATTCTACTATAAAGCTATGCTGACGCAGCAGTAGAGTGCAAATTTTATCATCCTACGGACAGAATGATAAAGCACCATCTGCTTCGTTAGTTCACTTTCACCGTAGCTTTGGCTACGCTAAAAGTAAACTGCCTTGCATATAGTGCTTTCTCATTCTGCCTAGGTGTGTTTATAGTGCGTAAGGTCAGTAAATTACTCTAGGATAATCAATTTATCTTTATAAAACCCTTTTGCAGTATGTTTTATACCTAAAGTCTATTTTTATTGTAACAATTTTGGATAATATTTAAGGAGTAATTTTATCTTATTTTTTTGAGAATTTTTGAAATCAATCTATGTGAAAAATCTTTTTTATTTAAAAAAAAGGAAAATTAAAGCAATAAGTTATTATTTTATGTATATTTGATTATTTTGGAGGTTTAGTTATGGTAGGAAAGTTAATTTTAAGGTTCGTTGTCTCTCTTTTTTTGTTTATTTCATTAGTCCAAGCGAGTGAGACTATAAAGATAGGTGCAATTGTTGCAGCAACAGGCCCAGCTTCATTTTTGGGCGATCCAGAGCTTAAGACTCTACAGCACTATGTAGATAAGATAAACAAAGAGGGTGGAGTTAATGGAAAACAGATAGAATTGATTCATTATGATACAGGTGCAAATCCTAAAAAAGCGGTAACCTTTGTAAAAAGGCTTATAAATCAAGATAAAGTGGTAGCTATTATTGGTCCATCTACTAGTGGTGAGACCATGGCAATCATAAAGTTTGTTCAAAGAGCAAAAATTCCTCTAATGTCTATGGCTGGTGCAGTTGCAATTATTGATCCAGTTAAAAAGTATGTCTTTAAGATTGTAGCAACCGATAGAATGGCTTGTGAAAAAGTTATGGAGGACCTTAAAAATAGAAGCATTACAAACTTGGCTCTAATCTCTGGCACTGGGGGATTTGGAAAGTCTATGAGAAAACAGTGTAAACTTGTAGCTCCAAAGTATGGCATAGACATTGTTGCAGATGAGACATATGGTAAAAAAGATTCAGATATGACATCTCAATTACTAAAGATAAAAAATAATAAAAAAGTTCAAGCAGTTTTAAATGCTGGTTTTGGACAGGGACCCGCAATTGTTACAAAAAACTATGCACAACTTCACATAAAACACCCCCTCTATCAGTCTCATGGAGTTGCTTCAAAGAAATTTATTGAGATTGCAGGTGGTGCTAGTGAGGGTGTAAAGGTCGTTGCACCTCCAGTAGTAGTTGCAGATAAATTAAGTGACAACTTTCCAAACAAAAAAGTAGCACTTGAGTATAAAAATGAGTATGAAAAAGCTTTTAATTCACAAGTTTCAAGCTTTGGGGGTCATGCATATGATGCACTCTATATAGTTGTGGATGCTATAAAAAGAGCAAACTCACTTGATCCTAGAAAAATAAGGGATGAGATAGAAAATACAAAGAACTTTGAGGGTGTAGATGGCATAGTAAATTTATCTCCTAAAGATCATTTAGGTCTAGATACAAAAACCGGAATGGTCCTGCTTGAGATAAAAAATGGAGATTGGGAATTAGCTAAATAGTTATGGTCGAATTGCTTGGCTACATAATCTCGGGATTAACGGTAGGTTTCATATATACTCTAGTAGGGGTTGGCTTTACTGTTATATACAATTCAAGTGGTATTATAAACTTCTCTCAAGGAGAGTTTGTTATGGTTGGTGGTATGTCAACAGTCTTTTTACTCTATGCTGGCATACCATTTGGTTTTGCTTTTATATTGGCTATTATGATTACCTCTATAGTTGGTGTTGTGCTGTATAAACTTATAGATTTTTCCAAAGATAGCTCAGAAATATCTCTCATAATCTTAACACTAGGTTTTGCTATATTTTTAAGAGGTTTGGCTCAACTAATTTTTGATAAACAACTTCACACTATGCCATCTTTTGTTGGCGAGGGAGCTTTTGAGATAGCTGGAAGTGTTATAACCTATCAAGCACTTCTTATAATGGTTGTAGCTAGTGCAATTGTTGTAGGATTGTATCTCTTTTTTAAAAAGACAAAAAGTGGACAGGCTATGATGGCTGTTTCAAACAATAAAGATGCTGCCAAGCTTATGGGAATTAATACTAGAAAGATTTTGATGCTCAATTTTGTAATTTCTGCCATTATTGCTTCTATAGGTGGGATTTTATTAACCCCTATAACTTCAACAAATTATGAAGTTGGGATTATGTTGGGACTAAAAGGATTTTGTGCAGCAATCATAGGTGGTCTTGGAACCCCTTTTGGTGCAGTAGCCGGTGGGCTTCTTTTGGGTATATTGGAGTCTTTGGTTGCAGGGTACATCTCTAGTGAGTATAAAGATGCAGTTGCATTTGTGGTTTTGTTAGCAATTTTATTTTTTATGCCAGGTGGGATATTTGGTAACTTGAAAGCTCAAAGGGTTTAGTTATGTTAAAAAGATTAAATATAAACAAAGAGCTTTTAATACTTTCTTCTATACTCTTGAGTCTGCCTTTTGTGCTTTCTAATGATTTTTACTATGAAATTGCTATATTGGCTATGCTGAACAGCTTAGTATGCTTAGGACTTAATCTCTTGATGGGATATGCTGGACAGGTTAGTTTGGGACATGGTGCTTTTGCGGGACTTGGAGCCTATATATCTGTTATCTTAGCACAAACCTTTTCTCCTCTTCTTGCCATCTTCTTTTCAGCAATCATTATGGGTATTTTAGCCTTTATGATTTCAAAGCCCATTCTTAAGCTTAAAGGACACTATTTGGCTATGGCAACTTTGGGCATAGGTATAATTATAAACATTATTTTGGAGGTGGAGGAGGATTATACGGGCGGAGTTGATGGAATGAGTGTAGATAGTTTTACTATTTTTGGTTATGAAATTTAT
>JALSLU010000066.1 GCA_026988125.1 Sulfurospirillum sp.
CAAAAATATGCTAGATGAGAGATATAGAGTTGTTAAAAGTAGACTTGAAGAGTATAGAGAGTGTATAGAGGAGATTGTTGCAGCTCTAAGAGAGAAAGAGACTATTGGTGGTGAAGATTTAAGAGATATTATTAAAAAGTTTGAAGAGCAAAAGGGTATAACTTCATTAAAAGTGAAACCAGATAGTGATGAAAAATAATACAACAACACAAATAATTGCAAAAGAGGGGTGGAAGTATTCATCTCTCTTTTTTTTTCTATTTTTAGTTTCTCTATATTTGGAGTTTCTTCCTTGGGTTTTTTTAGTACTTTTTTTATTTAGCCTTTTTATTTTTAGAAATCCAGAAAGAGTTCCAAATGAAGATGATGAGTATGCACTTTTGTCTCCTTGCGATGGTGAGATATCTGATATAAAAAAGGTAAATGCTTTTGGTAGTGATTTTATAATGATACAGATAGATAAATCTATCTGGGATGTTTCATTATTAAGATCACCAACAAAAGTCAATATCATAAATACGACTATAAAGCATGGACTTTTTCTTTCTATAAATTCTAGTTTAAGTAAAAAACTTTCTGAGAGTGCAACGATGGAGTGTTCAAGTAACTTTGGGAAACTCTATATGAGGATAATAGCTGGTGTACTTGCTAGAAAAATAGAGCTTTTTAAAACAATTGGTCCATTAAGAGTATCTTCAAGGTTTGGATTGTTAGTTGATGGTTGTGTTGAGCTTTATATACCAGTTGAAAGTAGAGTAAGTGTTACAATTGGTGATAGAGTTGAGGCTGTTCAAACTACTTTGGGTTATTTTGCATTGAAAGGAAAAGATAGTGAGCAGTAGTAGCGAGGGGAAATTGCAACTTATGTACATATTCCCAAATCTTTTTACTGCTGCAAGTGCCTTTTTAGGTGTTATTGGTATAATTGCTTCGGCGAATGGTCAGTTTGAAAAGGCTGCTATATACATACTGCTATCTCTTGTTTTTGACGGATTGGATGGTAGAGTTGCAAGATTGACAAATACTACTAGTAAATTTGGAGCAGAGTTTGACTCATTGGCAGATATAGTTGCATTTGGCGCATCTCCAGCAATGCTTTTTTATTTTACTGTAGGTCATAAGTTTGGAAAATTGGGTGCACTATTTTGCGCTATGTATGTTGTCTTTGGAGCGATAAGATTAGCAAGATTCAATGTAATGAGTACGAACTCTGAACCTTCTGTTTTTATAGGAATTCCCATACCTGGAGCTGCAGTTGTATTGACAATGTGGATTTTGACCTATTTGAATTATGATTTTTTACATGGAATTGAAATAGGTATGCTTTTAGGATTGGGCTTGATCTCTTTTCTTATGGTAAGTAATATAAGATACCCTAGTTTTAAAAAGATTGATTTGAAAAAAGCAAATATTAAAAAAGTTTTAATTGGCCTAATAATTATCTTTTCATTTTTATATCTATACCCTATAGAGAGTACAACATTTTTATTTACATTATATCTACTCTATGGTATGATAAGAGGGTGTTATACAATCTTTTTAAAGAAAAAAAATTAAAGGAGAGAAGATGATAAAACAATTCATTAGAGAAAAGAATGCTACTCTCCTACTCTTGCTTCTCCACTAAAAACCGCTTTTTGGTGCTTCACATAAGCTTTATTAAATAGAATGAGGATAAAAAATGGAAAATATAAAAATTTTTGATACAACATTAAGAGATGGAGAGCAAAGCCCTGGTGCTTCTATGAATACTGAAGAGAAGATTCAGTTGGCTTTGCAATTAGAAAAATTGGGAGTTGATATAATAGAGGCAGGATTTGCTGCAGCTAGTCCAGGTGATTTTGATGCAATTAGTAAGATTGCTGAACAGGTTAAAAACTCTACAATTTGTTCACTTGCTAGAGCAGTAGAGAGTGACATAAAAGCTGCAGGAGAGGCGATAAAAAGTGCAAAACTTCAAAGAATTCACACCTTTATAGCAACAAGTCCAATCCATATGGAATATAAGCTTAAGATGTCTCCTGATGAGGTTATCAAAAGAGCTGTAAATGCTGTAAGTTATGCAAAAACTTTTTGTGAAGATATAGAGTTTAGTTGTGAGGATGCAGGAAGAAGTGATATTGGCTTTTTAAAAGAGATATTAGATGCGGTAATTGAAGCTGGAGCTACAACTCTAAATATACCAGATACTGTTGGATATAGAATGCCAAGTGAGATGGGCTTAATTATAGCTGAACTTAAAAAGAGCGTGAAAGATAGAGCCATACTCTCAGTTCACAATCACAATGATTTAGGTCTTGCAGTTGCTAGCTCAATTGAGTGTATATTAAATGGAGCTAGACAGGTAGAGTGCACTATAAATGGGCTTGGTGAGAGAGCAGGAAATGCTGCACTAGAAGAGATAGTAATGATTTTAAAGACTCGCTCAGATATTTTTAAAGATTACTATACAAATATAAATATAAAAGAGATCTACCCTACAAGTAGATTGGTTTCGACAATAACAGGCATTGAGCCTCAACCAAATAAAGCAATAGTAGGCAAAAATGCTTTTGCTCATGAGAGCGGAATCCACCAGGATGGAGTTTTGAAGCATATGGAAACTTATGAGATTATGAAAGCAACAGATATTGGGCTAGATAAAAATTCAATAGTTCTTGGAAAACACTCAGGTCGTCATGCCTTTAAAGATAAGCTGAAAAATCTTGGATTTAGTTTAAAAGATGAGGATTTAAATGAAGCTTTCAAGAGA
>JALSLU010000067.1 GCA_026988125.1 Sulfurospirillum sp.
TGAGAGAAGGGCTACAAAAGAGGCATACAAGTAGAGATAATCTCCATAAAAGTACCCAGCTAAAATTGCTCCTATAAATCCTCCAAAACCAAAAGAGAATCCATAATAAAACTGTCCTGCGAGTTTTTTATTTTTGTATATTTTGTGTAAGATGCTAAGAGCTATAGTGTGGTGAAGTGCAAAGCTAAAAGCATGCAGTGATTGAGAAGCAAATGCAAAAGTGAGTGAGTCTGGAAATAAAAATAGCATTAACCATCTAATGACTGTTGAAAATACAGCAATTTTCAACATAAGAAGAAGATTATATTTTAAAAGAGGTGCTTGAAAATAGAAAAATATAATTTCACATATAACTCCAAAAGCCCACAAATAGCTTGTCATCTCAAGGCTTATCCCTCTTTCTGTTTCGTAGATTGTAAAAAAGTTATAAAATGCTCCAAAGCTTACCTGTATTAAGATGAGACTTATCCAAAGATATTTTGCTTTTAGCAGGTCAAACTTTTCATCATCCACCTCTATTTTTTTGAAATGACTGTTTTTGTGAGTTACTAAAAAGCCAAAAATAAGTGTCATAATTACAAAGAAGAGGTAAAAATGAAGTCCAACAATGTAGCTCTCTAGTTCTCTAGCTAAAACAATTCCAGTTAGCATAAACCCAATAGAGCCAAACAAACGGCTCTTTCCAAATGACTCTTTTTTTAGATGTTCTAGTGCATAGGTCTCTATAAAAGGCAGGATTAATCCCAAAGATGCTCCTATGAAGATGTTTGGAATTATAAATAGATAAAAGCTTTCAATACTAACATAAAAAGAGAGACTAGAGAGTAAAATTATGCCTAAAGATATATAAAATACTCGGTTATTTAACTCAAAATGTTTTAAAAATATAAAAGGCACTAAAAATCTCATCAAGGGAGCTATTGCAAATATAATTCCAATTTGTTGAGAGCTGTAGTGTAGCATTTGTAAAATTTTAGGTAAAAATATAACATATACAGCAATTACACTAAAGTAGGCAAAGAAAAAAGCAGAAATATTAAAAAACAGAAAATTATTTTTCATCTATGGGCATAGTCAAGGAGAGCAGATCATGAAGAGTCTTTTTATCTTTTCTAATAAAAGCCAAAAGTAATCCAGCAAACATAATTAAAGATAGTGCAAATGAGAAGTACCTAATAATCAATTTTGAAAGCGATGGTCTTTTTAAATCATTATCTACTAAAACCATATTGTGTGCCTTATAGCCTGGAGTTTGACCTTTTAAGTACCAAAAAGAGAGGGTAATTATGAAGTGAGGAATCAAAATCCAGAGCCAACCCACTAGAAGGTTTTGAGAAAACTCCTCTCTGTTTCCAGCAATAACATAAAATGAAAAATAGACCAAAGGCATAAAAATCATAAAGCTATCTATAATAAAGGCTTTAATTCTGTTTATAATTGGAGAGATTTTATAGCTAGGAATTTTCTTTGGCTTCTCTTTTTTACTTTTTACTCTTCCTTGCTTTGTCTCTCTCCATCTACTCAAGCTCTTAGTTTCCTCTACTTCCTGGCTTATAAGCTATGCTACCATCTTTACATAGCGGACAATTATCTGGTTCATATATGTCAAACTCAAAATCACCTAGTGCAAAAAATGGCACATCATTAGGTAGTTTGCATGTAGGGGTTGAGGGTTTTTCGCTTCCTACTCTTTTACAAAATCCTCTATTTGCTAAGGCTGCAAATGCTACAATGCACCCGCCAAGCCTCTCAACTTCACTTCCAGCTTCTAGAGCCGAGCCACCTGTGGTGATGATATCTTCACATATGAGAACTTTTTCATCTTTTTTAACTTCAAAGCCTCTTCTTATAGTCATCTTTCCATCTACTCGCTCAGCAAAGATAAATCTAACTCCAAGTGCTCTTGCTAGCTCATAACCAGCTAAAACTCCTCCAAGTGCAGGAGAGCAGACCAAGTCTATCTTGATTCCACTCTTTTTTATACTGCTTGCTAACTCTCTAGCAAGCAGTTCTGCAGTTTTAGAATCTTCTAAAACTTTTGCACTTTGTAGATAATACTTAGAGTGCTTACCACTGCTAAGTAGAAAATGCCCCTCTAAAAAAGCACCAGCATCTTTGTAAATTTTTTCTAAATTTATCATATCTTTAGAAGCTCTTGCTCTTTTTCTTTTACCATTTTATCAACAGTTGCGACACCTTCATCTGTGTTTTTTTGAACTTGCTCATGAGCCTTTTTTGACTCATCTTCTGTTATCTCTTTATCTTTTTCAAGCTTTTTAATCTTGTCATTTGCATCTTTTCTTATGTTTCTTATGGCGATCTTTGCTTTTTCACCCATGCCTTTTGCCTGCTTAGCACTCTCTTGTCTCTGCTCAGTTGTCATAGGTGGAAAAAATAGCTTTATGCACTCCCCATCATTATTTGGATTTACTCCGAGATTTGCAGCTGCAATTGAGTGCTCTATATCTTTTAATATATTTTTCTCCCAAGGGGTAACCACTATGGTAGTAGCATCACTTGCTAAAACTGTAGCAACCTGGTTAAGAGGGGTTGGAGTTCCGTAGTAGTCCACCTTTACTCCATCTAAAACAGCAGTTGAGACTGCACCACTTCTTAGAGTTGTAAAATCTTTTTTTAAAACCTCTAGAGTCTTTTTTATATGCTCTTGTTGATCTGCATAGATTTCATTTAGTTCCATATTCATCCTTCATTAGTAATTTTGTTGACATTTTATTGCCTATTGA
>JALSLU010000068.1 GCA_026988125.1 Sulfurospirillum sp.
CTCATCTTTTTCAAGCTTAAGTAGATTTACAACTGCTTTTCCTTTTGCAGTTCTACTTCCCTCAGGAATTCTATAAACTTTCAACCAGTGAAGCTGTCCTCTATCAGTTATAAACAGAAGTGTATCGTGAGTATTACATGTAAAGAAGTTCTCTATAAAGTCATCTTCATAAGTAGTAACTGCTGTTTTTCCTTTTCCGCCTCTTCTTTGCTTTTCATAAGCTTTTAGTGGAACTCTTTTTATGTAACCTCTGTGAGTTATAGTTACAACCATAGGCTCATTTGGAATCAAGTCTTCCATGTCTATATCATCATAATCATCTTCGATTTGAGTAACTCTTGGAGATTTAAACTTCTCTTTTATCTCTAAAAGCTCCTCTTTTATGATGTTGCTAAGAAGAGTTTCACTTTTTAGTATGTCACTTAGTCTTTGAATCTCTTCAAGTAGAGCTTTTAGCTCATTTTCAATCTTTTCTCTCTCAAGTCCAGTTAGGCGATTTAGCTTCATATCTAAAATCGCACCGGCTTGAATCTCACTAAGCCCAAACTTCTCTACAAGTCCAGCCCTTGCACTTTGAGTGTCTGCACTCTTTTTTATAAGCGCTATAATCTCATCGATGTTATCAAGTGCAATTTTTAAACCCTCTAAGATGTGAGCTCTAGCTTTTGCCTTTTCTAACTCATAAATAGTTCTTCTAATGATGACAGTTTTTCTATGGTTTAAAAATAGTTGCAATAGCTCCAAAAGAGTAAAAACTTTTGGCTCTTTGTTTTCGATTGCCAATAAAATCACACCAAAAGTAACCTCTAAGTTGGTTGATTTGTAAAGATTGTTCAAAACAATCTCACTCATAGCATCCTTTTTAAGCTCGATTACAACCCTTATGCCCTCTCTGTCACTCTCATCTCTTAGCTCACTAATTCCTTCGATCTGTTTCTCTTTAACCAGATTGGCAATCTGCTCAATTAGTCTTGCTTTATTTACCTGATAAGGAAGCTCATCAATAACAATTACATCCTTATTACCCTTTTTTTCTATATGAATCTTAGCTCTTAACTTAATCCTTCCTCTACCAGTCTTATAAGCATCCAAAATCCCCTTTTTACCAAAAATAATCCCCTTTGTTGGAAAATCGGGACCCTTTATGTGTTCCATAATCTCTTCTAGTGAGATTTCGGGATTATCAATCATAGCTAAGAGTCCATCTATTAGCTCATCCAAACAGTGAGGTGGTATATTTGTTGCCATACCAACAGCAATCCCACTTGAGCCATTTAAAAGCAGATTTGGAACCCTACTTGGCAATACATCTGGCTCACTTAAGCTATCGTCATAATTTGGTATGAAATCTACTGTATCTTTGTCTATATCTTTTAAAAGCTCTTCACTAAGAGTTGTCATCCTAGCTTCGGTATATCTCATAGCTGCTGCATTGTCGCCATCTATTGAACCAAAGTTTCCTTGCCCATCTACTGTTGGAATCCTCATAGAAAATGGCTGGGCCATACGAACTAAAGCATCATAAACTGCTGTATCGCCATGCGGGTGGTACTTACCTATTACATCACCCACAATCCTAGCAGACTTTTTATATGCACTTTTTGAACTCATATTGAGGTCATTCATAGCATACAAAATTCTTCTATGAACTGGCTTTAATCCATCTCTAGCATCAGGTAAAGCCCTCCCTATGATAACACTCATAGAGTAATCAAGATAACTAGTCTTTATAGAGTCTTCTATATTTATACTTTGTATATCTTGGTTTGAATCAAAAATACTATCCATTCACAAACCCTTCTCTAATAATTTCCCTCATTCTACCAAAACCAACCTTAACCCCTAAAAGGGGTCAGGGCTAAACTCTAAACTTTTTATGATTTTTCCAACCCTAGCAGCGCTTAAACCCACCTCCTTGGCAATTTGAGATTTTCTATACCCCTCTTCAAACGCTTTTAAAATTGCTCTATCTCGCTTGGCTCTATCTTGGTTTTGTTCAAAAAACTCCTCTAGCGGCTTCATTGTAACTTCAACAACTTCATCATTCTCTTTTTTAAACTTTTTCGTTTTTAGTTTCTCTAAGGATTTAATCTCATCTTTTGTTAGCTTTGTATCTAGTTGCTTAAATATCTCTTCTACATTATACTCCCTTAACACAAAGCTATTTTGTAAAAATTTTGGAATTATATCTCTTAAAAAGCAGTAACTAGAAGCATACTTATACATCCCGATTCTATTTGTTATCCCTGCTTTTATGGGGTTTTGCTCAATGTACTTAAAAAGAATAAAAAGGTAATTATCATCCATAACATACCAAGATTTGTATCTATCTTGCCAAAGATGCCCTACCCTTTTGTGTCTCTTGTTAAAGTAGATTGCATATTGGGAGTTTACTTGACGCATTGCATCTGAGAGGTTTTCTCGTTGGTTTTCCAATAGTAGATGGTAATGGTTATCCATCAGACAAAAAGAGTGGATATTTAACTTATAGAGCCTACTGACCTCACCTAATATCTTTAAGAATTTCTCTTTATCAAGATCATCCAAAAAGATATCTCTTCTTTCTACGCCCCTGTTATATATGTGATAGTAACCTAGAGTATCTACTCTTAACCTTCGTGGCATAATTAACCTTTTTTTGGTTAATTATACCATAAAAGTTTAGAGTTTAGCCCTGACCCCTTTTGAGGGTTATGCCTATGGTTAGAAGTGCAATTCCATCAAAAAGTAGGCT
>JALSLU010000069.1 GCA_026988125.1 Sulfurospirillum sp.
AGTGAGAGGAATTTAACTTGGGCTTTGCTCAAGTTAAAGGAGACAATCTCTCTCTTACAGAAGCCATGCTTCGTGCTTTAGTGAGAGGAATTTAACTTGGGCTTTGCTCAAGTTAAAGGAGACAATCTTATGAAAGGAGAAAAGATGTTAAAGAAACTACTTACATTGCTATTTGCTGCAGTTGTAGGTTTGAGTATGGTTAGCACTTCAGCATTTGCTGCAGGTAATGTTAACAAAGGCCAAAAGCTCTACTTAAAGAAGCTAAAGAAGGCTTGTGGAATGAATGGTGGAGAGATGGCAAAGAAGCATACTCAAGCAGAGTGGAAAGCTATCTATGATGCAGGGAAGCTAAATGATGAATTTTTAAAGTTCTGTCCAAAAGCTAAACCTCTAAAAGATAAGTATCTTCCACATGTTTATCAATTTATGTACAACTACGCTAGCGATAGCGGAAATGTACCTTCTTGTTAAACTCTTAAGGCAACTGGTAGTTGCACGACATAATCTAGTAGTTTAGTACTAGTTATTGGAGATTTTGCTTATAGCAATATCTCCTTTTCTACATCATATAGTTCATAGCGAATATCTTTAAACTTTTGAGATTCCTCTACTGATGTTAATTTAAAAATTTCTTCCAAAACCCTAGAGCTCTCTTGTGCTCTTTTAATATTTGAAACAATTATACTCTCAATGTTTAAGCGAAAACTTTCACTTCCTGTAGTTTTTTTAAGCGGATCATTTTTTATATCTCTATGTTTTAAAAATTCTTTGCTATTTATAATTCTTATTTTGTGTCTTAGTATTTTTAATCTTTTAGATAATTCTTTGGAGTTTTTGTAGTACCTGCAAACATCCTCAACTACGCGAATCCCCTCTCGTAGTCTATTTAAATTTGCATCTATAATTCTATAAGTTGAGGAAGAAATCTCTTCCTCACTTACCTTAGTCATCACTATTAAAGATACCTAGGATTTGTAGTAATGCTACAAATAGATTCAAAAAGTCTAGATAAAGAGCGATAGCTCCCTCTATTGGAGTTTCGTAAGCCCCTTTTATGATGTTTTGTGTATCATAGAGTATAAATGCACTAAAGAGTACAGCGCTTATACTTGCTATAGCAAGTTGCATAATTGGGCTGCCAAGAAAAATATTAATTAAACTCGCAACCACAACAACAATGAGAGTTACAAAAAGCATTTTACCCATTACAGTAAAATCTTTTTTGGTATTCATAGCAAATACAGACAATCCACCAAAAGCTACAGTTGTCAGCATAAAAGCATTGGCAACTATTGCTCCACCACCTGCCATTCCAAGTATGGTAGTTAAAAGTGGTGCTAGTGTTAATCCACTAACAAATGTAAAACCAAAAAGAACTATCATATTAATACCTGGTTTCTTCTTCACTGCATACAATCCAAATAGGAGTGCAAACTCCAATATAACTATAGCAATGAACCAATTCGATATGGTTTGAGCCATACCTAAACCAACATACGCTCCAGCAGTAGCAGCTAAAAGTGACGCTGCAAAAAGCTGGTAAGTTTGCTTAATAAACAGACCAAGTTCACTTTTGGTTCTTGTTTGAGCTTGTGAACTAGAAAAGGCACCTTGCTCAGTTTTATTGCCTATATAGTTTCTATCATATAATCCCATTTAAGCTTCTCCTTAAATTTTTATCTGAGATTATATATGACTATTGTAAATGAAAATTAAATAAGAAGGCATCATTAATCGAAAACTATGCTCAAAATTAAAAACTGACCTTACGCACTATAAACACACCTAGGCAGAATGATAAAATTTGCACCCTGCTTCCTTCTGTGGAGTCATAGCCTCATAGTAGTATAACTACAATTTTGCTATACTTCCTTGCATTTAAGAGTGTAATTTTTATCACCTAGGTGTGTTTATAGTGCGTAAGGTCAGTTAAAAATTTTTAGTCACAATTTTTATCGTTTATCATTTGGTGAAGAATTATTTTTACATCTTTATTGTCTTTTTTATTTAAAATTTTAAAAATTTCGTCCTCAAAATTTTCAATACAATCCAATGAATTAACATCGGCTGTAAAGTTTTGATCTTTAGAATTCTTGTTTTTTAGCTCATCACTACAAGGGTGATCTTTTTCTTTCAATCTTTGTTTTATCTGCTTTAACTCAATTTTTTTTTCTCCATCTTCTTTGTTAGATTTGATTATATTTATAATTTCATTTTCAAAATCTTCAATGCAATCATTTTTAGAATTATCATAAAGGTTAGAAGAGTAAACAACAGAAACACACATCAAGCCAATTAAGAATTTTTTCATAATTATGTCCTTATAGTTTTGTTAATATAATTTTTACATAAATATACTTAAAGTAAAATATGTTTTACAAAACACCACTCCAGAAAAAAACCTAAAAGTTCCCCAAATATTTAATCTCTTTTTAAGCTTTAGTTGTATATAATTTCGTCCTCGTTTGAGAGAACGGGTTAACAAAGCTACCAAGCAAAGCCCTTAAAAGCTGAGTCTGAGTAGGTTTGAGTTCATTAAAAAATATAAACTGACCTTACGCACTATAAACACACCTAGGCAGAATGAGAAAGCACTATATGCAAGGCAGTTTACTTTTAGCGTAGCCAAAGCTACAGTGAAAGTAAACTAACGAAGCAGATGGTGCTTTATCAT
>JALSLU010000070.1 GCA_026988125.1 Sulfurospirillum sp.
ATGTAGCAATTTTTACTATAGGTTTGAGCTATGGAGCAACGGCGTGTATGTTTTCGTGCATGCCGTTTTTAGCTCCATTAATCGTAGGTAATTCTAACTCAATAAAAGAGAGTTTGAGTGTGATTTTGCCTTTTAGTTTTGGTAGGATATTTAGCTATACACTAATGGCAGTAATTGCTTTTTATAGCTCATTTTGGATTAAGCAGATTTTAGATGACACAACTTTGGCTAACAGCCTACTTGGGGTAGTTACGGTTGGTATGGGTTGTTTTGTTTTTTATAAAACTTTTCAAAAAAACTCTACATGTAGAGCTCAAAAAATTTTTATAAAAGATAAAAATAGACTGGGTTTTTTTATGATTGGGGCACTGATGGCTGTAAATCCTTGTGCTCCTCTTCTTGGTTTAATTGGGGTTGCTATAAACTCAAATATGCTAATAGATGCTGTTTTTAACGGTCTATTTTTTGGGATTGGTGCAGTTTTGTTTTCAGTAGTTTTTTATGGATTGATTTTTTCTAAACTTATAGTTGGTATGATGAGAGAGCTTAGAGCATATAAAATCTGGATTGAAAGAGCAATGGCTCTGTTTTTGGTTGTTTTGGGCATACAAGTTATGATAGGAAATGTAGTACTTTAAAGGAGAGTTTTGTGGTAGATTTTATAAAAAGAGATAAGGATGATATATTTTCAAAGCCAATTTTAGGCTTTTTGTTTAAAAATCAAAAGTTTCTGTTTTTACTTAGAGTTGTAGTTGCTGGATTGTTTTTTTATGCTATTTTTCTAGGGATTGCCAACCCTACGAAAGAAAATCTTTTTACAACTGCTCTTTTTTGGGGTATATTTTGGCCATTTTTTATGGTTTTAACTCTTCCAACTCTAGGAAGGCTCTTTTGTGGGATTTGTCCTCATAGCTTTATTGGTAAGTACATAACCAAGTTTGGGTTAAAAAAGAAAATGCCAAAGTGGATGCAAAATAGATTTATAGGGCTTTTACTCCTAGTTTTGGGATGGTGGGGGATTTACTATATTTTCCCTGGAGTCTATAGGACACCATTTGGCAGTGCAATGCTGTTTGGAGTTATGAGTATTGTGGCATTTGTTATCTATTTTATCTATAAAGATATGGATTATTGTAAATATATCTGCCCTATTGGTGCAGTTTGCAGGGGCTATTCTAAGCTCTCTTTTACTTGGCTTGGAAGCTATAAGAGTGCGTGCAGGGAGTGTGAAACATTTGATTGTGCAAAAGTTTGTCCTCATAATTTAAAGCCTTTTACATTCGATAAAAAAAACTCCATGGAAGATTGCACTTTGTGTATGGAGTGTTGCAGTGCTTGCGAGTCTATAAGCTTTAAATTCAAAAAACCATCTTTCTCCCTCTTTGGTAAGTTTAAAAGTTTAAAAGTTGAGATTTGGGCATACATACTCATCTTGGCTTCTATACCTGTATCTATGGCGTTTCATCACGGAATTGGAAGGACAACCGCAGCAAAAGATATGATATGGAGCAAAACTGCACAAGCATTTGAAGGAGTTTTGCCATCTTCTATAGATAGTGTTGGACTTTTTGTGTTTATCTATGCAGTTTGTTTTACAGTTTTAGCAGCTCTAATTGGGATGTTTATAGCTTCAAAAATATTAAATAAACCGTTTAAAGATATTTTTTACAACTTAGGTTATAGCTATGCTCCTCTTTTTATCTTTGCATCTCTTGGCCATGCACTTAGTAGTTTTTTTACAAGAGGTTATGAGAAAATTGTTGAGGGTTTTGCATGGGCATTTGGTTTTAGTGTAGATGTAGCACCTCTTGCAAAAAGAGGAGATGATTGGCTCTTGATATTCTCAGGATTAAAGTGGCTTGGAATTGCTTGGGCATTGGTGATTTTATATAAAAGAATGAAACTTATAGAGGCCAATAAGTTAAAAAAAGTGCTAGCCTTTCCATTTGCAGCTTCATTGATAGTTTTCTACTTTGGAGTAAACCAGTACAGAACTTACATAACAGAACACTACCCAAGAGGTGGAGGAATGCACTCAATGCATAGTAGCGGTACAATGTTTCAAAGTGTGCCTAGAAACAAAGCCATTATCTTGCAAAAAGGTGAAAACAGAGACTCTTGTAGCGTTTGTGGTATGAAGCTTGCTATGTTTTATAAAACCAATCATGCAGCTCATACCAAAGATGGAAAAGTCCACCAATACTGCTCAATTCACTGTCTTGTTAATGAGCAAAAGATTAAAAAAAATCCTTTAAAAGAGATCAAAGTCGTAGATACAAAAACGCTTAAATTTATAGATGCAAAGAGTGCCTTTTATGTTGTAGGAAGTAAGAAGCAAGGTACGATGAGCAAAGTTAGTAAGTACGCATTTGCAAATAAAGAAGATGCAATTGAATTTTCTCAAAAGTATGGCGGGAAAATAGTAGATTTTGAGTATGCTTCAAAGGTTGCACTCAGAGATTTTAAAGCAAAATCTATAAGAGTTAAGCCAACAGATACTCTCTTTTTTAGCCAAAGAGATCCAAACGCAAAGAGAATGAGAGGTATGGGGATGATGCATATGGCTCGTGGTGCAAGAAGCAGAGTGCCAACTCGCTCATTTTGGTTAGTAACAAAGAGCATAAATAGACCACTTTGTGTTAAAAATACCTAT
>JALSLU010000071.1 GCA_026988125.1 Sulfurospirillum sp.
GATAAAATATGGAGTAAATATTTATGAGTCAAATAGGTGAAATATATATTTACCAAGTTCCTTTTGTTGATAATCCAAAAAAATCAAAACCTAGACCTGTGCTTGTTATAAGTGAAATGAACTCAAAGGGTGATTTAGAAGTTATAGTAGGTACTTCCAAGGGTGTTAACTGGAGTAGTGAAGAGCATTTAGTATTTACTCCAAAAGAGATAGATAATTGTTTATTGAATGAAGATACAGTTTTCCCAATTTCAAAAAAAGTTTTAGTATCGCAAAGTATGTTAAAAACAAAAGTTGGTATTTTAAATAATAGTACATTAAAAAAAGTTTTAAAAGCAGTTTCCCTAAGACAAACAAAAAATTACTATACAGCTATTCATAAACCACAACAAGAAAAAGAGTTTATAGCAGGAGAAAGTCGTGTAAACTATGCAGGTCGAGTTTTTAATGAAATAGAGATGGAGTATCTTGTAGATAGTTCACTGGACTTTTGGTTAACTTATGGAGATTACTCTAAAAAGTTTGAAAAGAAATTATCTGAATACCTAAATGTTAAATGGACTTTTCTTGTAAACTCTGGAAGCAGTGCAAATCTTCTTGCTTTTTATACTTTAACTTCACCACTACTTAAAGACAGACAAATTAAAAGAGGTGATGAAGTCATTACTGTGGCTGCTGGTTTTCCAACAACTGTAGCACCAATAGTTCAGTATGGTGCAGTTCCTGTTTTTGTAGATATGGAACTCACTTATTTTAACATTGATGTCACGCAACTTGAAAATGCACTTTCAGAGAAAACAAAAGCTGTTATGATAGCTCACACTTTAGGAAATCCTTTTAACATTAAAGCAGTAAAAGAGTTTTGTGATCAACATAATCTCTGGCTTATAGAGGATAATTGTGATGCACTTGGTTCTACTTATGAAGGCAAACCAACTGGAACTTGGGGAGACATAGGTACATCTAGTTTCTATCCGCCGCATCATATGACTATGGGAGAAGGTGGGGCAACATATACGGATAATCCACTACTTAAAAAGATTATGCTTAGTATGAGAGACTGGGGAAGAGACTGTTGGTGTGAAAGTGGAGTTGATAATACTTGTGGTAAAAGATTTGGTATGAGTTTTGGCAAATTACCAAAAGGGTATGACCATAAATATGTTTATAGTCATTTTGGATTTAACTTAAAAGTATCTGATATGCAAGCCGCAGTAGGAGTGGCTCAACTTGAGAAGTTTCCAATTTTTGTGGAAAAACGAAAAGAGAACTTTACAAAACTTTATGATGGATTGAAAGATATAGATGAATTTATACTGCTACAAGCTCAACCAAACAGTAATCCTAGTTGGTTTGGTTTTATGATAACTTTAAAAGATGGAGTTAAGTTTAGCAGAAATGATATATCAGAGTATCTTGAAAAAAACAATATCCAAACAAGAAATCTCTTTGCTGGTAACCTTTTAAGACATCCTCTTTTTGATACTATGCAAGAAAATGTTGATTATAGAAAAGTTGGAGAGTTGCCAAATACTGATAAGATTATGAACGATGGTTTTTGGATAGGATTGTATCCTGGTATGGGTGATGATGCAATTGATTATATGATTGAAAAGATTAGAGAGTTTGTTGAGAAATCATGAAAATTTTATATGTAGATTTAGAATATGACTATGGTATCAAGGAAAGGGGAAAAAATATCATAGGGCTTGACGGATTTAAAAAAGGATTTGAAAAGCTAGGGCATGAGGTTGTTATGTTTTTTTATGATAGCTATTTAGAAAATATAGAACCTATGCAAAAAAAGTTAATAGATTTTGCAGATAAAATAAAACCTGATATGATATTTTTTTCCCTCTTTAAAAATCAGTTTAAGATAGATACTTTAGCATATCTAAAATCAAATTATATAACAGTAAATTGGTTTGGTGATGACCAATGGCGTTTTGATAATTTTACATACAAATATGCAAAGCACTTTACATACTGTGTAACTACCGATAAATTTTCGATACAAAAATACAAAGATATAGGTCAAGAAAAAGTTATTTATAGTCAATGGGGAGCGATAGACTCGCATACTATTCCTAAATTTCAAGGATATAAGTATGATGTTTCTTTTGTTGGTGGTTTTCACCCATATAGAAAATGGTTTATAGATAGTTTAAAAGAGAGGGGGATAGAGATAGAAGCTTTTGGTAATGGTTGGGAAAATGGACCTTTAAGTAATGATGAGATGAATCGGCTTTTTGCAAGTTCTAAGATAAATCTAAATATTAGCAATAGCAATAGTTATGATATGCGATATCTCTTGAGTCATTGGAAAGCTATACCATTACTTATAAAAAGTAAGAAGAATGCAAGTCAAATTAAAGCAAGAAATTTTGAGATACCTTATTTTAGAGGTTTTGAGTTGAGTGATTATATGCCTACATTAGAGAATTACTTTGATATAGGGAAGGAAATTGTCTGTTATAACAATGTTGATGAAGCAGAAATTTTGATAAAGTACTATCTAGACAATGAAAATGAAAGAGAGAAGATTAAAGAACGAGGGCATATAAAAGCACTTCATAATCATGGTTATATTCATAGACTAAAAGATGTTTTGGAGCAAATAAGATGAAAAAAGCAACTATAGTTGTGAATC
>JALSLU010000072.1 GCA_026988125.1 Sulfurospirillum sp.
AAAAACATGAACAGTTCTTTGATGAAATCTAGAATTTTCGCACTGTTGGCATTAGGAATACTGCTATACTTCTTTGTTATCCCTGTTGTATTTACTCACAATGTAGTAGATATGAAAAAAGAGGACAAAGGTGACAAAATTTCAGCTCTTACAACAAAAGTTTGGAACTACTATAAAAAAGGTATGTATGTTAGTCCTACTGTGCCTAAAGATATAGCGGGTGACTTAAAAAAACTCATAGACGAAGATATGGAGATAGGTGTTGTCTCAGCACCCATTTGGTATGTTGCACTTGAGGCTCCAAACTATCCAAAAAAATCATTTCCAAACGGAATCCCAGTTTATTATCATTTTGACGGATTTAGCGGAGATGTTTTTGAGATGGAAACAATCAACCACTTTATAGGTATGGACCCGATGGACAGAGGAGCACCTTACCTTAGAATGGCTGCCCCATATGCACTTGTATTTACTGCACTTTTACTAGTGCTTTTTATGGTTTACAGATCTAAAATCTTAAATCTACTTATGCTTATACCTATATCACTACCTATCATTTTCATAGGATTTTACTCATACTGGTTATATTGGTTTGGTCACCATATGCACGAGTGGGGAGCATTTAAGATAAAACCATTTATGCCGACTGTTTTTGGAGATGGAAAAGTTGCACAATTTACAACGCACTCCTACCCAACAACAGGCTTTTGGCTACTAGTAGCCATCAGTGTACTCAGTCTCTTAGCGGTTGTTTCAAAAAACAAAGCATTAAAAGCAGAGTCAAACTAAAGAGATATGATGAAATGGTTAATTATGGCGATAATCCCTCTATCGACACTGTTTGGTGCAAATGTACTGCAAAAAGCGATAGATGATGCACAAGCTGGCTCCTTGCTAGAGTTGCCTGCTGGCATATATAAAGGAAATATCGTCATAAACAAACCTCTTATCATAGATGGTAGAAATCAAAAAGCTATCATAGAGGGAGATGGAAAAGGTACTGTTGTTAGGATAAAAAGTTCTTTTGTAACTATAAAAAATCTTACTATTAGGCATAGTGGTGCTGAACATGAGAGAGTAGATGCTGGAATTTCTGTAAAAAAAGCCAATCATGTAAAAATCCAAAATTGTAAAATAGTGGATGTTCTTTTTGGTGTAGATTTACAGCAGGTAAACAATAGTAAAGTAAGTGGCAACTATATAACCTCTAAACACTTTAGTTTAGGGCTTAGGGGTGATGCTATTAGATTGTGGTACAGCAATGACAATGTTATTAAAAAGAATAGGATCATCAAATCCAGAGATTTTATCGTATGGTATTCTCACGGGAATTTGATAGAAAAAAATTATAGTGAATATTGCAGATACTCTTTACATTTTATGTACACAGGTAAAAATATAGTAAAAGACAATACTTTTAAACATAATAGCGTTGGTATATTTTTTATGTACTCTCAAGATACGGAAGCTTATGGAAATGTGATAGAAAACTCTTTAGGAACAACAGGTCTTGGCATAGGATTAAAAGATTGCTCAAACTATATCTTAAAAGGAAATACTATGATATATTGTGCTAGAGGATTATATATCGATAGATCTCCATTTCAGCCTGATACACATAACTATATAGAGAATAATAAATTACTTTACAATAGTGAAGCAGTTGCTTTTCACTCTTTAAGCATAGCAAATATCTTTAAAAATAACATAATTAAAGGCAATATAGAAAATGTCATCAATGATTCGTTTAATACAAAAGTAACAGAAAATATATGGATCAACAATTATTGGGATAATTATCAAGGTTTTGATAAAAATGGAGATGGTATAGGAGATACTCCTCATATTGAGAGGTATTATGCAGATAAGATGTGGCTTTTTAACCCTAGTGTAAAATTTTTCTATGGTTCACCAGTCATTACTATTATAAATTTTTTGGCTAAGCTTGCTCCATTGTCACAACCTGTTGTATTAGCCATAGACAAAAAACCAAAAATGAGTATAGGAGGGGTCCTTTGAGTCTCGAAGATAAAAAAAGAAGAAAATTTATTAAGCAAATGACTGGTTTAGGAGTTTTAGGACTCGCTAGTGGAGCTGGCATATATTTTGCACCGGAATTAAAAGCAAACGAGTTAAGGCTCAGACCACCAGGAGCCGTAGAGGAAGATCAGTTTTTGAAGCTCTGTATAAAATGTGGTCAATGCCTTCAAGTATGCCCTTATGATGCAATTGAACTAGAAGATATTGGTGGAGGGGCTAGTGTCGGTATGGCATACATAAATCCAGAAAAAAGAGGTTGCTATCTTTGCGAAGCGTTTCCTTGTATGCTTGCATGCCCAAGTGGCGCTTTAAATCATGAGCACGACAACATAAAATATGTAGAGATGGGAATAGCAGTTGTAAGCAATATGGACGCTTGTTTAGCACTTCATAATAAGAAAGTACCCGACAGTGCTGTTGATAAAATCTATGACCATACAAAAGTTTTAAGCCCAAATGAGTATAAAAACCATAGAGTTGATATAAGAGGAGATGAAAAGGAGAAGACAAAGCTTCAAAAACAACTCTTGGATAAATTGGATAAATTTAGAGGTAAAGCTTGCACAATTTGTGCAGATATGTGTCCATATCCAACTCCTTTAGATGCGA
>JALSLU010000073.1 GCA_026988125.1 Sulfurospirillum sp.
TTTTAGCACCACTTCTACCACTGCTCATAGAAAAGCTAGGTATGAGCCTAACTATGGCAGCTCTTTTAGATATAGCAAGAAGAATTCCTTCACTCTTCAATCCACTTTTCGGACTCATTGCTGAAAAAACTGGTGTAAAGTACTTTGTTATTTTAACTCCAGCAATCACAGCTCTATCTATGTGTTTAATTGGTTTGGTAAACTCCTATGTGCTACTTTTTATACTGCTTTTTGTAGCAGGAATTAGTGGGGCTCTATTTCACATACCAAGCCCCACAATGATAAAAGACAACTCTGGAGAAAAAACTGGAACAGGTATGAGCTTTTTTATGGTAGGAGGTGAGCTTGCAAGAACCATAGGACCACTTATTGCAACTGCAGGAGTATCTTGGTGGGGATTAGAAGGGATCTATAGACTTCTTCCTATAGGATTTATTGCTTCACTTATTCTTTATGTAAAACTAAAAGATTATGAAGCAACTAGACCACCTAGAAAACCCTTACAAAAGGGCGATACAAAAAAAGTTTTAAAAGAGTTCACTCCATTTTTCCTCTCTTTGGGATTTTTTATGCTATTTCAAGCAGGCCTAAAAAGTGCTTTGACTCTATATCTTCCAGTTTACTTAACCCAGCAAGGAGAGTCTCTTTTGTACGCTGGTATATCTTTAGCGATTTTGCAAGGCTTTGGAGTAGCTGGAGCCTTGATGCTTGGATCAATATCTGACAAATTTGGGCGCAAAAACACTCTTTTGCTCTCAAGCAGTGCACTGGTTCTATTTATGGGACTGTTTTTATACTTTAAAAGTATATTTCTCATACCATTTATAGGCTTCTTTTTACTCTCAAGCGGTCCTGTACTTATGGCTCTTGTCCAAGACACCAACTCAAATATGCCAACTTTTATGAATAGTATGTATATGAGCATAAACTTTGGAGCAAGCTCCCTAATCGTTTTTTGTGTAGGAGTATTTGGAGATAATTTTGGACTAGAGAGCACCTATATGATTTTTACTTTGGTGGCTATTGGGTGTATGCCCGCTATTTATTTTATGGATAAAACAGCAAATCAATCCTCTTGAATTTTTATAGCAATTTTTCTAAATTCATCTTTTAATTCTTCAAATGCTTCAACTAAAAGTGGATCAAAATGTGTTCCCTTTCCATCTATTATAATTTTCTCAGCCTTTTCAAAACTAAAAGACTCTTTATAAACCCTTTTACTTGTAATCGCATCATAGACATCAGCAATTGCCATCAATCTCCCCTCAAGAGGAATCTTCTCTCCTTTTAATCCTTGTGGATATCCACTTCCATCCCACTTTTCGTGATGGTAGTATGCAATATTTCTTGCAATTTTTAAGAACTTATTATCTCCATGTTCATTTAATGCACTCTCTAAAATATCTTTTCCAAGTTTTGCATGCTCTTTCATAATCTCAAACTCTTCAGGTGTTAATCTACCAGGTTTTTTTAAAATTTTATCAGGAATTGCAACCTTTCCTAAATCATGTAGTGGACTTGCTCTATATACCAACTCAATAAACTCTTTTTTTAGAATTTTTTTATATTTACCACTATTTTGTAGATGCTCACAAAGTATCTTTACGAACTCTTTTGTTCTTTTTATATGCGCACCTGTCTCAGTGTCTCTACTCTCAACAACGAGTGCCATACTATCTATAGTTGATGTATGAGCTTTTGAAATTTCATTATAAAACTTTCTTCTCTCAAAATAACTTAAAATTACCGAAGATATGTTTATAACAAAAAAACCAATACCCAAAGTAACAACAAAGTGTGCTGGCGAGATAAAAACCCCCTTAAGAAAGTAAAGATAAGAGACTATTAAAAATATAAAAACTATTGCTAAAAAACTAAATACAACCTCCACATGTCTTTTTATAAACATCAAATACAAAAGTGCAAGAAGTAGAAAGTTTGCTAAAATAAAATTTATCTCTTTAGAGTGAGGGTATTCAAATCTTAACTCATTTTTCAAAAGATTATCTATGAGTGTTGCGTGCACATAAACTCCTGCTAACAACTCTCCACTACTTGCTATAAACCTATCATGCAGTCCTGTAGCAGTTGTCCCAATAAGAACAAATTTTCCTCTAAAAATCTCATCTTTTACTCTACCGGCCAATACATCTAAAACCGAAACCCTCTTGAATCTATTTTTTCTGCTAAAACTTAACAACACTTCGCTGTTTTGACCCATTCTTATTTTTTGACCAATAAACTCTAAAAAATTACCATTTAAGACGATATTATCTACATTTATTAAAGTTGAAATAGAGAGTGCAGGTATGATCTGATCATCATACTTTGCAAAAAGGGGAAGTCTCCTAAAGACTCCATCTTTATCAACTGAAGAGTTTATAAATCCAACATTCTTGACTGCATTTTGCAATTTAGAAACATTACACAATAATGAGTCTGTTTTATAAGTTATGAATGAATCATCTTTAACTATTAGCCCATTTACATTTACTTTACAAGGAACTTTTTTTTTATACTTATCATTTATAAAAACTGCCAAAGAG
>JALSLU010000074.1 GCA_026988125.1 Sulfurospirillum sp.
ATTGGCTTTTACAAGCTGGCATAGACTTGTATCCTTTTGATAATAGTTTAGCTCCTAAGAGTAGAGTTATTATAGAAGCACAAGAAGATATAGACCTATATGAAGACTTTTTTCAAAAATTTCATACAGAGTATCCCACAGAACTAATAATAGTTGATAGATGGATTATTAATTTAGAACAGTATCAAGGACTGGAGAAGGTCATACATATCTTTGGAAATCCAAAGGTTAAAATAATTACTCAAAAGGTAAAAGATAAGAAAAATAATAAACTTATTGAAAAAATAATAGATAGGTGCAAGATAGAAGTTATCGAAAAAGATAAAAAAGAGATTGTACATCAAAGATATTGGATATTTGATGATAAACATATATACCAAACAAGTGAAAGTCTTGATTTTATAAAAATTGATAATGAGAAAACAGATGTAAGGTACACAACATTTTTACAGTTTGATAAAAAAGATTTAGACCCTAAACTATCTAAACTATTAAGCATGGAGATGAACTAATGAGTAAAATAGAAAATATAAACCTAAATAAAACAGTTGATTATTCAGATGAAAAAATTGCTTATTTTATATGTGATGGAGATGAAACTCAACTTGAAGATTATAGTTGCGTTATAGATAAGATAAAAAATGCAACAAAAATCATAAATATTGCATCAACTACAAAAATACCTGATGATATAATTGATGCTTTGTATCAAAATGAAGAAGTAAATCTCTATATGATAGTAAAATCATTTGATGGTGCAAAAGATACACTTCAAAGATTTGATAGTAAAAAGCCAACTGTGATAAGAGAGGTTGATAGTTTAGAAAATAATTTTATTATAATAGATAATATTTCATATCTTTTTATAAATTCATTATCAAATAAAACGAATATATCTATAGAGTATGATGAAAAATATACAAAAGATTTAAGTTTTATTTTTCAATCTTACTTTTGGGATTATGCTACAAAAGAGAAGTTGGTTGATAAAGTAGCTGACCCAGTAGAATCTCCATTTCCTCCTATTGGTAATAGAGATAGGAACTATGTAAATATAGTTAGTTCTGAATTTGATAACTGCACAGAACTTTATGTACCAAGAGATGAAAAGTTTATGAATATGCTTGATAAAGAGAGTGAAAATAAATTTTTCTCTGAAGATATAGATAACAGTATTTACATGAATGAAGAATATACACAAGTAGGAAAATTAAAGTTCTTAGATTTAGAGTTTGATTTTACAAATAGATGGTGTCTTAAAAAGAATAGTATAAAAGATATTGATTTGGCAAATGAAATTATTCCAAAAAATGATAATTGGAATAAGATAATAAGCATAATAGAATCAGAAAATCTGAATCTTGGTAATATTGTATCTGAGAGTATTGAAAATATGAAAGAAACTCAACCTGAAATTTTTACAACAAAATTATATGTTAGGTCTATTAATTATTACTGGGATGTTTTGCCTCCATCCAAACCAAATGAAGCTAAAAAATCATTACTTTATGGTGAGTATGATAAGTTAAATAAAGATTATCAAGAGCAGTTAAAACAGCTTGAGCATCAACTTAATGATTTAGAAAAAGAGAGTGGATTATTAAATAAATGGTTTGGTGGGGCAAACAGAAAAGCAAAACAAAATCTTAAGCAAGTAGAAGAGTATAAGGCAAAAGATTTAGAGAAATTAAATAGGGTAGATTTAGATAATTTTTTATCAAAAGAGTTTAAAAGTTTTTATGAAGATATTATAAAGTCTGATAAAAATTTTAAATCTGATAGAAAACGAAAAGAAGCTGAAGAAATATGGAAAGAAAAGAAAGAAAAGAAAGAAAATACTTTAGCTAAGAAAAAGAATGAACTTAGTAGTAATAAAAAAAAGATAGCTCAACTTAAAGAAATAACTCAAAATAAGAGAGAGTTGAAAGTTCAAATAGGGGAGATTAAAAGCAAGATTAAATCCTTACAAAGTAAAGATGAAAAATATGATGCTTTTAAAGAAAATGAAGAGGTTAAAGTTCTTGAAAATAAAGAAAAAGATTTAAAAGATAATCCAAAAGAGCAAACTAAACTTGAAAAAACTATAAAAAATCAAATTAATGAAGTTCAAAGGATAGAAAAAGAGATAAATGAAAGTTATACACATTTTAAGTATACCCCAAAGGAAAATGAGATAAAAAATATTCAAAAACATGATGGAGAAGAGTATAAACAATTAAAACTACCAAAATACTCTTTACCAGAAGTCGGTGTTTTATACGAAACAAAAAAAGAGTATTTTTTAGAGATTGTTGATTATGATGATTTGGATAAAGCAAATGAGCTGAAACAAAGATATGAAGATAAAGAGTATAAAGTAGTTGTAGGAGATAATGATGAGTAGATTTATAAATATAAAAGGAAAAGTAGTTATCCAAAATATAGAGTTAGCTCAAGAAGCTATCAATGAGTGTAGTTGTGGTATTAAAATAGATAATAATCAGTTTATTTTTAATGAGTATGATGCTTTAG
>JALSLU010000075.1 GCA_026988125.1 Sulfurospirillum sp.
AAAGTATCTTTTTTTCCACCGATACCTTTTGCAATATTTGCAAAACCATCGTTTGCTTGACTTGCTTTTGTCTTTTTATTCAAGATTTAACCTACTGAAAATTTTTGTGTTTCAGTATTATTAAATCTTTATAGGAAATTTCAAGGTAGGGAGTGAAAAGAAATAGTTTAGTCCGTAGAGCCGAATCCACCTGTACGAGTTTATTTTGTCTAAAAAGGAATTTCTTTACTTAGCTTTTGCCCATTTACTTTATATGTTTCTCCATGTATTAAAAGCTCACTTGGTAACTCTTGTGATGTTCCAATAGCTCTTAATTTTATTGAAGCACTAGATTCATATCCATCTATACTATGTACTTTTGCTTTGTTTATAATCTGATTCCAAAACTTACCGAATTTTGGTAAAGAATTTGCCATATCTATTTCATAAAGTTTTGTAAACCATAATAGAGTTTGATTTGTAAATACACCTTGACTTATTTCATCCATAAAATATTTTTTAAATTCAATATTTGTATATTCGAAAATATCAGGAGTTTTTATTACTATCTCTTGCTGTGTCTCTTGGTCTATTACTACTTTATGAGACTCTCCTTTTATGAGTTTATCATTTTCTCTATTTTCTATAAGTCCATCTATAGTATTTGCAAACCACTCTATGTCCTTATCAAGAAGTTTATTTTTTATTACTTCTTTTGTCGTATTGGTTTGCTCTTTTATTTTCTCTTTTGCTTCATTATCTAAAAGTTTAATTGCATCATCTTCGTTATATTTAACCATCTTTAGCTCTATGATGAAGTCATCTCTCTCAGCTCTTATATTCTCTATAAACTCATTTATAGTCATATTGAAATCTTCATCAGATACTTGAGTGAGAGTTCTGTATTGAGTTTTTATGATTGAGTATCTTCTATCTTTATCTTCTATTTGAAAAGGTAAGTCATGATTACTAAAAAAGAGACAGTTTGCATAATTATCTATAAGCACCTGTTTCTTATGTTTATCGTTTACACTTACTGCACTATCTGTAATAAATGGTTTTATTTTATCTGCTTGAGTTGATGACTCATTGAATGAGCCTTTAATTTCATTAAAAACTAGAAATAATCTATTTTCTAAATACCCATTAAAAGAGGATGCTATATCTTGATTTGTAACCGTGTAACAATTATCTCTATGAATTGCATACTCTATAATGAACTCTTGAAGCACACCTTTACCAGTTCCTTGCATTCCTAAAATTGCTATAGTATTTCTTGTTTTTCTTGATGTGTTGAAAATATATGAAAGCCAGTTTATAAAATATATTCTCTCTTCATGTTCTGGAGCAAGATTTTTAAAAAGTGCATTTATATATGGATATTTTTCTGGCATAGAAACACTTACAAACTTTTCAAGTTCTTGCACCTGTTCTACTTGTACTTCTAAAAAACCATTTGGAGTGTATACATTAAAATATTCTCCAAAAATTTTCTTTTTAGTTGGAGCATAGATTTTAGTATAAGGATCTAGCCAACCCATTATTATATTTACATCTTTAGAGGATAGAAGAGATTTTATCATCTTTTTTGCTTCTAGCTGTATTCTTTTTGACACAACCTCTTTCTCTACATGCTCAATCTTTTTAACCTCTTCTACCTCGTTTGTGTAGATAGACTCTTTTTTCATTACTGTCATTTCGAGGTATTTTGCTTGAGTATTTTCAAAGAAAAATATAGACTTCCAAATACGATTTAACTTTGCTTTACTTATCATATACTCTACAAAAGCTTCTTTAATCTGTTTTGCTTTATCTCCAGCTTTTACATGCTGAGACAGTATCTCTTGTTTTTGTTCCTCAAATGCAACTCTTAACTCTTCTACTTTTTCATTGTCATCTGAGAACTCATTTTGTATTCTTGAAACTTCTTTTTTATATTTTTCTATATATGAAGAGTAGTCATCTGGAGCTAATTTTGCTTGTAGAGCTTTGTTTTTAAAATCTTGTAGTTTATTATTCATCGCTATCACTCTGTATATATTCAACGAAGTCTAACCCACTATCAAATGAAAAAACATTCTCAGCTTTTTCTCCAGTAAAAGAAAGGAAGTTTTTATATGCTTCCTCCCCAGATTTATCACCATCAAAAGCAGTAGCAAGTCCATAACCTTTGTTTCTGAAGTCTCTTATAACTTCGAGAAGTCGCTCATCCATCTTAACTGAGTTGCTAGAGCTTTCAATAGATATAAAAGGTATATCATATATAAGTGCATTGAGTGCATTTTTTAAACCCTCCCCTACGATGATATATTTTTCTCTTTGTGCTATTCTTGTTACCAAGTTTTCAAAAGGATATATAAAAAACTTACCTCTATTATTTTGGTTTTTATAGTAATACTTCATGTTTGCTATCTCTTCGCCAGTATCTTTACTCTTTGGTCTATAAGCTATAATATCAACTACTTGGTTATGTTGATTATGAAATATAATTGTAGGACATTTC
>JALSLU010000076.1 GCA_026988125.1 Sulfurospirillum sp.
AATGGCGGTCAAGAGAATAATGAGCTAATAACCAAGATTTTTTATAAAGCTTTTCAAAATGATGTGCTAAATAAGAGTGAAGATTCTGCAATTTTGAAGCTTGATAGTAGCAAGGTTGCTATGAGTACCGATAGCTTTACAGTTAGTCCTATCTTTTTTAATGGAGGAGACATAGGAAAGCTTTCTATTTGTGGCACTTGTAATGACTTGGCGATGATGGGTGCTAAGCCTAAGTTTCTTACATGTTCAGTTATGATAGAAGAGGGCTTTGATATAGAGAAACTTGAAAGAATCGTGGAGTCTATGAGAAAAGAGCTTGAAGTAAATGAAGCTTTGATTGTAAGTGGCGATACAAAAGTAGTTCCAAGAGGTGCTGTAGATAAAATCTTTATAAATACAACAGGGATTGGTGAGATTTTTTACGATGGGATCTCGGCGCACAAGCTAGAAGAGGGGATGAGCATTTTGGTTAGTAGGGATGTTGGGGCTCATGGTGCTACCATTTTTATAGCTAGAGAGGGGATGGAGATTGAGAGTGATTTAAAAACTGACTGTGAGTCGCTTTACCCACAAATAAAGGCTTTAGTTGATGCAAAAGTGGACATTGTTGCAACTCGTGATGCAACTAGAGGCGGGGTTGCGGCTGTTTTGAATGAGTGGGCCAAGGCTAGTAAGGTTTGTATTGAGATAGAAGAGCAGAGTGTACCTGTTTGTGATGAAGTCAATGGAGTTTGTGAGCTTTTAGGGTTTGAGGCACTAAATTTGGCAAATGAGGGCACATTTGTACTTTGCGTTCCAAGCAAAGATGAGCAAAAGGCTCTTGAGGTTTTAAAAACATTTTACAATAGTGCTTCTATTGTTGGTAAAGTTTCAAAGCTACACTTAGAAAAAGTTGTACTAAACTCCCCTTGGGGAACTAAAAGATTTTTAGATATGCCAAGTGGGGAGCTATTGCCAAGGATTTGTTAATTTATGGTACAATACTCTTAAACCCAAATTATGCAATAGGATTTGCCAAAGTAGCGCTTATAGGCTAGTTTAGGGTGTTTATAAAAAATTTGAGTTTAACCAAAAGGTTAGGTGATGATTTTTTACAAATGCAATAGGCTAGGTGATAAGTGCTAATTTGGTGAATCCTGTTGCATAATTTGGGTTAAAAGTACTATTTAGGAGACTATGATGGTAGTAAGCGCAAATGAAGTTAAAAAACATGGAGTTAGTCTATTTGATAAACTCTTTGAAAAGGTTGATAATGTAGTTTTAAGCGTAAGAGGTAAAAAGAAGTATGTGGTTATGGATTATAAAGAATACAAAGAGCTTAGAGAATACCAGCTTCAAAAGACCTATGAAGAGGTTATGGAAGATATAAAAAATGGTAATTATAGGGTTTTGAGTGCTAAAGAGCATATGAAGAACCTAGAAGAAGATTTAAAAAATGTATCAACTTATTGAGACTGAAAAATACAATAAAAAACTGTTAAAATTTTTCAAAAAACATAGAAATAAGTTGATAAAATATGAAAAAACTGTAACTATGCTAGAAAATAATCCCTATCATCCATCCTTAAGATTGCACAAATTACAAGGAAAATTACAGGAGTTTTACTCTGTATATATAGATATGGAACATAGAATAATTATAGACTTTATCATAATAGATAAGCAGATAATTCTTATAGATATTGGCTCTCATGATGAAGTTTACCAAGGATAAAGATGCATGAATTTAGTATAGTCCAAGCACTTTTGAAGCAGTGTGAGGATATAGCGGAAAAAAATAGAGCAAAAAAGGTTACAAAAGTAGAGATAAAAATAGGCAAGCTAAGTGGAGTGGAGCCTCATCTTTTAGAAACTGCTTTTAACACTTTTAAAGAAAAAACCATCTGTGATGGTGCAGAGTTTGTTATGCAGATTCAAAACATAGTTGTTAAGTGTAGAAACTGCGGAATAGAGGAGACGCTGGAAAAAAATGAGTTTATCTGCCCAAAGTGTAGTGGTACATCCGTTGAGATAATAGATGGTGAAGACATGTACTTAATGAAGTTGGAAATGGAGTAATTTTTTAACCTAAATTTGGGTTTAAGGATGGAATATGATAAAATCGTTTAGAACTGCATCTATAGAGGATTTGCCTCAAATTGTTAAAATTTATAATAAAGCTATAGAGGATGGAATTTCTACTGCTGATAGTGAAAAGGTTACAGCGGATCAAAAGGTCGATTGGTTTCGATCACACGATAGAGATAAAAGACCAATCTTGGTTAAAGAGTACCACGGAAAGATAATAGCTTGGGTTTCCATACAGCCATTTTACCCGCATTTAGCATATGAAAAAACAGTTAGGATAAACATTTATATCGATACAAATTTTAGAGGTAAAAAGTTGGGGCAGCAGTTTTTAAAAGAGGTTATTGATTTATCAGAAGAGTTTGAAATAGAAAATTTTATAGCTTTGATTTTTGCTGATAATCCTACGAGTTTGAAACTTTTTAAAAAACTTGGGTTTAAAGAGTGGGGGTGTTTACCAAAAATTGCAAAAATTCACGGAGAAGATAAAGATTTATTGATGCTTGGATTAAAAGTGTAAAGTTTAGGATATATCTTAAGGGTACCTCTAAAAACCATAGCATTTTATGCTGTGGTTTTTAGAGGTACCCTTAAATAAATATTAATTTTTATGTTTCAGAACTGTTTTTAAGATTTAATTATTTGAATAAGTAACATAACTAAATTTAAAATTTTGAAATTTAATAAAAATTTGGGAATGCAATCTCTTTTTTGATACAATCAAATCAATTAATTTTAAATTAGGAGAGCATATGTCATTTATTGAAGAATATAACAAAGAGGTAGAAGAGAGAGCAAAACTTGGTGTTCCTCCACTTCCTTTAGATGCTAAAAAGACAGCGAAGGTTGTTGAGCTATTAAAAAGTGGTGAAGAGGATCAAAACTTTTTATTGGAGTTGCTGGAAAATAGAGTTCCACCTGGAGTAGATGATGCAGCTTATGTTAAAGCAGCATTTTTAAATGATGTTGTTAAGGGAAATGTTAAGTGTGAAGTTATAACTCCCATTAAGGCTGTAGAAATTTTAGGTACTATGCTTGGTGGATATAATGTAAAACCTTTAGTAGATGCACTAAGTAGTAATAATGAAGAGGTTGCAAAAGTAGCAGCAAAAGCGTTGAAAAATATCATACTTGTATATGATGCATTCAATGATGTCGAAGAGTTGTCTAAAACAAATAAATTTGCAAAAGAGGTGCTTGAGTCTTGGGCAAATGCTGAGTGGTTTACATCTCGTGAGCCAATTCCTGAGAAATTGACAGTTGCAGTTTTAAAAGTTCCAGGGGAGACAAATACGGATGATTTAAGTCCAGCAAGTGAAGCTTTTACAAGAAGTGATATACCTCTACATGCAAACTCTATGTTGGTCAATAGACAGCCGGGTTCTATTGAAAAGATAAAAGAGCTTAAAGAGAAAGGTTATGAGGTTGCTTATGTTGGAGATGTTGTAGGAACTGGTAGTAGTAGAAAATCTGGAATCAATTCAGTTCAGTGGCATATGGGTAGAGACATACCATTTGTTCCAAACAAAAGAACTGGTGGACTTATTCTTGGTAGTACAATAGCGCCAATCTTTTTCAACACAGCAGAAGATAGTGGGGCACTACCAATAGAGGTAAATGTTGATAGTTTGGAAACTGGAGATATAATCGATGTCTATCCTTATGAAGGAAAGATAGAAAAAGATGGAAAAGTTGTTGCTGAGTTTAAGCTTTCTCCAAATACAATTGCAGATGAATATAGAGCAGGAGGAAGAATCCCACTAATCATTGGAAGAGGGCTTACAAATAAAGCTAGAGCTAGTTTGGGTATGGAGCCAGAGAATATATTTGCTAAACCAGAGCAACCAGCAGATAGTGGAAAAGGTTACACTTTAGCTCAAAAAATGGTTGGACTAGCTTGCGGCATTGATGGTGTTCGCCCTGGAATGTACTGTGAGCCTATAACTTCAACAGTTGGTTCTCAAGATACAACAGGACCTATGACAAGAGATGAGATAAAAGAGCTTGCAGCTCTAGGATTTAACGCTGATTTAGTTCTTCAAAGCTTCTGTCACACTGCGGCTTACCCAAAACCAAGTGATGTAGAACTTCACCATACTTTGCCAGATTTTATTCAAAATAGAAGTGGAGTTAGTTTAAGAGCTGGCGATGGAGTAATACACTCATGGTTGAATAGAATGGTTCTTCCAGATACTGTGGGTACAGGGGCTGACTCACACACTAGGTTTCCAATAGGTATAAGTTTTCCTGCAGGAAGTGGTTTGGTTGCATTTGCAGCAGTAACAGGGAGTATGCCACTAAATATGCCTGAATCAGTTCTAGTAAGATTTAAAGGTGAGCTAAATCCTGGTATTACTCTTAGAGACTTAGTAAATGCTATACCATACTATGCTATCAAACAAGGGTTGCTAACGGTTCCTAAGAAAAATAAGAAAAATATATTTGCAGGAAGAGTTTTAGAGATTGAAGGACTTCCAAATCTTAAAGCTGAGCAAGCATTTGAACTTAGTGATGCAAGTGCTGAGAGAAGTGCGGCTGCTTGTGCAATTGAGTTAAATGAAGAGCCTGTTGTTGAGTACTTGAAATCAAATATAGCCCTACTTGAGGCGATGGTTGAAGGTGGTTATCAAGATGCAACTACTCTAAAAAGAAGAGCAGATAAAATGAAAGAGTGGATTAAAAATCCAAAACTTATTAAAGCAGATAAAGATGCAGAGTATGCGGCAGTTATAGAGATAGATTTAGCTGACATTAAAGAGCCAATTTTAGCTTGTCCAAATGATCCAGATGATGTTGCAACACTAAGTGAAATCTTAGCAGATTCAAATAGACCTCATAAGATTGATGAAGTATTTGTTGGAAGCTGTATGACAAACATAGGTCACTACAGAGCTTTGGGTGAAGTACTAAATGGCGAAGGGCAAGTTCCTACTAGACTCTGGGTAGTTCCACCAACAAAGATGGATAAAAATCAGCTTATAAAAGAGGGTTACTATAATATCTATGGTCAAGCTGGAGCTAGAGTAGAGATACCAGGTTGTAGTTTGTGTATGGGTAACCAAGCTAGAGTTGCTGATAATGCAATAGTTTTTTCAACAAGTACTAGAAACTTTGATAATCGTATGGGTAAAGGTGCTCAAGTTTATCTAGGAAGTGCAGAGTTAGCAGCGGTTTGTGCAATGCTAGGTAGACTTCCAACCTTGGAGGAGTATATGGAAATAGTTCCTAAGAAACTTAAGGGGAAAGAGGATAAAGTGTATAGTTACCTAAACTTTAATGAAATAGAAAATTTTAAACTAGAAGATTAACTCTCCTTAATAAAGGTGTGATTTTGTATTTTTTTCAAAATTACACCTTTTTTTATATGCTTATAAAGACAATCAAAGTAAAATTAAGTCACCTTTTAGGTACCCCTAAATTTTAAAAATAAGGCTAAGTTTTACTATGCTTAAAGAGAAGATAAAAAACAAAAAGAGTGGAATTTTACTCTATGGTATGACGCCACCAAAAGCAAATAATCCAAAAGAAAAACTTCAAGAGATAGCAAAAAAGCACATAGAGAGGATTAAGCCACTGAAGATTGATGGATTGGTTCTTTATGATATACAAGATGAGAGTGATAGAACTAGTGAGGCTAGACCATTTCCTTTTATAGAGACGATTGATCCATGTGTTTATGCCAAAGAGTACCTAGATGCTCCTTTGCATGTGCCAGTTATTGTCTATAGAGCTGTTGGGAAGTATGATAAGGAGGAGTTTACCAAATGGATAGAAGAGAGAAAAGGTAGAGAATTTTTTAGTGTTTTTGTGGGAGCTGCTAGCAAACATACCAAAACCACAATTACAGTAAATGAGGCTTATGAGATAAAAAACAGAGTAAACCCTGAGATGATTGTAGGAGGGATTACGATTCCAGAGAGGCACAGTGTAAAAAAAGATGAGCATTTAAGAGTTTTTAATAAAATTGAGAAGGGGTGTGAGTTTTTTGTATCTCAGTGTGTTTATGATCTTATGGGTGCTAAGAGATTTTTGGATGATTATGAGGCTTATGCAAAAGAGCATAACAAAGAGATGGTGCCTATAATTTTTACCATAACTCCTTGTGGCTCAAACAAAACTTTGGATTTTATGAAGTGGCTTGGCATAAACATACCAAAGCATTTAGAAGAGAGGCTAAAAAACTCTGAAGACATACTTGAAGAGTCTGTAAATCTTAGTCGTGATATATTTGAGATTTTATACTTCTACGCAAAAGGCAAGGGCATACCAATAGGTTGTAATGTTGAGAGTGTTGCTATAAGAAAAGCGGAGATCGATGCCTCTATAGAGCTACTTCATAGCATAAAGAAGATAATGAGTTGAGTAAAATTGTCTTAACAACTTTCAATGCAAGATACACTCACACCTCTATTGCTCTAAGGTATCTGTATGCAAACCTAAAAGAGTTTAAGAGTGAGGCTGTTATAAAAGAGTTTGTGATTAACTCTCAAGTTAGTGATGCTATTGAGGTGGTGCTAAAGGAGAGACCTATAATCGTTGGAGTTGGTGCTTACATTTGGAATGCAAATGAAGTTAGTGAATTTATAACCACACTAAAAAGTGTAGCTCCAGATATAGTTATAGTTTTAGGAGGACCAGAGGCTAGTTACCTGCCACACAGAGTAGATTTTAGCAAGGCTGATTACATCATACAAGGGGAGGGTGATGAGGCGTTTTACACTCTTTGTAGGCAGATTCTAGATAGCAGAGCTCCAAAAGAGAGATTTATAAAAGCAAAACTAGTTGATTTAGACAAGATTGAGCTACCATATGAGTACTATAGTGATCGAGATGTAGCTTACAGGCAAATCTATGTTGAATCAAGCAGGGGGTGTCCATATAGTTGTGAGTTTTGTCTCTCTTCACTAGATAAAAAAGTAAGAAAAATAGATACAGATAGATTTCTAAATCAGATGCAAATACTTTGGGATAGAGGAGTTAGGAGTTTTAAGTTTATAGATAGAACTTTTAACTTAGCCATATCGACAGCAAACAAGCTTATGGACTTTTTTCTCTCAAAAGAGCCACCATACTTTTTGCATTTTGAAGTCATACCAGATAACTTTCCAAGCTCTCTTAAAAAACGCATAAAGGAGTTTCCACCAGCTTCGCTTCAACTAGAAGTTGGAATCCAAACTCTAAATCCTCAAATATCCCAAAATATCAACAGAAAACTAAATATAGAAAAAATCAAAGAGAATTTAAAGTTTTTAGAAGAGCAGACTAACGCTCATCTACATGTGGATTTGATAGTTGGACTTCCAGGAGAGAGTTTAGAGCAGTTTGGAGAAAATTTAAATCTGCTTTATAGTATGACAAAATGCGAAATACAGATAGGAATCCTAAAAAAACTCTCCGGAACCACCCTGAATAGGCACGATAAAACTTATGGGATGGTATATAGCCACAAACCTCCATACGATATACTTCAAAACAATCTTATAAGCTTTGAGAAGATGCAAAAGATGAAGAGATTTGCAAGATTTTGGGATATGGTTTACAACAGTGGCAACTTTAAAAAAACCTTTACATGTATTGCTAAAGATGGCAGTGTATTTGAGGATTTTTTTAAATTTAGTGAGTGGATTTATAGTAAAACTGAATCAACTTGGCAAATCTCTTTAGATAGACTAGCCAAACTACTGTATGATTATGGAGATGAGGAACTTGGTTTAGAAAAAGATAACTTGAAAGAGATTTTAAAAGAGGATATACTTAGAGTAGAGGGTAGAAAACTACCAAAGTTTTTAAGAGTAAATGAGAGTGTAGTAAAAGATAAGAATAGGTCACTAAAGACTTTCAATAAAAGACAGTTAAAACACACAAAGGATTAACATGAGATATCCAGATTTTTTTGATGATTTAGAAAAAATTGTCATAAAAGATGATTTGGCAGAAGTTTTGGGAGCTTTTGAAGAGGGTGTTGTAGAGTTTGGCTACTTGGATGTTGTAAAAAGTGCAGGACATAGTTGCCCTACGGTTGCTGGAGCTTATTTGATGATAAAAGAGGGTTTAAAAGAGTTTAGTGAGCCAAAAAGAGGTGAGATAGAGGCATACTTAAAAGATGATGTAAGTGCTGGAGTAACCGGAGTAGTTGGCAATGTTATATCTCAGATTTTAGGAGCCACTAAAGATAATGGATTTCACGGACTAGCAGGTAGATTTGATAGGCGAGGCTTGATGCATTTTAACTCAAACATCGAATCCTCTATGAGATTAAAGAGTCAAAAAGAGGGCAAAGTTGTGGATATATACTACAATCCAAATGCAATTCCTCCTAGTGAGAGACTAAGTCAACTAATGCAAAAAGTAGTAGGTCAAAATGCTTCAAAAGAGGAGCAAGCGGAATTTAAAAAGCTGTGGCAAAAAAGAGTTTGCGAAATTTTAAACTCTCCATCTGAAGTGGTTAGGATTAACTCTTTTAGTAAGAGAGATTAGTGGATTATAGTGTTAAAGTAGTTAGAAAAAACATTAAAAATTGCTACATAAGAGTTGTCTCTTGTAGTGAAGTAGTTCTAAGCGTTCCACTTTTTACAAGCCAAAATCATATAGACTATATGCTAAAAAAAAGAGCCTCTTGGATAGAAAAAAAACTAAATTATTTTAATCTCATGGGAAATCAAAGTAATAATAACAGAGTTCTTTATCTTGGAAAGAGTTATAATGTAGAGCTAGTTAAAAGTGACGAACAAAAAGTTGATATTTGCAGCAACTCAATAATCGTATATTTGAAAGATGAAAAAGATAAAGATGAGCTTTTGGAGAGATGGTACAAAAAGGAGGCTAGCAGAGTATTAGATGATTTGACAAAATACTACTTGGGTATTACATCTAAAAGTATAGATAAGCTTCGCATAAAAAAGATGAAGAGTAGATGGGGCAGCTGCAACCACATAAAGAGATATATAAACTTAAATCAATGCCTCATAAAAAAGCCTATAGAATTTATAGAGTATGTAGTACTTCACGAAATTGCCCACTTGACTCACCCAAACCACTCCAAGGAATTTTACAACTACATAGAAAAATTTATGCCAGATTGGAGTGAAAGAAGAAAGTTTTAAAATTTATGGAAAGGACTTTCTCTTAGTGCTAAAATAACTTCACTTATGAGCTCATCAAGCTCCATTTGAAGCATTGTTGCTCCCTCTTTTATAACTTCTCTATTTGCTCCTGCTGCGAAAGATTTTTGTTTGAATTTTTTTTTGACTGACTTCACCTCTAAATCTATTACTGATTTGCTTGGTCTTACTAAAGCACAAGCTATTATAAGTCCTGTGAGTTCATCTACGGCATATAGGGTTTTTTCCATTTTTGTTTTTGGTTCAACATCTGTACAAATTTTCCAAGCATGACTCATTATAGCTCTAATTATATCTTGAGGATAATTTAATGAGCTTAAAATCTCTTTTGTTTTATAACAGTGCTCATCTGGATATTTTTCATAATCTAAATCGTGCAATAGCCCAACAATACCCCATTTTTCTACATCTTCACACCATTTTTTAGCAAAGTAGCGCATTGTTGCTTCTACTGCCAAGCCATGAGTTATTAAAGCATCACTATTATACTTTTTTAAAAGATTAAATGCATCTTCCCTTGTTGGCATGTTAAATCCTCTTTTTAGAGGTAATTATACAAAAGATAGTGTATAATTGCAAAAAAAATTGAGGAGAGAGAATGAGTAAGGGTTTGATTACCAATACTATTTTATCTATTTTTATACTATTATCTTTTTTAGATTTTGAATATAACAAATGTTTTTTATACATAGGTCTTTTTGGTCTATCTGGTTCTATTACAAATCAGATTGCAATTCATATGCTTTTTGAGAAGGTTCCATTTTTTTATGGTTCGGGTGTTATTGAGTTGAGATTTGAAGCTTTTAAGAGATCCATAAAGGAACTTATGATGAATCAATTCTTTACTCAAAACAACTTAAAAGAGTTTTTTAAAAATGAGGAGAAAAAAATCGATCTATCACCTATTATAGAAAAAAGTGATTTTACTCCAGCATTTGAAGCTTTAAAAAGTGCAGTTATGGAGTCTCAATTTGGAGGAATGCTAGGTATGTTTGGAGGACCAAAAGTTTTAGATGCTCTAAAAGAACCATACTTAAGTAAATTAAAGGGAGCTGTTTTAGAGGTCGTAAAGAGTGATGAATTTCATACTGTATTGAGTGAGGAGTTACAAGAGTCATCTTTTGGGAATGATTTATTAGACTCTATTGAAGCTATGATTGATAAAAGATTGAGTGAACTTACTCCAAAAATGGTAAAAGAGATTGTTCAAGAATTTATAAAAGAACATCTGGGTTGGCTTGTAGTTTGGGGAGGTTTTTTTGGAGGACTTATAGGCTTAATTAGTAGTTTAGTACTATGAAAACATTTCCAATTTTACTTAAGGATCCCAAATTTTTAATAATTGGAGGGGGAGGCGTTGCTTATAGGAAGGCAACTGTTTTAAAGAAAAATGGCATAGATTTTAAAGTCCTATCAAAAGAGTTTATAGACAGTTTTATAGGCTTGAAAGTCGAGTTAATTCAAAAAGAGTTTGAATTAAAAGATTGCAAAGGTTTTGGTTTTGTTGTTGATACAACGGGTTCGGATGGAGTTAGCAAAACTCTTCTTAAAAATAAAAACTTTTTACTTTGTATAGCCAATAAACCAAAAGAGAGTGATTTTTATTTTAGTTCACTTTTAAACTATGGTAATCTAAAAATTGCAATTTCAAGCAATGGAGTATCACCTACGCTAACTCAAGCACTAAGAGATAAGATAAAGAGTTTTTTGCCAGATAATTTAGAAACTTTTGTACAAGAGATAAAAAGGGAGGATAGAGTCAAAGAGATAGATTTTGCAAAGATCGACACTTTTAAAAAAGAAGCAAAACTATATCTTATAGGTTGTGGGCTTGGAGATGTCGAACTTTTAACCATAAAGGCTTTTAAAGCTATTAAAAGTGTTGATGTAGTTTTGTATGATCACTTAATAAGCGATGAAATTTTAGAAATTGTGCCTAAAAAAGTTAAAAAAGTTTTTGTTGGAAAAACAAAAGGTTTTCACTCTATCTCTCAGGAGAGGATAAATGAGTTGATTTTAGGTTTTTTAGAAAATGGTTTGAGTGTAGGTAGACTAAAAAGTGGAGATCCATATGTTTTTGGCAGAGGTGCAGAGGAGGCTTTGGCTATCTTGAGTAGTGGGTATGAGGTAGAGGTTTTAAATGGATTGAGCTCTAGTGTAGCAGGGGTAAGTATGGCTGGGATTCCAGTTACTCATAGAGGCTATAGTGCTAGTTTTTCTGTAGTTTCTGCTCACTTAAAAGATGCAAAAATAAATCTCGATTGGATTGATCTTCTTCATAAAAAAAATCATACAACAGTTGTTTTGATGGGACTTAGTCTTTGTGATGAAATTGAAAAAGAGGCAATAAAAAGAGGAGTAGATGAAAATCTAAAAGTTGCAATAGTCTCAAATGCATCAAGAAAAGAGCAATTTATAAAGATAACTACAATCAAAAATTTATATAGAGACTCAAAAAATATAAAAAGACCAGCAGTAATAGTTTTTGGAGATGTTGTTAAATTACATAGTAGGATTAGAAATGGAGTGTAATTATTTTGGAAAATGTGGAAGTTGTACTCTTTATGAAATGAAGTATAATGAGCAAGTAGAGTTAAAAAAACAAAAATTAAAAGAGTTGTTTGAGATTGAAGATTTTGATCTTTTTTTGAGTCCTAGTAGTCACTATAGGAGTAGGGCAGAGTTTAGAATATGGCATGATGAAGAGGGAATCTCATATGCTATGAGTGGACTAGAAAAAAAAGAGGTTATAAAGATAGATAAATGCCCAAAAGTAATAAAAAAAATATATGACATAATGGAGCCTTTGAAGATTGAGATAGAAAAATCTAATATGCTTAGAGAGAGACTTTTTGGTATAGAGTTTTTAGCTTCAAGTAGTGATATGCTGATCTCTTTACTCTATCATAAGAAAATTGATGAGAGATGGGATGGGTATGCAAAAGAGCTAGAGAAGAGGTTAGGAGTAAGCATCATAGGAAGGAGTAGAAAGGTAAAAAGAGTTATCTCTAAAGAGTTTATTAAAGAGAGTATAGAGATAAATAGAGGTAATTTTACACAAAATAATATACAAAATTTTACATACTTTATTGCAGAAAATAGTTTTTCACAACCAAATAGCTTTGTAAACTCAAAAATGATTAGTTGGGCTTTAAAACATATTGAAGAGCCAGAAGATCTGCTTGAACTCTACTGTGGTCATGGTAACTTTACGATTCCTCTCTCTTTTGAGTTCACAAAGGTGTTAGCAACGGAGATTTCAAAAAATTCCATAAAATATGCAAAGATTAATTGTGATCTAAATAGTGTAAAAAATATAGAATTTTTAAGAATGAGTGCGCTAGAACTTACAAGTGCTTTGGATAAAAAAAGAGAGTTTAGAAGGTTAGAAAATATAGATCTAGATAGCTACAATTTTTCACATGTATTGGTTGATCCACCAAGGGCTGGTATTGATGAAGAGAGTTTGGAATTTATATCCAGGTTTAAAAATATTATCTATATCTCATGTAATCCAACTACTTTAAAGAGAGATTTAGATATACTAACTAAAAAATTTAGAATTGAAAAATTTGCAATGTTTGATCAATTTCCTCACACTTTACATGTAGAGTGTGGGGTTATTTTAACTAGATTTATGTAACAGGATTTAAAAGGGGTTAATTTTGGAATGTCCAATGCCAACAATCAATACAAACGATGATAAAAAATTAAGAGAGATATTTGACAATGCTAAAACAATAGCTATTATTGGTCTATCTCCCGATGAGTCAAAAGCTTCTAATATGGTGGCAAAGTATCTTAAATCAAAAGGATATAAGATAGTTCCAGTCTATCCAAAAGAGGATACGATCTTAGGAGAGAAGGTTTACAGAAGTCTTGAAGAGATTGATGAGAAAGTTGATATGGTAGATATGTTCAGAAAACCTTCATTTGCAAATGAGTTAGTAGAAGTTGCAAAAAGAAGAGGTGATATTAAGTACTTTTGGTTACAGCTTGGAATCGTAAATGATGAAGCTTTTAAGAAAGCAGTTGAGTATGGCATGGTGGCAGTTCAAAATAAATGTACAAAATTAGAGCATAAGAGGTTATTTGATGGTTGAGTTAAGCAAGATAGTCCAAGCGAAAAGAAGAGTAGCAAGCATAGTAAATAAAACACCATTTGTTCATGCACCGATTTTATCTAGTGAAGTGGGAGCTGAAGTTTTTTTAAAAAAAGAAAATTTACAGTTAACTGGCGCCTACAAGATAAGAGGGGCATACAATAAGATAGCCTCTTTAAGTGATGAGGATAGAAAAAAAGGTGTCGTTGCAGCTAGTGCGGGGAATCATGCTCAAGGTGTGGCATATAGTGCTAGAGAATTTGGTATAAAAGCAACTATAATTATGCCTGAGGCCACACCTCTGCTAAAGGTAACTGGTACAAAAGATTTAGGAGCAGAGGTTATACTTCACGGAGACAATTATGATGAAGCATACTCTTTTGCTATGGATTATGCCAAAAAAAATGGTTTAACATTTATACATCCATTTGAGGATGAGGATGTAATAGCTGGACAAGGTACAGTTGCGTTAGAGATGATAGATGAAGTAAATGATTTAGATTATATAGTAGTTCCTATTGGTGGAGGAGGACTCATAAGCGGAGTTGCAAGTGTTATCAAGCAGATTGATCCAAAAATAAAAGTCATAGGAGTTAATTCTTTAGGTGCTCCTGCTATGTATAACTCTTATAAAGCTAAAAAAGTACAAAATTTAAGTAGTGTTAGAACTATAGCTGATGGAATTGCTGTAAGAGATGTTAGTGAAATAAATTTAAAACATATCTTGGAGTGTGTTGATGAAGTTGTGACAGTTGATGACGAAGAGATTGCAAATGCAATCTTATTTCTTCTTGAAAGGCAAAAACTTGTTGTGGAGGGTGGTGGAGCTGCAAGTGTAGCAGCCATTATGCATAAAAAGTTTTCTTTTAAAAAAGAGCATAAAATTGGAGCAATCCTAAGTGGTGGAAATATAGATGTACAGATGCTCTCAGTGATCATAGAAAAGGGTCTCATAAAATCTCATAGGAAGATGAAACTACTTATAACTCTTATTGATAAACCAGGAGCTCTTATGGGCTTAACAGATACCCTAAGAGTTGCAAATGCAAACATTATAGAGATAGATTACGATAGGACTTCAACAAAGCTATCTTATGGAGATGCGAAAATAACAATTGTATTAGAAACAAAAGGAAAAGAGCATCAGGAGGAGATTTTAGAAAAATTGACTCAAAATGGCTATGAAGCACAGGTTGAAGTGTAATATTTCAACGCGAATTATACGATAGTGTTTACTAAAGTAGTGTACTTGAGTTTTGGTGGGGCATTTGTAAAAAATTCTCACAGTAGGAGTGCCAAAACACAAGGAACCTAACCAAAAAGCTAGGTAATGATAAGTGTTAATTTGGTGAATCCTATGTATAGTTCGGATTTATTACATTTACTTGCTTTTTAAAGTTTTTGATAGACTTCATAAAGATTATCTCTTAACTCATCGGCTAGCTGATCACCATTTTCTATGTTCTCTCTTAAAAACTTATCAACCTTACTTAAAACTTCAAACAGTTCACTCTCGATTTCATCAGAAGCTTTATTTTTAGCTAGTAGAGTCTCAAAAAATACCAATTTTCTTAAAAAATCAGACAATAGTTCTGTAGATTCTTCCTCTTTTGACTTATCTTTTAAAATATATGTTGGATTTTTACTATTTTTAGAGCTATCAATATCTTCTCTAATCTTTCGTATATGATTTTGAATTTCTACAGAAAATTTTGAGTACTTTTCAAAGTTTGTACTATCTTTAGGAGAAAATACTGGCTTGTCACCATTTTCATCTATCTTTTGGGTAATATGCATAATTTGCTTTATAAGTATAAATGCTACCAAAGCTACTACAAAAATAACGGGAAAGAGTTGTTCTAACATAATCGTTTAACCTTTTTTGGCCAGAATAATACAATAAATTCAGCAAATTTTATTGTAAAATTATAGCAAATTTTTATAAATAATGCTTAGGTAGTTGTGCGATTTTAATCGCACAACTTTAATTAATGTGAAAGAATTTGATCTAAAAAGAGCTTTAGTCTATCTGATTCAGGATTTTCAAAGAAGATTTCAGGGGTATTTTCCTCTACAATCTGTCCAGCATCCATAAAGATCACTCTATCTGCTACCTTTTTTGCAAAGCCCATCTCGTGAGTTACACAAATCATAGTACGACCTTCACTAGCAAGCTCAACCATTACATCTAAAACCTCACTTACCATTTCAGGATCAAGTGCGCTTGTTGGTTCATCAAATAGCATAACATTTGGATTTTTACATAAACTCCTAGCGATTGCCACACGCTGTTGTTGACCACCACTTAGCTGATTTGGGTACTTATCAGCTTGATCTGCAATTCCAACTCTCTCTAAGTACTTCATAGCAGTAGCAATTGCCTCTTTTTTAGGTGTTTTTTTAACCCAAATTGGTGCTAGAGTTAAATTATCTAGGATTGTTAAGTGTGGAAATAGGTTAAAATGTTGAAAAACAAAACCAATATCTTCTCTTAGAGCTTTAATCTTCTTTACATCATCACTAACCTCTATGCCATCAACTACTATGGTTCCTTCCTGAAACTCTTCAAGGTAGTTTATGCATCTAATGAGAGTCGATTTTCCACTACCACTAGGTCCACAAACTACAATAATCTCGCCTCTTTTAACATTTAGGTTTATATCTTTCAAAACATGAAAGTCGCCATACCATTTGTTTAAATTTTTTATTTCTATAATATTGTCTTTTTCCATTATTCTTCCTATCTTAAATCAGTGTTGTATTTTTTTTCTAAAACTATGGAGTATCTACTCATACTGTAACAAAATGCCCAAAAGATAAATGTAACAAATACATACCCTTCAGTTTCCATACCAAGCCAGTGAGAATCTGCTGCGGTAATTCTAACCATTGCGAGTAGATCAAATAGACCGATAATTAGTACTAAGGTTGTATCTTGAAAGAGTGATATGAAAGCTCCAACAAGATTTGGGATCGCAACCTTTAAAGCTTGCGGTAGTATAACAAGCAGCATCTTTTGCCAATATGACAGTCCAATAGCATCTGCTGCTTCATATTGACCTTTAGGGATTGACTGTAAGCCACCTCTTATTATCTCTGCTACATAGGCTGCTTGAAAAAGTGTTATACCTATAAGAGCTCTTAAAAGTTTATCAAATGTCATTCCCTCTGGAAAAAAGAGTGGCAATACAATAGATGACATAAAA
>JALSLU010000077.1 GCA_026988125.1 Sulfurospirillum sp.
CAGTTATTAAAGCAAGATAGGCAACTATGGTTTGATTAATCTCTATCTTTTGGGAGAGCATAAAAAAGCCAAGCCCAATGATGAGCGAAGGGATGGCTAGGTAGAGATTTGTTGAAAATGAGATTAGAAGAGAAAGGGTTTTGTTTTTAGTCCTCCCATTTAGTGTAAAGCTTCTTTTTGCTTCACTTAAAAGCAAGACGCTAAAAAGTGTTAGCACAGCTGAGATAAATGCAATAAACAGACTTGTAATGAGAGATTTTAAAAAGATGGGGCTTGATAAAATCTTTTGAAAGTCTGCTCCAAACCCATCTACAAAGATTGCCAAAAGTGGCAGTACAAACAAAAAAGAGAGCAAAGCAATACAAAGGATTTGAAAAATCTTCACCCCTCTTTTTTCTTCTATGTTTAAAAAACCATCTCTAATATTTGAGAATTCTACTTTAAAATTTGAAAACAGAAGTACCAACAATGAGCCAATACTTAACTGAATTAGAGCGAGTTTAAGTCCAAATGCTATATCAAAATCTAGCCTTATAGCTTCATAGAGAGCTACTTCAAGAGTATTGTACTTTGGTGAGCCTCCTAGAGTTAAAACTATGGCAAATGAGCTAAAACAGAGCAAAAAGACAGTTGCTGATATACTCTTTAAAGTAGCACTAATTGCAGGAAGTTCTACTAGTAGAAATCTCTCAAAAACAGATAGCCCCAAGCTCTTTGCTAACTTATATCTTTGATCTGGAATGGTCTCTAGGTTGTGCAGAAGCGCTCTTGATACATAAGAAGCATTTAGATAGACATGAGCAATTAAGATGCCACTAAGTCCATAAACATAACCATCAAGCGAAACATCAAACAGATAAAGCAGGGCTCTGTTTATCCAGCCATTTTGTCCCAAAATAGAGATAAGCCCAAAGACTACAACCATAGTTGGTAAAACCAAAGAGGACGACAAAAGGGCTATAAGAACTCCCCTAAGAGGGAAACTTCTTTGATGAGCTAAAGACCAAGCCAAGATAAGCCCAACAAGCAAAGATATAAAAGTTGAAAGAGTGGCTTGAGTGAGTGTAAAACTTAAGAGATTTATAACTCTTTGCTCAATTACAAAAAGATTGTTAACTTCTACATGTAAAGCAATTAATAGTAACAATCCAAAGGCAAATGTTAAAATAGCAAAGCTAAGATATAGCCCAAACTTTGGGCTATATAGTTTTATTTGAGTGAATTTAGCCACTCACTTAACCATTTTTTTCTATTTTTCTCTACAGTTTTACTATCCATAAGAAGCATTTTAGTTGGTTTTTTGATAGCTTCAAACTCTTTTGGAAGATCAGCCTCAACAACAGGATAGAGCCAGTTTGTAGTTGGAATTATGCTTGCAAACTCTTTACTCATAGTAAAGTTGAGAAATTTTCTAGCTAACTCTTTTTGCTTAGAAGACTTCAAGATGGCTCCAACTTCAACCTGCCCATAGTGTCCCTCTTTAAAATATGCACTACTATAATCATAATTTTTCTCGGCAATTATGTGATAAGCCGGAGAGGTTGTGTAAGATAGAACCATATCTGCTTCACCTTTTAAAAAGAGATTATATGCCTCAGACCACCCTTTTGTAATGGTCAGGATATAAGGTGAGAGCTTTTGCCAATACTCTCCTGCTTTATCTCCATAGATGCTCCTAACCCACAAAAGAAGCCCAAGCCCAGGTGTTGAGCTTCTTGGGTCTTGGATGATTATTTTAAAATCTTTTGGCATTTTAATAAGCTCTTCAAAAGAGGCTGGAGCTTTTTTTAACAGTTTATTGTTATAAACAAAAGCAAAGTAGCCATAATCATAAGGTACAAATGTCTCATCATTCCACTTTATTGGAAGGTTTAGTTTTGAGGTATCTAGGTTATGCTCCATAAAAAGTCCGCTCTTTTTTGCTATGCCCATAGAGCTTGAATCTAGTCCCAAAAGAATGTCAGCTTTGGTATTTTTACCCTCTAGTTGAATCTTTCTTAGGGTTCCAATAGCACTAGAAGTTGAAACAAACTCTAAGTTACAGTCACATCTCTTTTCAAACGCCTCTTTAACTTTTGGAGCAGGTCCCCAAGATGCTGTAAATGAGTCATAAGTATAGACAACCAAAGTTGGCTTGGCTTGTAGAAAATTTGCCAAAATGAGTAGAGCAATGATGCCCTTTAGTAATGTTTTCATGTTTTTCCTTTCCCTACGCTTGCATTATCAAGATCAGGTTTAAGGGTTTAATCTCAGCTGTTAAGCACCCCATATGCTGATTTTACATAAAAAAGGTTGAAATAAAAGTAAATTTTTTTAGTTAACCAACCATTTACTCTATTGTCATAGAATTTCGTTAAGCAAATTTCATATGTCTTCCGTTCAAACTAATAAAATTTGGAGAGATTTTGCCAAGCGTCTCTCCTTTTTTCTCCACAAGGTTACTTTATGAGAGTGTTTGTTATAACTGCCTCTTTTTTTTGTTGTTTGGATGTAGTGTGAAAATCTCTCCAAACTCTTTGAGTGAGTACATAACAGATAGCATAAAGCACTCAAAGATGAGCATATAACAGGAAATAGTTTTGCTAGAGATATAATTTTAGCAATGATGGAGTTTGAAGATAAATTAGATAGAATAAAAGATTCTCGCTATAGCTTATTTGATATGCTATAATATACCTCATATAATCAAAGAGGTTTTATTATGAGTTTTTCAACTACATTTGTTGAAGTTATCCAGAATAAAGATAGTACGGTCATATACTGTTTGGGAGACTGGACTCTTGAAAATATAACAAAAATAGAAAAACTTTTTAAATTCGATACAAAAACTAAGCAGATAACACTAAATTTTTCAAGATTAGATCACTTTGATACACATGGAATAATTTTTCTAATTGATATAGTAAAAAAATTTGAAAAAAGAGGTTTTACTATTTTAAAAACAGGTTATTCAAAAGAGTTTTTAAAGCTGTTTGAAGTTTGTGAAAAAAACTTTCCAAAAGAGTATCTACCCCCACCAAAGAGAAATAGCATAAAAGAATTTTTTTACAGCATTGGTAAGATAACCTTTGAATCTAAACAGACTTTGGTAAGTTTTTTTTCTTTCGTAGGAGGCCTGACTCAAGCGATGATAAGAGTTTTTTTAACTCCACATAAGATAAGATTTAAAGCAACTCTGTTTCACATAGAAAATAGTGGTCTAAAAGCAATGCCCATAATCTTTTTAACTTCATTTTTAATAGGAGTTGTAATAGCTTTTCAAGGTGCTGTGCAGTTAGAAAAGTTTGGTGCAAATATATTTATAGTTGAAATGGTTGTAATTTCTGTTACTAGAGAGTTAGCACCTCTTCTAACGGCTATTGTTATAGCTGGACGAAGTGCAAGCTCTTATAGTGCAGAGATTGGAGTTATGAAAATAACTGAAGAGATTGATGCTATGAAAACTATGGGGTTTTCGATTTGGAATTTTTTGATTATACCTAGGGTTTTTGCTTTGATAATCTCTCTTCCTCTCTTGGTATTTTTTGCTGATGTAGTTTCAATTTTTGGTGGCATGGTGGTTGCTTCTTCAAAGCTTGGGATAGGTTTTGAAGAGTTTGCTACAAGAATGCAAGAGAGCGTAGAGATTAAGCATGTACTGATTGGTCTTTTAAAGGCTCCAATATTTGGTTGGATAGTTGCGACTATTGGTTGTTTTAGAGGGTTTCAGATAAGTGGAAGTACTCAAAGTGTTGGAAAATATACAACAATTAGTGTTGTAAATGCAATTTTTTGGGTCATTGCTATGGATGCGGTTATTTCAGTTGTTTTGACGGAGATTGGTTTGTGAATGTAGTTGAAGTTAAAGAGGTTGTAACGAGGTTTGGCTCAAACACAGTTCATGATAAAATTAGTTTTAATATCAAAGAGGGAGAAATATTTGGTATACTAGGAGGTAGTGGCAGTGGAAAGACAACACTTCTTAGAGAGATGATTTTACTTCAGGGGTACAATGAAGGTCAAATATGTGTTTTGGGTAAAAATTTAAAGGAGTTAAACACAAAGCAGAGAGAGGAACTTATAAGCAAATGGGGTGTTTTATTTCAGTTTGGAGCACTCTTTAGCTCATTGAATATTTTAGAAAACATCTCCATAGCATTAAGAGAGTATACAAACTTGAATCAAAGAATGATTTTAAATGCTTCTTTAACAAAATTAAGTATGGTTGGATTACCAAAAAGAAGTGCTTATTTGTATCCTAGTGAACTTAGTGGAGGCATGAAAAAGAGAGCAGGCTTGGCTCGTGCACTGATTAGAGATCCAAAGTTGCTTTTTTTGGATGAGCCTACTAGTGGACTTGATCCAAAAAGTGCTAGAGAATTTGATACTCTTATTAGAGTATTAAGAGATACACTAGGAATAACTGTTATAATGGTAACACACGATAAAGATACCATAAACTCAATTTTAGATAGATTTATAATCATAGCAGATGGAAAGATAGGGTTTGAAGGAACATATGAGGCGCTTAAAAAAGAGAAAAAAGTGCATTTGAGAGATTTTTGGGATAGTTGATGGAAAATAGAGTTAGTTATGTAGTTGTTGGAATTTTTGTCTTTGTTTTAGCAATTTTGTCAGTTGTGGCTATTTTATGGTTAGGTAAGTATGCTCAAAATGAAGCGTTTTCATACTATAGAGTTGTTACAAAAGAGAGTGTTTCAGGACTGAATAAAAATGCTCCGGTTAAATACAGAGGTGTAAGTGTTGGAGAAGTAAAGGATATCTATATAAATACCAAAAATTCTGAAGAGGTTATAATTTTGATCAAAGTAAAGGAAAAAACTCCTATAAAGGAAGATACATATGCTCTTATAAATTTACAAGGAATAACAGGGCTTAGTTATATAGAGTTAGCTGGGGGTTCAAATGAGTCTCCACTTTTAAAAACGGACAATAAAAATCCAGCAATTATCTATACAAAAGCATCAATGCTTCAAAGGGTGGATGATACCTTAAGTGAAATTTCTCGAAAAACAATGGTTGTATTGCAAAAAACCCAAAAAGTAATGAGTGAAAAAAATTTGAAAAATTTTGAAGAGATTTTAGCAAATTTATCAAAAGCAACAAACACCTTAAATGAAACACTTTTAATGATTAATAAAAAGGAAAAAGAGTATGACTTGGTTATAAAAGGAGCTATAGATACAGAAAAATCAGCCATAAAAGCTTTTGATAAGATATCTCAAATGGCAAATATTTGGTCAGTTTCTGGAGATAAAACTTTAGCTAAGATGAGCAATGCTTCAGATACAACTTCTAAAGTTATGTTAAGTTTGGACAAAAAGTTAAAAGATGGTTCACTAGATTTTGACATAATCATAAGAGAAAACCTTCTTCCCGTTCAAAATGATTTGGAAGATTTAAGAGGATTGATGATAGATATAAGGGAGTGGATTGATGAATTAAAAGATAGCCCAAGTGATCTGTTTTTTAAGCAGAGTATTTCTAAGATTGCACCAAATGAGAAGGAGATGCAGGAGTGAAATTTAATATAGTTTTGATTTTTATTGTTATTTTTATTTCTGGTTGTAGTTTAAAAAGAGTTGGGCAAAAACCTCAAAACTATAAATTAGAGCCAACAAAGTATGAGAGATATGTCTCTTCTAGAAAAGATTATAGAACTCTTAGAGTTCAAAGAGTAGAAGGCGATAGAATTGTTCATACTAGAGCATTGCTATATAAGCAAAATGGAGCTTTAAAGGTATACAAGTATGCTAGATGGAGTGATTATTTAACTACAAGATTGCAACAGATATTGACTGAAGCTTTAGAAGAGCAGCATATATTTAAATCTGTAGTTTCTAGTAAATCATTTGCAGTTGCAGACTTACTTTTGGAGAGTAGTTTAGAAAATTTTGAAGAGGTATACAAAGGTAGCGATTCATATGTGTATGTCAAGATCAGATTTAGGCTTGTAAAGAGAAGTGATGCTAAGGTGATTGGATCTATTTTGATTGAGCATAAAGTTGATGTGGAAGAGAAAAATTTAAGAGGTGTTTTAGATGCTTACTCCAAAGCTTTGGATTTGACTTTGAAAGATTTAAGTGAGTGGCTACATGAAACATAAAACTATAGATATATATAAAGTTTGGATGGGTTTGGCAGCATTTGTAGTAGTTATAGCTGGTATAAAAGCAGCTTCAGCTATAGTTGTACCTATACTTCTCTCAGTTTTTATAGCTACTATTGCCTCTCCGGCAATTTTTTGCTTAGAGAGATGGGGGATTCCAAAAATATTGGCATTTTTAATTGTGCTTATTTTTGTCATTTTAGTTCTTTTGGGGTTTGGGTATATACTCTCTACTTCACTAGATAGCTTTTTGGCAAATACACCGGCATATACTGCTAAGATAATGGATTTGGTCGATTCATTTAGAGAGGTGTTAAATAGATTTGGTATAGAAGTAGCAAAGTCAGACTTAGAGACTATGTTTGACCCAACAGGAGTCTTAAATGTAGCAGGAGGATTTTTAAAATCTTTTAGTGCAGTTTTATCAAAATCTTTTCTTATATTTTTGGGTGTAACTTTTATGCTTTTTGAAACATCTAGCCTAAAAACAAAGATATATCTCTTAGCCAAAAAAGAGGAGAGTTCAAAAAATCCTTTTGAAGAGTTTAGTCAAAAGCTAAATAGATACTTGGCTATAAAAACACTCATAAGTTTTGTAACAGGACTTTTTATAGCTATAGGACTTAAAATTATTGGGGTAGATTTTGCATTATTGCTAGGGGTAATTGCATTTTTGTTGAACTATATACCTAGTATTGGCTCAGTTATAGCAGCAATTCCAGCAATTTTGGTAGCTTTGGTTGGGCTTGATCTAAATGCAGTTTTGTGGGTTGTAGCTTTATATCTTAGTGTGAATATTGTTATGGGAAATATAATAGAGCCAAGATTTATGGGGAAAGGATTGGGTCTTTCGGTACTAGTAATATTTTTATCATTAATGTTTTGGGGGTGGGTATTGGGTTCGGTTGGAATGTTTTTAGCTGTTCCTTTGAGTATGACTCTAAAGCTTGCTTTAGAATCGCATCCATCTACTAGGACTATTGCTATGCTTTTGAGTTCGGTAGATAAAAATTCACGATAAATGCACATTTTTTTAGTAGAATTTAAAAAAAGGGGTCTGTATGAGATATTTTTTAATTTTAATGGTAGGGTTTTGTCTTCTTTTTGGCAAGGTGGATTACTCAGAGATGAGTACAGAGGAGCTTATTGCAATGATTGGGTATGTTAAAGATAAAAACAAAAAGGAGTTTTTAAAAGAGTTAGAGGCTAGATACCCTACTATGAATAAGAAAGAGAAAGAAATTTATATTAAGAGTTTAAAAAAAATAAAAAAATGAGTAGCAGTAAAATTCTTTTTTTAGAGGATGATTTGAATCTTAATGAGACAGTTTGTGAGTTTTTAGAGGAGTGCGGATATGTAGTCGATAGCGTACTTGATGGTTTTGAAGCAAGTGACAAAATATATGAAAATAGTTACGATCTTTTTATATTGGATGTAAATGTTCCAAATATTAATGGGTTTGAATTATTGAAAAATTTGAGAAAAGATGGGGTTAAAACACCAGCGCTTTTTTTAACTTCACTAAACTCTATAGATGATGTTGAGAAGGGTTATGAATCTGGATGTGATGATTATATAAGAAAACCTTTTGAGTTAAAGGAGTTGCTCTTGAGAGTTAAAACTCTTTTAAAAAGGGAGTTTTTTCACAATCCAAAGGATAGTATAAAGATAGATAAAAATATAGAGTATGATACACTTAAAAATAGTTTAAAAGTTGATGGCAAAGAGATTATCCTTCAAAATAAAGAGGCTAAACTTTTAAAACTTTTTTTACAAAAAAAGGAGCAAATAATTTCCCATGAAGTTATTTTAAATACATTGTGGAGTTTTGATGAAACTCCAAGCGATACATCTCTTAGGACATATATAAAAAATCTTAGAAAAATAATCGGTAAAGATAGGATAGTAAGTGTTAAAAAGCTGGGATACAAATTTACTATCAAGTGAAAAAAAGACTCTTTTTAGTTTTTTTCTTCTATATCTGTTTTTTGTGTTGATACTTCTTTTTATATTAGGTTATTTGTATTATAACTTTCAAAAAGATTTGGTCTTGCAAAAGTATAGAATTGAGTTAAATAGGCTTGCAAATGAACAAGTTTTTAGACTAAAGAGGCTTCATAGAAATTTTGATAAACAAAGGGTGTATCCAAGAGACAAAAGATTTGAATCTGCTATCTATGATAGCTCTTTTAAAAAAATTTTTTCAACTTTTAAAAATAGTAAAATAGATTTTAATAGGGTTATATATATCAAAAATAAAAAAGTTTACTACATAAAAGAGTTAGAGTCATACTATCTTGGTACAAAGTACCTTGTTTTGCAAGTAGATGAAGATGACTCTTGGGTTGATAGAGCTTTAAAAAATATGCTACTTAGCGGAGTTGTTATATTTTTTATAATGATGGTTTTTGGATATTTTCTTTTGTGGCTGATGTTAAAACCGATGAGAGATGCGATTGAATTGCTTGACAGATTTATAAAAGATACAACTCATGAGCTAAATACTCCCATAAATGCAATTATGTCAAATATAGAGATGCTTGAAAGAGCCAATTTGGATGAAAAAGTAGTAAAAAAGATAAAAAGGATAGATATAGCAGCTAGAACGGTTTCTAACTTATATCAAGATTTGACATATTTGACATTAGGACATAAAATAGTCTCTTATGATGAAATGGTAGATTTAAAAAAACTACTTTGTGAGAGATTGGAGTATTTTTCTCTGTTTTCAAAATCAAAAAAAATAAAAATAAAAACAGAGTTAAAAGAGGGAGTTTTTTTAAAGATAGATATAAAGAAAGTTACCAAGCTTATAGATAATCTTCTTTCAAATGCTATTAAATACAATAGAGTTAGTGGTAACATAAAGGTAACTTTAGCTAATAACTTTATTGAGATAGCAGATAGTGGTATGGGTATACCACAAGAGAAATTGAAGTTTATAACAAAAAGGTATACAAGAGCCAATGAGAGTGTAGGAGGATTTGGGATCGGACTTAATATAGTTATGATGATTGCAAATGAGTATGATTTAAAAGTAGAGATAACTTCAAAGGAGGGTGAGTGGACAAAAGTAAAAGTGTTTTGGTAGTAACTATTTTTATTTTTATGATGGTAAAATCATTTGCCTCTTCAATTTATGAAAAAAACTGTCTCTCATGTCATTCAAAAATGCCTGTTAAAATTGATAAATTTTTTTATAGGTATCTTTTAAAATATAGCTCTGAAATGAGAGTTAAAGAGGCACTTGTAGATTATCTAAAAAATCCTAAAAAAGAAAAGAGTGTGCTTCAAGAGGAGCTTTTAGCAAGATTTGGAGTAAAAAAGCCAACAACTCTAAATGATAAGGAGTTGAAAGAGGCGGTTGATGAGTATTGGGAGATTTATAAAGTTTTTGATAAATTAAAGGGTACCCCTAAAAACCCTTAGAGGTGCTCTAAAGTAGCTTCACAATTAATTCACATTAAATGTTTATAATAAACCCATAAATCACAGAAGGAGTTAGAGATGAAGAAGTTAGTTTTTCTTATAGCAGCACTACTAGTAGTAGGCTTAAGTGCTTCAGAGGGAGAGAGTATATACAATAAAAGCTGTAAGTTATGTCATGGTGCAAAGGCTGAGCGAAAAGCTTTAAATAAGAGCCAAGTTATACAAAAATGGCCTAAAGAGAATCTTATAACTGCTCTAAAAGGCTATAGGGATGGAACCTATGGTGGCAATATGAAAAGCATTATGAAACCAAAGGTAAAAGATTTGAGTGATGAGCAGATTGAAAAGATCGCGCAGTATATCACAACTCTTAAGTAGTTAGGATAATTATCCTTTTTTTGTCAGTTTTAAAGATTTTTAAGTCGCACATATCTGCTAAGACTTCAAATGTTTTGGGGGTATAAAAGCAGATATGTGTGGGATCTCTTCTGTACCACCACTTCAAAAACTTTTGCGATGAGTTATTGTGAAAAAGTGTCATTATGCAAATTTTTCCACCTTTTTTTAAACAAGAGGCTAGTAACTCTAGCTCTTTTTTTGGGTTTTGTAGATGTTCAAATACCTCAGTGGAGGTTATAAGATCATATTTTCTGTTTTCATAAATTTTTTTTGGTTGATAGAATTTATCATAATAATCCACTTTTGTAACTCTTTGTTTTAGAAGAGTTGCTAAAACTGGAGTTGGACCACTGCCAAAATCTAGAGCACAATTTAGCTTTTTTGAGTCTATGCAAAAATCCAAAAACTTCTCAAACATATCTACATAGCCTAAATTTTCCAAAGAGTTGTTGTGTTGGTCATACTGCTTTTTTTCATTTAGGTTATCTATAAAGAACTCATCATCTAAAAATATAAATTTACAGTTTAAGCAGTGCCAAAAAGTTTTTTTTAGCTCAGTATCTACAATTTTTTCTGTTTTATTCTTGCAAATTTTACACTTCATAATTTAACCTTTGGAATAATTTTACTCTTTTAAAAGTTCAAAAATCATAAATTAGTAAAAATTTATTTACTAATTTAAGTTAAAAATTGTTATTATGTCACTTATGAGTAAAATTATTATCGGAATCATACTATCTTTGTTGGTAGTTTTTATATATTTGTTTAAATTTGACTCTCACTATAACGAAAAAGAGATAAGATTTGGTATGAGTGCCCCATTTAGTGGAACATTGCACTCCATAGGAGAGGAGCTATTTAGAGGTGCTAATTCCTACATTAGGTACATCAATGAAAATGGAGGAGTTAACGGTAGAGTTTTTAGGATAATTAAAAAAGATGACAAGTATGAGCCAAAGATCACTGCTGAAAATACTCTAGAGCTTATAAAAAAGTATAAAGTCTTTGCTCTGTTAGGCTTTGTAGGAACTCCTACTAGCAAGGTCGCTCTGCCTATAGCTATCAAGTATAATATACCATATATTGGAGCCTTTAGTGGAGCAGACTTTTTAAGAAAAGTACCTAGAAATCCATTGGTTTTAAATGGTAGAACAAGCTATAAAAAAGAGATAGAAAAACTAATAGAGTACTTTGTGGATAAAAAGCAGTTTTCAAAAATCGCAGTTTTTTACCAAAATGACAGCTATGGAAGATCAGGTTTAAAAGGTGTTAAGGAAGCTTTAAAAAGAAGAGGGATAAAGCTTTGTGCAGAGGGGAGCTATAAGAGAAATACACTATCTGTTGGCCACGCTCTCTATGAGATAGCACATAAAAGACCAGAAGTTGTCATTATGATTGGTGCAACAAAGCCAACTGCTGAGTTTATAAAGAGGGCAAGAAAAAATAAAAATACAGAAGATTTACACTATGGAGTTATCTCTTTTGTGGGCTCAAGTATATTTTTAAAAGAGTTAAATTTTGAGGCAAAAAACATAATTATCTCCCAAGTAATGCCATCTCCATGGGGATCACTCTCGAAAGAGGTAGTGCTTTATAGAGAGATTATGGATAAATACTATCTTAGTAAAGATTATAGCTATGTTTCATTAGAGGGTTATTTTATAGCAAAGATGACAATCGAGCTTTTTAAAAGGTTAGGAAAAAAATTTACAAAAGAGGATTTTTTAAAAGAGATGGAAAAAATGTACTTAGAGATGGAGTCTTCAAAAGATTCAAAAGAGAGCAAGATTTGTAAATGTTTAAATAATGTCTATCTGACTTACTATGAAGATGGAATTTTTTGGGAAATAGATGAAGAAGATAACTAATCCTATAAAAGAGTTTATAAAGAATCTTGACAATATGACTATAGCAAAAAAGACAAGTTTGCTATTTTTAAATATGGTAGTAGGTATGCTTTTTATTGGTAGTTTTGCACATATGAGTCTAAATAGAATAAAGGGTGATTTTGATATTTTATACAATAAAAGAATGGTTCCTGTTATAAAGCTTGAAAAAATAAAAGATATATATACCATTAATATACTAGATACATTAAGAGATATTGAGAGCGGTTTAATTAGCAAAAAGGATGGAGAGGGTGTTATAAAATTAGCTCAGGAGTTAATAAGGCGAGATTGGAGTGAGTATAAAAGTAGTCTATCTATAAAGGATGAGAGTGATTGGATGTTGAGTTTGGCTACTACGCTAGGATTAATTAAAAAGACGGAGAGAGTAGTTGATAATAATACACTAGAAGAAGATATGAGAAGAAGTATTGAGGAAAAAATTATAAAAATAGATGAGATACTTTTAAAAATCTTTAATCTTTTTAAAAGAAACAAAACAGATGAAGCTTATGAGATTTTACAAAAAGATCTCTATCCTAGTATAAACTCTATCAATATTCAACTAACTCAACTAACAAGCCTAAATTTAGAAGCTGCTAGTAGTGGAAGAAGAAGAACTGAAGCAGTTTATGAAAGTACTTTTGAGTGGATTGTTATAGCTACAATTGGTACAATGTTGGTAGCTGCATTTTTGTCTATAGTTATTTTAAGAAATATAAGATCTCTTCATACAAGACTAGCAGAGATGGTTGATAAAAAGACCAAAGAGCTTCAAAGGCTAAACAAGGAATTGGAACAAAGAGTAAAGTTTGAGGTTGAGAAAAACAGACAAAAAGATGAGATAATGTTTAGACAATCAAGGCTTGCTGCTATGGGGGAGATGGTTGGCAATATTGCTCATCAGTGGAGGCAACCACTAAATGCAATTGTGCTTATAATTCAAAGTTTTCAAATGAAAAAAATGGTTGGTAAGTTGGATGATAAGTTTATAGATACTCAGGTTGAAGAGGGTATAAAGCTTGCAAATTCTATGTCAAAAACCATAGATGATTTTAGAAACTTTTTTAAGCCAAATAGGGTAGAGGAGAGGTTTAGTGTTAAAAAGTCCGTTGAAGAGGCAATTGATTTAGTTCTATACTACTATAAAAAGCACAATATAGAGATCAATTTGATTTGTAAAAGTGATTTTTTAACAATTGGGTATCCAAATGAGTTTTCTCAAGTGCTTATGAACCTATTTTCAAATGCAAAAGATGCACTTTTAAATTTAAAAGATAGTGAAAAAAAACTCATAGAAGTTGTTATAGAGGTTGAAAAAAGTGAAAAAAGTGGTTTTGTAAAGGTTATAGATAATGGTGGAGGAGTAAAAGAGGGGGTGCTTGATAGAATGTTTGAGCCATATTTTACAACAAAACATCAAAGTAGTGGAACTGGCATCGGGCTTTTTATGTCAAAAGAGATAATTGAAAAGCAGATGAATGGCTCAATTTGGGCTCAAAATATATCTTACAGGTTTCAAAAAAGCAATAAATTATATAGCAAATGTGCTTGTTTAATTATAGAGTTAAAAATAGAGGAGGATTGATTATGGATTTAAATTGTTTAAAAGAGTGTGTAATTTTGTATGTAGAGGATGAAATGAGCGTTCAAAATCAAACAAAGATGATTTTAAATGATTTTGTAAAGGAAGTAAAGGTAGCAAATGATGGAAAGGAGGGGTTAGAGATTGCTTTAGCAGAGGATATAGACATAATTATAACCGATATTTTGATGCCAAATATGGATGGAATTGAAATGTTGAAAACTTTAAAGTTTGAACACAACAAAGAGATTCCCTCTATAATTACTACTGCTTTTAGTGAAACAGAGTATTTGATGGAAGCGATAAAATTAAAAGTAGATGGTTTTATAACAAAGCCTATAAACATAAAAGATTTAATAAGCACAATTTATAACATTATGCTTCCAAAAGCACAAAAAGAGGAGTTAAAGGATTGCTCTTACATTGTAAATGCACTCTCAAGTTTGGTTGGAGGAAAAAAGATAGAAATTTTAAAATACATAATCAATAACCTTGATGAAGAGAAGGTTTTTTATGGTTCTTATCAGGAGATTATGGATAAAATTGGTGTCAGTAAGCCAACGGTAGTCAATATGTTTAAACAATTGATTCAATCTGGTGTTTTGGAAAAGGTAAAAAATAAAGTCTATAGATTTAAAGATAATGGTTTTATAAAGGAGGAATTATAAGATGAAAAAGGTTTTGGTTGGGTTAGTTATATGTTTTAGTTCACTTCTTTTTGGTGCATCAAATGTTGTTTTTGAAACAAGCATGGGTAATATTGTTTTTAAGCTATACCCAAAGGTTGCTCCAAAAGCAGTAGAAAACTTTACAAAGCTAGTAGAGAGCGGATACTATAATGGTACAATATTTCATAGAGTTATAGAGGATTTTATGATTCAAGGTGGAGATCCTACAGGAACAGGGATGGGAGGAGAGTCCATCTGGAAAAGAGATTTTGAAGATGAGTTTAAGCCAAATGTAGTTTTTAATAGAGCAGGGCTTTTAGCAATGGCAAATAGTGGAAGAAATACAAATGGAAGTCAATTTTTTATAACAACTGTTCCAACACCTTGGCTAAACGGAAGGCATACTATATTTGGTGAAGTTGTAGAGGGATTTGATGTTGTCAAAAAAATTGAGAGTGTTAAGGTAGATTCAAGGGATAGACCATTAAATGATGTTAAAATAATCAAGGCATATCTCAAAAGTGATTAATTTATAATCAATAAAGGGTGGTTTTTCTTTATAGATATTGGCTATAATTATGAAAATAAAATATGGAGGCAGTTTATGAAGAAAATAGAGGCAATCATAAAACCGTTTAAGCTAGAAGATGTAAAGGATGCTTTAACCGCAATAGAGATTACAGGTATGACTGTAAGCGAGGTTAAAGGTTATGGTCGTCAACAAGGACACTCTGAATTATATAGAGGCGCTGAGTATGTTGTAGATTTTTTACCAAAAATCAAAATTGACATAATCGTAAATGATGAAGATGTGGATAAAGCGGTGAGTACTATTGTAGAAGCTGCAAAAACTGGTAAAATTGGTGATGGTAAAATCTTTGTTTCTCCTATAGAAAAAGTGGTTAGAATTAGAACTTCAGAAGAGAATGAAGAGGCAATTTAACTTATTTGATTAAAAATTAAGCAATCATAGTTAGATATTTTTTAGTATAACTGCACCTAAAAAAGGTCTAACTATGCAAATTACAAAACTTCAATATGTGATAGATACATTTTTTCTGCTTTTTAGTGCGGTTTTGATTATGGGGCACCTCTAAAAGTCCCTGAGATATACTAGAGTTTTTAGAGATACCCTTTATAAAGAGGATTATTGGCCTAAAAAGTGATGAGGAGCATGAGTATGTTGGATTGGATTTGCAGGAGTGCGCAATTGAATCATATCCAGAGTTTGTAAAGTCTAAAGTTTAAAGTTTATAACTGACCTTACGCACTATAAGCACACCTAGGTGTATTATTTATAGTGCGTAAGGTCAGTTTGTAATTAATCTCAAGAAGTAATTTTTGTAATATTTCAAAGTTTTTTTCATCTATTTATGGTATAATCTAGCCATAGATAAGGGAAATAGATGAAAAAAATTGCTTTGGTTACTTTTTTGCTTTATTCAACTCTACTTGCTAATCCTATAGCCCCTATACCTTTAGATGTGAAGGTAGATACACAAAAAGCGAAGCTTGGAAAAGCTCTTTTTTTTGATCCGATTCTCTCGCTAGATGGAACCATATCTTGTGCTACTTGCCATGACATTGAAAATGGTGGAGACGATGGTCTAAGGGTTTCATTTGGCATAAAAGGAAGAGAGGGCAATATAAATTCCCCAACAGTCCTAAATGCAAGATTTAATTTTGTTCAGTTTTGGGATGGAAGAGCAAAGGATTTAAAAAAGCAAGCATTGGGACCTATCCAAAATCATGTTGAGATGAACAATAACTTCAAAAACCTCATAAAAACATTAAATAATTCACACTATAAAGAAAAATTTGAAAAAATCTATAAAAATGGCATAACTAAAGAAAATATAGTTGATGCAATAGCAGAGTATGAGATGACCCTTATAACTCCAAACTCCAGATTTGATAAGTTTTTAAGAGGAGATAAAGAAGCGCTAAGTGAATTAGAAAAAAAAGGGTATGAGATTTTTAAGCAAAAAGGGTGTATTGCTTGTCATAATGGCATAAACATTGGTGGAAATATGTTTGCTAAATTTGGTTTTTTTAAGGGGGTTGTCTCTGGAAACTTAGGAAGGTACAATGTAACAAAAGATGAGGATGATAAGTATATTTTTAAAGTTCCAACTCTCAGAAACATAGCACTAACCTCTCCATACATGCACGATGGAAGATTTGACAGCCTAGAAGATGCAGTAGAGTTTATGATGAGTTTTCAGTTAGGAGAGGGCGCGAGTGAAGAGGAGGTAAGGCTGATTGTAGAGTTTTTAAAATCACTAAATGGAGAAGTTTATGATTTTGAAACAAATTAGTGGTTTAAATCTGTTTAAATCCATTGTAGCACTGACTGCTTTTGTG
>JALSLU010000078.1 GCA_026988125.1 Sulfurospirillum sp.
GGGTCTACCTGATTTGATTAGATTGGTTTTAGTAGTTGTGATCTTCTTTGGATTTAGAACAAAAAAATTAGATAAGTACATCTACTATCTACTATTTTTAGCAGTTGCTCTTTTTTTTCTCTCGGGAGGATTTAATCCAATTTGGGGTCAGTTAAAGGGCTATGTTTTTAAAGATAGCATAAAACAGGCAAGTGATGGACTAGGGCTTCATTTTTTTAGCGTAATGCAAACTGTAAGAGAGGCTGGAAAGATTCCTTTTGAGACATTTGCAAATAGGATTAGTGGACATACTATCACCTTTGTTTTATCAATTATAGGCTATATTTTAATGAGCTATAGACACAGAGTAATGCTAATGGGACTTCCAATGGTTGGGCTTGGTTTTTTAGCATATGTTGGGGGACTTAGATTCACTATATATGCAGTGCCAATTATGGCATTTGGTATAGCGTATCTTATCTTTTTTTTGGCTGAGTATTTAGAAAACAAAAGATTGAGGGTTGCTTTTGTATCACTTTGTACAGTGGCAGTTCTCTATCCAAATGTTTTACATGTAGTTGGCTATAAAGTTCCAACTGTTTTTACAAAGCAAGAGGTAAAAGTTTTAAATGAATTAAAAAAGATTGCTTCAAGGGATGACTATGTAGTTGCTTGGTGGGATTATGGTTACCCAATTCGCTACTACAGTGATGTCAATACCCTTATAGACGGTGGCAAGCATAGTGGGGAGGTTAATTTTCCGGTTAGTTTTATGCTAACTTCACCTCAAGATATCTCAGCAAAATTAGCAAGATTTGATGTAGAATACACTGAAAACAGATTTAGACTCAAAAAAGATAACCCAGATAGAAATAGAAGTAACATTGAGAGTATGACTATACATAGTGGATTTAACAATACAAATGATTTTTTAAAATCATTAAGCAAGGATGTAAATCTACCTAATAAAACAAGAGATATATACTTCTATCTCCCACTTAGAATGTTAAATATATTACCAACTGTTGCAAAATTTAGTGATCTTGATCTGATGGATGGCAAAACAAATAGAAGAATGTTTTTCTATCAAACCAATAGATTTAAAGATGATGGAGACTTACTTAATCTTGGAAGCGGAGTAGTGTTTAATAAAAAAACAGGTTTTATTAAAATAGGCAATCAAAAGGTCAAAGTAAGAGATTTTTATATAACATTTTATGATAAATCAGGAAAACTCATTAGGCAAAGACAACAATTACATAAAGATGGAGCTGTTAACATCGTTTTTATGCGTTCATACGGTAAAATTTTAGTAGTTGATAACCAAATGCTAAACTCACTTTATATTCAATTGTTTGTATTTGAAAACTTTGATAAAAGATATTTTGAGCCAGTTTTACTAGATCCTATGGCTAAAGTTTTTAAATTAAAGATATAATCTATGTTTAGACCAACAAATCTAAAAAGAAGACTATTTTTTATTGTTTTAGATAGTTTAGTTATTTTTTTCTCAATTATTGTTGCGTATGCACTAAGATTTGATTTTAATATCCCTGAACACTATGGTGATGGGATAATTTTTTCTGTTGCTTTTTTGATTTTTTTGAGAGTTTTAATGAATTATAAGTTGAGAGTTTATGATATTAGTTGGAGACATTTTGGTTTTAATGATATGGTGCGTATACTTTTGATTATGCTTGTATCAACACTTATATTTACAATAGTTGTTTATGTTTTAAGAGGAACGATTGTTATTCCACGCTCAATTATAGCAATTGAATTTTTCATATCACTTTTTTTAATTTTTTCAATTAGGGCTTCTAAGAGATTGTATCTTGAGAAGTTTAAAAAAAACGCATTAGGAAAATCTACACTTATAATAGGCTCACTTGATAAGGCAAATCAGATAATTCGTTCAATCGATAAAAGCAGTTCAAATTTTTTCCCAGTAGCTGTGATAAATGATAAGCATAGAGGAATTAAATTAAATGGGTTGTATGTTTTGTCTTTTGATGAGTTGAAGAATAAAAAGATTGACTATGAAGCTATAATTGTAGATAAAGATGAAGATCTAAAAAAAGTTTATGCTAAATTACCTCAAAAAGAGAGTGTCAAAATAAAAATAGCAACATTTTACACAGAAGATAAAACAAGTTTGAAAAATATTTCAGTTGAAGATCTTCTTGCAAGACGCCCAAAGGATTTAGATAAAAAAGCAATTAAAAGCTTTTTAAGTGGAAAAAAAGTTTTGGTAACTGGTGCGGGTGGGAGTATAGGAAGTGAAATTTGTAGGCAGTGTTTGAGGTATGAAGTAGAAGAGTTGGTTGCACTTGATCATAATGAGTTTAGTCTGTATAGTTTAGTTGAAGAGCTAGATTCACCCAAAGTAAGACCTATTATGCAGAGTGTTTTAGATACTCAAGTGATTGAAAGAACGATTTGCTCTTTTAAGCCAGACATAATCA
>JALSLU010000079.1 GCA_026988125.1 Sulfurospirillum sp.
GCAGGCTATGCAAAGTATGCAACCAGTTGTTATAGAAAATGTTCATAACGATATTTTGTTTCTAAATAAAACAGGCAATATAAATAGCCAAACCATCTCCTATGTTGCTGTTCCTATGTCTGTTGAGAACAAGCCCATAGGGGTCTTAGGTGTAAATCTTACAAAAACATCAAAAATAAGTTTTGATGAGACAGTTAGAATTTTATCCATAGTTAGTACTTTGTTTGCTCAGGCGATTAATTCTCACAATGTAGTAGAAGAAGAAAAAGAGAGATTAAAAGAGTTGAAACTCTATTATAAAATGGAGTGGGACTCAAAAGTACATAATTTTGGTGATTTTGTTGGAAATAGCAAAAAGATGAAAGATGTTTACAATGTTATAGAGAGAATTGCCCCTAGTGATGTAACTATACTAGTAAGAGGAGAGACTGGAACAGGAAAAGAGCTAGTGGCTTCGGCAATTCACAAAAGAAGCAAACGAAAAGATGGTCCATTTATAAAGCTAAATTGTGCTGCAATTCCAGATACTCTTTTAGAGAGTGAACTTTTTGGGCATGAAAAAGGCTCTTTTACTGATGCTAAAGAGAGAAGAAAGGGCCGTTTTGAGTTGGCTGATGGAGGAACTCTGTTTTTAGATGAGGTAGGAGATATATCGGCTTCAGCTCAAGTAAAACTTCTCAGAGTTCTTCAAGAAAGAGAGTTTGAAAGGGTTGGTGGAAGCAAAACTGTTAAGGTAAATGTGCGTTTAATCGCAGCAACAAATAGAAACTTGGAAAAAATGGTTAAAGAAGGGAAGTTTAGAGATGATTTGTATTATAGATTAAATGTAATACCTATAGATTTACCACCTCTTAGGGAGCGTGGTGAAGATATAAAATTACTTGTAAATTTCTTTTTGGAAAAAGCTAAAAAAAATCACAAAAGAGATGTGAAAATACTAGATGATGCAATGGAAAAATTGATGCAATATCCTTGGCCTGGAAATGTTAGAGAATTAGAAAATACTCTAGAGCGTGTAGTCCTAATAGGCGACGAAGAAAACGGTGTAAATGCAGAGGATATGCTTTTAATGCTACCTGCCCTAAAAGATTGGTAATTGACCCGCTAGGTATAACAGGTCAATTTTTTATAAGTTCACTAAAACATGAGCCTCTCTATCTGCTATAGATATACTATCCCTATAAGGTTTAGGTGCAACCTTAGGAGATAAAAGCCCCTTTTTCTTATGCACTCTAATCTTATATATTCCCTTTTCTTGACCTTCTAAGAAGTATTCATTAAACTCTTCTATATATGGCATATCCCAAACAATAGCACCATCAGTAGGACAGACATCTACACACTTTGGAATGGTGCAATCAACACACTCAATACATTTTTCGGGCTTCACATAAGTAAACTCTCCATTTTCAAGTGGCGAGTCATCTGCACTTACTATTGCCATTGCGGGGCACTCATCTACGCACGAGTCACAGTTTATACACTCTTCAGTAATCATTACAGCCATAATTTTCTCCTCTATATTTTTAAATTCACATTTGGGTCTAAAAAATATATATTCATAAAGTATTCCATATAGATGTCATAACCACAAAGGAACACTTTATGAATGTGAAATAGATATAACAGGCTTGTTGAGACACAAGAGTAATACCTCAAGCCTAGCAAAGTTAAAGGATTTTATATGACCTGTTCTTGTAGCCCTAAAAAGATTAATAGAGATATAGAGGAAAAAATAAATAAACACCCTTGCTACAGCGAGGGAGCTCATCAGCACTATGCTAGGATTCATCTACCAGTTGCTTCAGCTTGTAACATACAGTGTAACTATTGTAATAGAAAGTATGATTGCTCAAACGAGAGTCGTCCAGGAGTAACGAGTGATAAACTCAAGCCGATTGAAGCAGTTAAGAAAGTACTTTTTGTTGGTGGAAAGATTCCTCAGCTTTCGGTTGTTGGCATAGCTGGTCCAGGTGATGCTTTGGCAAATCCTAAGCAGACTTTTGAGACATTTAGGCTTTTAAAAGAAAAAAGTCCTGATTTGAAATTTTGTCTCTCTACAAATGGACTAAAACTGCCTCAATATATAGATGAAATTGTAAAGTACAACATAGACCATGTAACTGTAACTGTAAACACTGTCGATGAGAGTGGATATATTGGTAGTAAAATATACTCTTGGGTTCATTGGGAGCATAAAAAAAGAAGGGGTATAGAGGGGGCTAAAATACTTTTAGAACAGCAATTAAAAGGTATAAAAATGCTAACAGACAGGGGAGTATTAGTAAAGGTTAATTCTGTTTTAATTCCTGGAATAAACGATAAAGATCTTCCAAATGTAGCAAAAAAGTTAAAAGAGTTAAATGTGTTTTTGCATAACATTATGCCCCTTCTTTCAAAGCCAGAGTATGGGACAAAATTTGGACTAGATGGGATAAAGAGTGCAACAAATAAAGAGATTATGGTTGCTAGGGAGTCTTGTGGAATTGATGTGAAATTAATGAAGCATTGTAGGCAGTGCAGAGCTGATGCGGTAGGTTTGCTTGGACAAGATAATGCTAAAGAGTTCACTAAAGACAGATATATTAATATGAGTTTTGATGAGCTAGAAAAAATATATAACCGACAAAATAGAGAAAAAAAACATAAGTTAATAGAGGAGTGGAGAAGGCATTTAGCTAAAGCAAATCAAAGAGTAAAACTTGAAAATGCAAAAAGGGAAGATTTAAGCTCAACTGGAGAGACAAAATTAGTAGCAGTAACAACTCGTGGAGAGGGTTTAATAAATATGCACTTTGGTAATGCAAAAGAGTTTTTTATATATGAAGCAGGAGATAAAGCTATAAAATTTTTAATGTGTCGAAAAGTTAAAAATGCTTATTGTGATGGAATGCAAAAATGTGATAATAACCCTATTGAGGAGATTCAAAATACTTTAAAAGATTGCGACATACTCTTAACACAAAAAATAGGTGAATGTCCAATGAGAGAGTTAAAAGATATAGATATCATTTGTGATGAAGAGTTTGCTGCTGAACCCATAGAGAGCTCAGTAGCAAAAGCGATATATAAACATTTTACTTTTGAAATTAAAGAGGCGATATAATGGCAAAGATAAACGATACAACACTTAGAGATGGAGAGCAAGCTCCATATGTAGCTTTTAATACAAAAGAAAAGCTTGAAATCGCACAACTTCTCTATGAAGCTGGAGCAGATGAGTTAGAGGTGGGTATTCCTATTATGGGTAAAAAAGAGAGAGAGGATTTAAAAGAGATATTAAATTTAGAATTACCTATACGGATTATGAGTTGGAATAGAGCCACTATGCAAGATTTAGAAGCATCTTTGGAGAGTGGAGTAAGAGCTGTAGATTTGTCTATCCCTGTTTCAGAAATACTTATAGATGTAAAGTTTAAAGGAGATAAAGATAAGGTTTTTAGGAATCTCGAAGAGGTTTTAAGGGTTGCTAAATCGGAAGGATTATTTGTGTGTGTAGGAGGAGAGGATTCTAGCAGGGCAAGGCTTGAGTTTTTGAAAGAGGTATTAGATTTTTCAAAAAGCTTAGGAGCAGATAGGTTTAGATATTGTGATACTGTTGGAATTCTTACACCTTATCAAACATATGAAAATATAAAATATCTTAAAAGTTGCACATCACTAGATATAGAGATGCATATGCATAATGACTTTGGAATGGCAACAGCAAATAGCATTGCAGGGATTGAAGCTGGAGCTATTAGTACCAATTCAACTGTAATTGGACTAGGAGAGAGAGCTGGTAATGCATCCTTTGAGCAAATTTTAATGAGCTATAAACATCAATTAAATGAGCAAAGAGAGATAAAGCCTTTAAAATTAAGAGAATTAGTTAGCAGGGTGTCTTTAGCGTCAAATAGACAGGTAGGAATGAATCAACCAATAGTTGGAGAGTATATTTTTTCTCATGAATCCGGAATACATGTAGATGGAATGATAAAAAATACAAATGCTTATGAGGCATTTGGTCCAGAGGTAGTTGGTCTAAGTAGACAATTTCCTATAGGCAAGCACTCAGGAAGTTCAACTCTATATTATCACTTGAAACATTGTGGTATAAATCCACAAAAAGAGAAACTTGGGAAAATGCTTCCAAAGGTTAGAGATATAGTCACTTCAAGAAAATATGTGATGAATGAAGAGGAATTAAAAGAATTGTATTTATGCTCGTAGGTTTTGCTAAAAGTACTTAACCCAAATTATGCAATAGGATTCGCCAAATTAGCACTTATCGTCTAGCCTATGGCATAAATTTGGGATAATTTTTGTATGTTTTAGAGACACTAGCTAAATTTTCACACCTAAATCCAAGTAAATCTAGAGTAGTGTTTGGCATTGTTGAGACTACTTATTAGTGATGCTTATCAAGAAACTAAAAAAATTTTTAGAAATATTATTCGCACATCTCCCAGAAGCTTTCACTGATGGTCGGATGAGCAAATACCATTTTAGATATTTCGCTTGGATTCATTTTGGAGTAAATTGATAAAAGTATTTGATGAATATTTTCTGTTGCATCTACTCCGACGATAGAGCCTCCCACAATAGCATTTGATGAGCTCTCACATAGTAATTTTATAAATCCAGAATCATCTCCTTTAATCTTTGCTTTTGAACTTGACTTATAAAAGTGTTTTATAACTTTGTAGTCTATTTTTTCCTCTTTTAGTGTCTTTTCATTTTTGCCAACAGAAGCCACTTGAGGGGAGGTAAAAGTAACATATGGTATGAGCGTGGATAGTTTTATTTGGTCTTTGCATATTAAGTTATGTGCAACTACAGATGCTTCATTGTAAGCACTATGTGCAAGAGCTGGAGTTTTGATAACATCTCCAAGTGCATAAATATTTGGGTTTGATGTTTGAAGAAAACTATTTACTTCTATGAATCCTCTATCTAGCTCTACATTGGCACTTTCTAGATTCAGATTTGAAGTATTTGGAATGCGACCTATAGAAACTATAACTAAGTCATACTTCTCTTTAACCTCTCTTTGTTTGATTTTTAGATTTATCTCAATGGAGCTATCTTGTTTATTAAATGAAACAACATTCGCATCTGTAGAAACTTTTATGCCTCTTTTTTTTAACTCCCTCTCCAATGTTTTAGCTACATCACTATCCTCAGCAGGTATTATTTGGGATGTAAACTCGGCTATATGAACATCAACACCGAGTGCATTAAAAAAGGTTGCAAATTCACACCCTATTGCCCCTCCTCCAACTATGAGAACTGAGTTTGGAATTTTTTCCAATTCAAAAACTTCTCTGCTAGAGATGATTAGCTCATGATCAAGAGCTAGTATAGGATGAGGTCTATGGATTGATCCAGTTGCAATGATAAACTTTTTTGCAAAATACTCTTTGTCTTGAACTTTTATAGAGTTTTCACTTAAAAATGAAGCTTCACCTAGGATTAAATCAATGCCATTTTTTTGTATAGTTTTTTGAGAAGATTCTCTTAGCATCTCTAAAAGTTCACTCTTTTTGGCTTTTAACTCTTTTAAATCAAAGGTTTGATTTTCTACATGTAGACCAAAATCTTTAAGATGCTTTAATTTAGATAAACATGAACTACTTTCCAAATACAACTTAGCAGGAATACATCCCTCATTTAGACAAGTTCCACCTATTTGGGATTTTTCAACTAGTGCAACATTTTGTCCCATATTTGCAAGTTTAAGTGCAACTCTTTTACCTCCAGGACCAGAGCCTATAACCACCACATCATACTCATAACTCATTTTATAACCTTTTTAAATTTTTATCAATTAGGATCACTTTTGATTAGTTAATATGCTATTATTCTACTATAAAAATTTTAAATTTAAAAGATGTGGATTAATGAAAAAAAAAATAAGGGTGTTCATAAACGGATTTGGAAGAATCGGAAGATGTGCAGGAAGAATTATATTAGATGATGATAGGTTTGAGCTAGTTGGTGTAAATGATTTATACTCTTTTGAACAAATGAGATATCTTTTCAAGTATGACTCAATTTATGGCAGTTTAGATCAAAATGTAGCACTTAGTGAAAATAATTTAGTTATGAAAAATTCAACTGTATCGCTTTACAATAAAAGTAATCCAGAAGAGATAGCTTTATATGATTTAGATGTTGATGTTTTGCTAGAGTGTAGCGGAGCATTTTTAACTGAAGAACAAAATAGAGCTTTCTTAAAAAATGGAGCAAAAAAAGTTGTTATTTCAACTCCTCCTAAAGATGAGATGAAAGTTTTTATATATGGTATAAATCACAAAGAGTACAGCAATGAGAAAATTATCTCAAATTCAAGTTGTTCAGCCAATGCAATAGTACCTATTTTTAAAATAATCAACGATAATTTCGGCATAAAAAGAGCCACAATGAGTATGTATCATAGTTACACAAGTTATCAAAGATTACTAGATTCAAAACACTATTCGAGTGATATAAGGAGAACACGCTCAGCTCCTCTAAATATAATTCCTTTACTAAGCAGTGCTTCAGAAGCAACAGCATACTTTTTTCCACACCTAAGAGGCAAACTTTCTGCAAAGAGTATTAGAATTCCTTTGAGTGAGACAACTCTTTATCATCTTTTTGTGCATTTAGATAAAAAAACAGATAAAAAAGAGTTAGAGAAGATTTTTCTAAAAGAGATAGAGTCAAAATACAAGCAAATTTTAGATACTACAAATTTACAAAATACATCAAAGTTTTATTTAAAAAGCCCTTTTAGTGCAACTATTGATCTAAATTTTTTAACTGTAGTAGAAAAGGACTTTTTGAGAGTTTCTGCTTGGCAAGATAATGAGTATGGGTATGTAAAAAGATTGCTAGATATGGCATACGAAGTTGGAAGCACCCCTTGATTTTAAGGGGCGCATTGTGTTTTTATAGGGTTATTCCAAAATCATTAAGTATAGATAGTGCCGCTTCTCTTCCATCTGCTGCAGCAGTTACAGCTAAATCTGCACCTCTTACAGCGTCCCCTCCTGCAAATACTCTTTTATTTGAAGTCCTCTTATTTTTATCTACTATGATATCTCCCCATTTTCCAGTATTTATCTGCATATCATCATACCAAGGAAATTCAACATTATCAAAACCAAGTGCTAAAATAATAACATCACACTCAATCTCAAAATCTGAGTTTTCTATAACATTTAGTTTTCTTCGTCCACTGCTATCTGGCTCTCCAAGCTCGGTTTTTTGACAAATCAAGCCTTTAGCATGGCGACCTTTGTCTATAATAACTTCCTTTGGTGCGGTATAAAACTCAAATATAACTCCCTCTTCTTTAGCGTTTATTACCTCTTTTTTACTTCCAGGCATATTTGCTTCATCTCTTCTATAAACACATCTAACAGATTTGGCTTTCATTCGAACAGATGTTCTAACTGCATCCATAGCTGAGTCACCACCACCAATAACAACTACATGTTTATTTTCTAAGATTGATTCATAAAAATCTTCAAAAACTCTTTTTTGTGCATGTTTTAGTATGTCCATAACATGATAAACACCATGTGCATCTTCATTTTTCATTCTAGCTCCTCTACTACTAGGGGCTCCTAGACCTATGAATATTGCATCATACTCCTCTATCATCTGTTTTAACTGTTCAGACTTATCTATATTTGTATTTAAAAATAGATTCATACCAGCTTCTTGCATCCATCCAAATCTTCTTAAAATTACATCTTTCTTGATTTTAAAATTTGGTATACCATATGTTAAAAGTCCACCTGGTCTATCAGATTTTTCAAACATATCTACTTCAACGCCACCTCTTAAAAGAAATGTTGCACAACTCATTCCTGAAGGACCACTACCAATGACTGCTACTTTTTTATTTACTTTTTTTCTTTGTTGTCCATAATCTGGAATTAGACCCATTTTAAATGCTTGCTCATTTAGATAAACCTCTATCGCTCCTATGGTAACACTTCCTGTTTCAGTTTTAGCAATAGTACAACCTCCCTGACACAAGATATCGTGAGGGCAAACCATCCCTAAAATTTCAGGAAAAGGAGATGTTTCATTGCTAAGCTCAAACGCCCTTTTTATATTGCCTTTTCTTACCTCTTCGATCCATAGTGGGATTTTATTGCTTAGGGGACAACCAGTTCTACAAAAATCAAACTCACCATCTAAACCTTTTAAATGATCAACGGGGCACTTTATACATCTAAGTGATTGTGTATCTGCCTCATCTTTGCTAAAGAGATAGTATGTTGGATTAAAATCAACAACTCTCTCTTTGGCATCTCTTTTTCTAGGTGTCTCTTTTTTTATCTTAAGGTACTCTTTTTTCTTATTTATCATTGACTATCCTTTAACTCTATATACTCAATATACATCTCTTGACCTGCAATCTGAGTTGTATTGGAACTTTTACAATTTGGACAGTGAAAGTCATAGTTTTCCACCAAACTCTCCTTGTCGCACTCATTGCATCTTATTTTTATATCTACTAAGTTTATCTGCATAAGAGCATCACTACACAGTGTATCCTCCTTGAAAATATCAAAACTCTCTTTTAAAAAGTGAGGCTCAATGCCACTCATCTTTCCAATTTTTACTACAATCTTTGAAATCTGGTTTCCTCCAGACCTCTTTTCACAAATATCTAGCATAGATTGTACTATAGAGAGTTCATGCATATTGCGTCATTTCCTCATTTGCTTATACTGTTCATAAGTAATCAGAGTGATTGCATCGGTAGGACAGATGCTAATACAAGCTTGTTTTCCATTCTCTCCTCCACACAAGTCACAAGTTAGAGCTACCATTTGGCTAACTGGAGCATCCTGTTTTAAATTTTTAGCCATTACAACTGCACCATAAGGGCAAACCATATCACAGCTAGTACATCCTATGCAGTCACTCTCATAGTATTTAACATAGTCATCTTCAAATTTTATGATATCAACAGGACATCCCTCTAGGCATGGCGCGTCAGGACACTGCATACACTGCATAGGTGCGGTTTTGTTACCTGCTTTTATAACTTTATTTCTAGATGGTGCAACCTCTTTACCATTTAAAACCATTTCATAAGCAGTATCTATATCTATCCCCATGTGGCTAGCACTACAAGCTAATTCACAGTTTATGCAACCTATGCACTTGTTTGGATCTGCATATATAAATCTATTATTTCTAACCATAACTATCTCTCCGTACAAGATATACAAGGATCAATACTATTTAAAATCATAGTTACATTATCTACTTTGTCACCTAGTATCATAACTTTTAGAGCTTCCCAATTTGTAAATGTTGGGACTTTCCATCTCATTCTAACTGGTTTTTGGCTTCCATCTGTTTTTAGGTAATAGATAAGTTCACCTCTTGGAGCTTCAGTTCTTACAACTGCTTCACCCGCAGGGATATGTGGTCTTTTTTCCAAGTATGTTTTACCATCAGGAAGATTGCTTACCACATCTTTTAAAATTCTTAGAGCTTCTAGTATATCTCCAAATCTAGCCATTGCTCTTGCAAAAACATCACCCTCTTCAAAAAGTGTAACTTTGGGTTGTAGCTCTGGTCTAATAGCATACAAAGAGTATGGAGCTTTAACTCTAACATCATTATTTATGCCACTTCCTCTAGCAACAGGACCCGTAACACCAATCTCTAAAGCATCCTTATGCGGAAGAACTCCAACCCCCACGGTTTTATCTTTAAACGAGGTACTATTGTTGTAGTCTTCTCTTAGTTTTAAAACTCTCTCTTCTACTTTGGTTGCTGTATCTAAAATAGTTTTTACAGTTTCATCGTTTAAATCATACTTAACACCTGTAAGCTGATTTACACTCATATCCATTCGGTTACCCCATATGCTCTCTTTGAGATCTTGCATAAGTTCTCTAGTATTGAGCGTGTCTTTCATTAAATCATGCTCATGTGCTAAGTGAGTTAGCATAGAGAGATTAAAAAGATCTGAAGCTGTTCTTTTTACCTCATCTGCAACTACCCTCAATGCTTCAGCTCTTAGAGGGATTTGAACACCTGCAATCTTTTCCGCTGCTAAAACATATGTAAATGGATGGTTGTTTGAGCATAGGGAACAAACTCTTTCAGTTAAAATTAAATTTTGCATAAAATTTTTCTTAGTAACTAAAGACTCCATTCCTCTATGGATAAAACCATTTATAACATTAACTTTTGTTACTACTCTATTTTCATCAGCTTCCAATTTAAAGTAGACTGACTCTTCTAATTCTGGATGAAAAGGCCCTATAGTTATCTGTTTGCTCATAATTTTACTTCCTTTTTTACTTTACTCCAAAGTATATCAGTGTCACTAACTCCCATTTGCATTTTTGAAAGAGATATATATTCGTTTAGTACACCTTTTGCTAGTCCATAGTCTAAAAAGAGTCTATCATTCGAAGGGTGGCCAACGGGTTCAACTGAGTACATCTCTCTAATCTCTCTCTCAGCCCAGTCCGCACTTTTCAGTATGGGCGTTATAGAATAAATCGTGGAGTCATTAGTTTTTAGCTGTAAATTTATAATCACTCCATCTATATCGAAGTGGTAGATTACCACATGTGAGTTTTGCTCTTTGTATGCAGTTGCAACAACACATCTGCCCTTAAATGCTTTTATCGCATTTGCAACAACTAGGGCATATTTTTTTTCTCTTATAGTTATCCATGCTTGAGAGTTCCCATAGCTATCTTGATCTTCTTTTAGCTCATATCCACTTGGGATTTTATTTTTTATTGCATTGTTAAATTCTTCAATACTCATGCATACATCCTTTTAAAATTTTCCTCTTTTCTACATTTTGAGCAGATCGACTTGTTAAGTTTTTTTAGATTGTTGTGTATGTAAGCTTTACCTAAAAGACCACTTGAGGGAGGCATATATGATTCACCACAAGAGGAGCAGGTTGATAAATTTATGATCCCTGTATTGAGATCTGAAAATTTTTCATTTTGTAATTTAACTGTATCAAAGTTATTTGTGGAGTATATAGCACCTGTTGGACAGAAGAAAGCACAGTTTCCACAGTAGCAACAAGAATTATGCCAAATATTGTGTATAAAACCATTTTGAGTTTTTGTGATTTTGATTGCTGTAGATGGGCAAACTGTTTCACAAGTCCTACAAGCTGTGCATATGGTTTCATTTAGGCTCATACGACCTCTAAATTTTTTAGGAGCTTCAAATCCTATTAAAATTTGCTCTATTTTTTGCGGAGTTTCTTCGCCTTCACTTTTTAATTCAAGAACTTTTATACCCTTTGCAATTCCTTCAGCTATTGATTCAGGGCGAGGAGGGCAACCAGCAACATTTACATTTACATCTATAAATTTATCTATAGGTCCATTTATAGAGTAAGAATCTCTAAAGATACCACAGCTAATAGAGCAGGTTCCCACACCTACAACAGCATAGGGCTTTTTTAGTTTAGAGATATATTTTTTTAAAAAAGATTCACTTTTAGAAGTAAGTGGACCAGTAATTACAAGAAGATTTGACTCTTCTACATTCTCTACTAGCTCAACATTCATAGAAGAGATTTGAAACTTATCTACAAATGCTGTAGCAACAAACTCTACATCGCAGCCATTGCAGCTACCGGTGTTTATCCTAAATAGCTTTACAGGGGGAGTACTCATTGTGTATCCTTGTGAACAATATATACTTCAAAAAAATCTGAAAATAAAGATTTTTATGGGATATAGTATAACTAATATTTTTTTATAATTTACAAAAAAATAAAAAAAAACATATAATAAATTATTAAATTACTAATTTACACATTCTTTAAGTAAGTAAAGAGCACTTCTAAATAAATATCCTATTAAAGATAACTTTTGTATAATTTGAAGCTATGAAAAATTGTTTATTTAGAGAATTTAGCTACATGTGCAATAGAAGGATTGGTGATAAAATGAAAGTTAAAAGAGATTTTTTGCGTAAAATTGTTGAAGAGGATTTAAGATTAGGAAAGTATAAAAAGGTTATAACTAGATTTCCCCCTGAGCCAAATGGTTTTCCTCATATTGGTCATGCAAAATCAATAAGTATAAACTTTGGTATCGCAAAGGAATTTGGTGGATTATGTAACTTAAGAATGGATGATACCAATCCAACTACTGAGGATATTAGATATGTTGAGGCTTTAAAAGATGCAGTTAAATGGCTAGGTTTTGAGTGGAATGGAGATGTGAAATATACTTCTGACTATTTTGCACAGTTGTATGAATATGCAAAAAAACTTATAAAAATGAAAAAAGCATATGTAGATAGCTTAAATGAGGATGAAATCAAAGAGTATAGAGGCAGTGTAACTACTCATGGCAAAAGAAGCAAGTATGCAAACAGGAGTGTGGAAGAAAACTTATATCTTTTTGAAAAAATGAAAGAGGGTAAGTTTAGAGATGGTGAGCATGTACTTAGAGCGAAGATAGACATGACCTCACCAAATATGAAAATGAGAGATCCTTTGCTATATCGTATTAGAAGGAAGTATCACTTTAGAACTAAGGATAGTTGGAATATCTATCCAATGTACGACTTTGCACACTGTTTATCAGACTATATTGAAGGTATAACGCACTCATTTTGTACTCTCGAATTTGAAAATAATCGTGAAATTTATGATTGGATACTAGATAATTTAGATTTGAAATCTCCTAGACCTTATCAGTATGAATTTGCAAGGCTAAATATAAATTATACTGTGATGAGTAAAAGAAAGCTTTTAGAGCTTGTTAAGGGTGGGTATGTTGATGGTTGGGATGATCCAAGACTTCCAACAATAGCAGCTTTTAAAAGAAGAGGTTACACTCCTGAGTCTATTGTAAATTTTTGTGAAAGTATAGGGGTAGCTAAGGCAAACTCAGTTGTTGATATGTCTCAGCTTGAATTTAGCATAAGAGATGATTTAAATTTAAAAGTACCTAGAGTTATGTGTGTTGTAAATCCTATAAAAGTTACTATAGAAAACTATGATGGTTTTGAAGAGATTGATGCCCCATTTTTTCCTCCAGATGTGCCCAAAGAGGGTAGTAGAAAATTGCCATTTTCTAAAGAAATTTATATAGATAGAGATGATTTTAGTGAAAATCCACCAAAAGGCTATTTTAGATTAACTCCCTTCCAGCCTGTAAGATTAAAATATGCTTACATAATTAGTTGTCAAAAGGTTATTAGGGATGCTCAAGGTAATATCAAAGAGATAGTTGCAAGATACTACCCTGACTCAAAAAGTGGCTCAGATACAAGTGGTATAAGGGTTAAAAGTGCTATTCATTGGGTAGAGTTAAAAAGTTCAAAAAGGGTTGAGCTTAGAATTTATGATAGACTTTTTAAGTGTGAAAACCCTAAAGGAGTGGAGGATTTAAATCCAAACTCTCTAAAAATTATCAAAAATGCTTTTGTTGAACCATCAGTTATAAATAGTAATGAAGTTAGATTTCAATTTGAAAGAGAGGGATATTTTTATAAAGAACCCGTAGATTATTGTGAAGCAAATCCAGTTTTTAATAAGATTGTCTCCCTAAAAGATTCTTGGGCAAAAAAAGCGGAATTTAGACAATCTTCAAATATTAGCAAAAAGACAAACACAAAAGAGCAGATAGATGGAGAAGTAAAACCACTAACAAAAGAGGAGCAGTTACTTTTTGATAGATACACCCAAGAGTTAAAACTAAATAGTGAAGTAGCAAATACTCTTGCAAGAGATAAAAATCTCGCAATCTTTTTTGAAGAGGCTTTGAAGGAGTTTGATTTGGCACCAGCTATTGCAAATATTGTTTCAAATGAGGTAGCAAGAGAGTTAAAACAAAAAGGAGCAGAGAGGTTAAGTTTTGAACCAAAAGATATAGCAAAACTTGTAAAGATGATTGATAAGGAGTTGATCTCGACAAAAATTGCCAAACAAGTTTTTGAAGAAATGTGTAAAAGTGGGGATGATCCAGAAGATATTGTCAAAAGAAAAGATCTTATGCAAATAAGCGAACCCACTCTAATTTTACCAATTGTTGATGAGGTACTAGCTAACAATCCCATAAATGTAGAGAAGTATAGATCTGGAAATAAAAAACTTTTTGGCTTTTTTGTAGGACAAGTTTTAAAACTCTCAGGAGGCAAAGCAAATCCAAAAGTAGTTAATGAACTAGTAGAGCAAAAACTTAACATAAAATTATGAGATATACTCATGTGCCAAGTATGAGCTTCTAGCATATGGAGAGCTCTTGACATACTCAAAGCCCATATCTAAAGCCATTTGTCCTAGTTCTTCAAATATTTTTGGTTCAATATACTCTTTTACTTTGGCATGTGAATTACTTGGAGCTAAGTATTGACCAAGTGTTAGGAAGTTACATCCAACATCTAATAGATCATACAAGGAAGATTTTATTTCTTCTTCTTTCTCTCCTAGCCCCAACATTATGGCACTTTTTGTTTTTATATTTGGATTAAATTTTTTTAAATTGTACAAAACTTCTAAAGATTTTTTGTAGTTTGCTCCTTTTCTTAGATGATAAAGTCTTGGAACAGTCTCAATGTTATGTCCTATTACTTTTGCGCCACATTTTGCTATACTCTCTAGGGAATTTGGATTATATTTGAAATCTGGTATGAGAAGCTCAATGTTTATTTTTGGATCTAGTTTTTTGATCTCGTTTACACATAGTATGAACTGAGTAGAACCACCATCTTTTAAATCATCTCTTGTTACACTAGTTATAACTACATATTTTAGCCCCATCTCTTTGATAGCTTGTGAGAGTTTTTTTGGTTCATCTCTATCTACATAACCATTTGGCATACCAGTTTTAACATTACAATAGCTACAAGCTCTAGTGCAAGTTGAGCCTAAAATCATAAATGTTGCAACTTTTTTTGAGAAACATTCGCTCATGTTTGGACACATTGCTTCTTGGCAAACGGTATGGATCCCTATAGACTTAAGTGTAGTTTCTAACTCTTTTTTTTGTGAAAAAAATACTTTTTTTAGTAACCATTCGGGTTTTCTTTTCATAGCTTTTCCATTTCACACAAATTATGTAACTGACCTTACGCACTATAAGCACACCTAGGTGATAAAAGTTGCACTCTAATGCAAGGAAGTATAGCAAAATTGTAGTTATTCTACTATGAAGCTATGACTCCACAGCAATAGGGTGCAAATTTTATCATCCTAAGGACAGAATGATAAAGAACCATCTGCTTCGTTAGTTTACTTTCACCGTAGCTTTGGCTACGCTAAAAGTTAACTGCTTTGCATATAGTGCTTTCTCATTCTGCCTAGGCGTGTTTATGGTGCGTAAGATCAGTTATGTAATAGAATTCACCAAACCAACATTCTTCACCCAGCTTATGACATTTATAAAAAATTATCATCCAATCTTTTGGTTAAGATTCTGTATTTTAGCACTCTTTGTGATAATTTTTTTACAAACACCATAAACTAGGACATAAGCATTACCTTAGCAAATTTCATTGCATAATTCGGGTTTAAAATTTCTATTTGGAAAGTATATCAAAAAATTAAACAAGGTGATAAGATATGGGCACCTCTAAAAACCCTAGCACATCTCAGCACTGCATAGGAGTTTACAATCAAGGCACTCTTTTGAAGCCCTAGCTAAAGCTAAGGCGAAAAAGAGTAACGAAGAGTG
>JALSLU010000080.1 GCA_026988125.1 Sulfurospirillum sp.
ACAAAGTTACTCAAACTTGCACTATCTTCAAAACCTAGATTAAAAGGCTCATAGGGAAGCACTCCAAGCACAGGAATCTTGAACTCATCTTCAATAATCCTAACCCCCTCATCAAAAAGACTCATATCTCCTCTAAATTTATTAACCACAACCCCTATAACATTTTTTTGAAGCTCTTTTGGAAGCAGATTATAAACCCCCCAAATAGAAGCAAAAACTCCCCCTTTTTCAATGTCAGCTACCAAAACAATCTTTGTTTTAAATTTAGTAGCTACAAATATGTTTGAGAGGTCTTTATCCATAAGATTAAGCTCCACGGGGCTTCCCGCCCCCTCTGCAATCACACAATCATACCTGCAATCAAGCTCTTCAAAACACCTCTGCACCGATGGCTTTAGGGCATCTAAATCTCTGTAGTACTCTCTGACATCTTTATCTTTTACTACTTTTCCCTCAACTATAAGCGAAGCCAAACTTCCCCTGCCAGATTTAAGTAAAATTGGATTCAGGACAAAACTAGGCTCAACCCCTAAAACTTCAGCCTGAAAATACTGAGCAATAGAGATCTCACTCCCATCACTACAAACTCTAGCATTATTAGAGACATTTTGAGCCTTAAAAGGAGCCACACTTAACCCTCTTTCTTGCAAAAGCCTTCCTATGAGCCAAGTTATAGTTGATTTGCCCGAATCCGAGTGAGTACCGAAGATGGATAGGTTATTCATATGAAATCTACAACTAATACAAAAACCCAAACAACCAAAGGGGTATTTTATGACCACTGCCTATTTCGATGTCATCAGCTACTACAAAGGAGTTTGGCATATTTGCAATCTGTTTAAAGCTTTTATTTTTGCCGCCTATTTCAAATGTATATTTTTCATCTATTAAAAAATCACCTTGCTTTGGAATTTCAACTTTATGTTCAAAAACCATAGATTTGAAAAAAACTTCTCTTATAGTTCCTATGTTTGGCATATCACAATAAGCGTAGTGTAAATTTGTGTTATTAAAATATATCTTTTCTGGTTTTGCAAAAATATTATCGCCTTTTGTTTTTGGGCGAATTAATGTAATAATTTTTGCTTTATGTAGGTAGTCTAAATATCTATATAGCGTTCTATAATCTTGTCCCATATTAAGTTTATTTAACAATTCATTGATATTTGGAGTATAAGGAACACTTTGGCAAAGAATTAGTAAAAGTTTTTTTAGATTTTTAATGTTTTGATATTCTATATTGAAAATAGAGGGTATATCAACCTCTAAAACTGTATTTATAGTTTCGTTGAGTTTAATTTGATAGTTTGAATACTTATCAAAATAAAATGGATAGTAACCGAACTTTAGATACTCTTCAAATATCTTTGGTGTATAGTATTTTGATAGCTCATAAGCAATATCAACATGATTGGTTAAAATATCCTCTAATGAGCAGGCTTTAATTTGCACACCATTTTTTAACTCTAAAAACTCTCTGAAGCTTAATCCTTCTATCTCATAAACGACAACTCTTCTGCTCAAATCAGCTTTTGAATTATCGATTTTTAAGGCACTGCTGCCACTAAAAATAACTTCTAACTCTAAAAAATCATATATCTTTTTTAGATCATTTTCAAATCCTGAAAATTTATGTATTTCATCTATTATAAGAAGTTTTCCTCCATCACGCTCAAAGTCCTTAGCTATATCAAATAATGAATCTATCTTGATAGAGTCTGCGCTTATATATAACTTTTTAGATAAAGGTAAGGAGTTTTCTTTTAGGTATTGCAATAAAAAAGTGGTTTTTCCAGCACCTCTTGCACCGATGAGACCCGTTAATCTATCAAAATTTATTTTATAAAAAAAGTATCTTTTATATTTTGTCTTTACTTTTTTAAGTAAAAGATTTTGCAATTCTCTTATTTCATATATCACTTTATTTCCTTGTTATTTTGATATATATATCAAGAAAAGTATAGCAAATTTTGATATATATGTCAAAATTTTACTTCAATACTTTTATCTCTAAGATAGAAGCTAGTATGGTCAATTTTTAGTTTTAGTATAAAAACCCAAATAACCAAAGGGGTATTTTATGACCACTGCCTATTTCGATGTCATCAGCTACAACAAAAGAGTTTGGTATGTCTTTGATTTGAGAAAAACTTCTATTTTTACCGTCTATCTCGATGATGTACTTTTCATCTACTAAAAAATCTCCTATTTTCGAGTAGTTTACCTTGTGTAAGTTTAGTAACTGGTTTACAAAAAACTGCTCTCTTAAAGTTCCCTTGTCACTCATC
>JALSLU010000081.1 GCA_026988125.1 Sulfurospirillum sp.
TCAAAACAATCAATGAAAGCTACTATTACCTATTTGGGTATTGCTCACTTGGGCGGTGCTGCGATAATGACTGCTTTTTTACTTTTAGCACATCAAAGCGGTTCAATGGAGTTTTCTTCATTCGCAAATGCTGAACTAAGTCCTGCAATGGCAACAGCTATTTTCTTGTTGGCTTTTTTTGGTTTTGGCTCAAAAGCAGGTATCATACCTCTACATGTATGGCTACCAAAAGCTCACCCAGCAGCGCCTTCTAATGTTTCTGCTCTTATGAGTGGGGTTATGATTAAGGTTGCTATATTTGGAATTATTAAATTTTGCTTATGGTTGCCTGTTGCTAAGTGGTGGGGCATAATGATTTTGGTATTTGGTGCCTCTTCATCCTTGATGGGTGTTTTGTATGCACTTATACAACATGATTATAAAGCACTGCTTGCTTACCACTCAGTTGAAAACATTGGAATTATTTTATTAGGTGTTGGTACTGGAGTTTATGGAATAGCTGATGGTAATTTAACTCTAGCTACTATAGGGTTTATTGCCGCGCTTTATCACACACTTAACCATGCTACTTTTAAAGGACTTTTATTCTTAGGAGCTGGAAGTGTGTTATATAGAACCCATACAAAAGATATGGAGATTCTTGGTGGTTTGGCTAAGAAGATGCCATATACTGCATTTGCGATGTTAATAGGAGTTATGGGTATCGCTGCACTTCCTCCACTAAATGGATTTGTGAGTGAGTGGTTTACTTACCAAGCAATGCTTCAAGGTGCTATGGGTGAAGGATCTTTAATTAGATTGATTTTTGCACTATCTGTTGTTGCTTTGGCTGTTACAGGTGTTGTTGTTATTATGCACCTTAAAATTTATGCCATTATATTTGCAGGAAATCCAAGAAACAAAAAGATTTGGGAAAATGCAAAAGAGGTTCCAGTATCTATGATAGTTGGAATGTATATCTTGGTTGCAGGATGTTTGGCATTTGGTCTAGGTGCTAGTTATATGGCTGATAATATTGGTAATGTTGTAGCAGCATATACAAATGGAGCATTTAATGTAGCTGAAGGTATGAGTATAAAGTCTGCAACAGGCTCACTTGTTTCAACTCCACTTGTAACTTTAATTATGCTTGGCAGTATGTTGATGCCATTTTTAACACTATTTATAGTCAAAGCAAATAGAGCAAAACCAAGAGATACTGACCCTTGGGCATGTGGGTACAAGTACGATACTCGTATGCAAATGACTGCAGGACCATTTACGGGAGATATGAGAAAACTATTGAATTGGTTTTATAGACCAATTGTTCATCATAAAGAGAGTTATTTTGGTCCTATAAAATATGAAAATCATGCCCAAGACATTTGGTGGAATTTGATTTATACACCTATAATTAATTTTGTTTCAAAGGCTTCAGATAAGATGGAGAAATTTCAAAATGGAAATAGTAATCTCTACTCTTTATATATCTTGGCAGCTCTTTGTTTAGCTCTTGGCATTAGCCAAATAATATAAGAAAGGAGTAAGTTATGGAAGTAATATTGTGGATGATTATTCAAGTGATTGCTATAGCTCTGGCTGCTCCTTTTTTTGATGGGGTTGCAAGAGTTCTTAGAGCAAGATTACAATCAAGAAAAGGTCCACCAGACTTTTTTCAAACATATAGAGATATTATAAAGCTCTATAAAAGAAGTAGAACCAGACCAAGGTGTGCCCATTGGGTTTTTGACTATGCACCATATATTATGTATGGATTGGGCGCAACAATGCTAGCTGCTATGCCAATAACATATAATAGCTATCCATCGATTGGGGTATCAGATATATTTGTGATTATCTATGTAGGAGCATTTTTGAGATTTGTATTTGGTATAGCTTCAATAGATTCAGGAAATCCATTTGCTGCAGTTGGCGGTAGTAGAGAACAGACTCTTACAATATTTGTAGAGCCTGTTATGATTATAAGTTTAATTGTGGTTATGTGTTTAGCAGGTACTAGTGATCTAGTTAACATAAGAGCAATGGTAAGAGACGGAGAGATAGGATACTTTATGCCTGCATTTGCGGTAGCATCCATCTCGTTTCTTTGGGCTATGTATGTTGAGAGTGGAAGAAATCCTTATGATTTGGCAGAGGCTGAGCAAGAGCTTCAAGAGGGAGTTTTAGGTGAGTATGCTGGTAGTGATTTTGGTATCACTCATGCGGCTTTTATATTGAAACAGTTTGCAATGATAGGTATGTTTTTGTCTATATTTGAGCCTTGGAACTTTACTAATCCAATTTTGGCTTTAATAGTCTTTATTGCTAAAGCCGGAATTTTCTATGTTGCTGCGGTGTTTATAGATAATTTTGGTGCTAGATATAAGCTATTGACAAGTTTTAAACAAAATGCAACATTTGCACTCGGTATATCTGCTGTTGCACTTATACTTTACGCGGTAGGAGCTTAAGATGGATCTATTATCTATACTATCAATAGCAATGATATTTGCAGCATTGGCTGTATTTGGACTAAGAAATTATAAGCTCTCAGTTTTGACTTATGGAGTGCAAGCTTCCATATTAGTGTTAATCTTTTTTACACTAGCTTCAGCTCACGATATAGCTGAGTTAAAGTCTTGGGCATTTGTTGCAATTTTAACAAAGGTGCTATTTGTACCATATGTGTTGCTAAGATTGCTCAAAAAAGTTCAAGTTGAGAGCGAAGTTGAGCCAGTAGCTGGATTTTTTGTAAGTCCTATAATAGCACTAGGTTTTTCACTAGCGATTGCTATGAGTATATATCCAATATACTTAAAGTTTTCGCTTGTTCAAGAGCATATACCACTAATTGCAGCAATTACTGTATTTATGATGGGTATATTTGGGTTTATCCTAAGAAAGTCAGCAATAAAGCAGATTTTAGCTTTTTGTACTTTTGAAAATGGAATCCACTTGACTTTGGCATTGACCGCATATAACTCACCTGGTATTGTTGAGATAGGGATTTTAACAGATGCAATCTTTGCAGTTGTTATTATGTCTATATTAGCAGCAAGATTTTATAAATATTTTGGTTCTCTTGATGTTTCAAAAGCATCAGAGTTGAAAGGATAGGTGAAGTGTTATGGAAAGTTTAATAATTTTAGTACTAGCAGTACCATTTATTAGTTCACTGGTGATTTGGTTTATTGGAGTAAATACAAAAACGGTAAATATTATACATATTGCAGCTTCAATTGTCTATGCACTTGTAGCACTTAACCTAATATGTAGTGTTACAGGAGGAGAGAGATACTTTGCATTTAATGAGTTTCTTTTTGTTGACTCACTTGGTGGAGTATTTCTATCTCTTATAGCAGTAACTGGACTTTTGATCAATATATACTCAGTTAAGTATATGGAGTGGGAAGTTAAAAAGGGACATTTAACAGATAAAGATTTGAGAATCTTTTTTGCACTATCACATCTGTTTATCTTTACAATGACACTCTCAGTATTGGCAAACAATATGGCTGTAATGTGGGCTGCTGTTGAAGCAACTACACTATCTTCAGTCTTTATGGTTGCAATTTCAAAAGGGAAACGCTCAACAGAGAGTGGCTGGAAGTATATAGTTATATGTAGTGTTGGTTTGGCATTTGCTCTATATGCAACTATCCTTCTTTATGGTGCAGGATTTGCAGTTATTGGAGATGGACACGATGCTATGCTTTGGACTTCGCTTATGGACAATGCAAAGCTTATAGATGCAGATGCACTGAAGCTTATATTTGTATTTGCTCTAATTGGTTTTGGAACAAAGGCTGGTCTGGCTCCAACTCATACTTGGTTGCCAGATGTTCACTCAGAGGGTCCTTCTCCGGCTTCTGCTATGCTCTCGGCTGTACTTTTAAAGTGCGCTATGTTAGCTATAGTCAGATACTACGCAATTGTGGGTAACTCTATTGTAGGGTTTGAGTTTGTTCAAAATATGATGATAGTTATCTCGCTAGTTACTATCTTTATAGCAGCAATGTTTATAATAAGACAGCATGACATAAAAAGAATGTTTGCTTATCACTCAGTAGAGCACATCGGAATTATAGCTTTTGGGTTTGGTATAGGTGGACCTTTGGGAATTTTTGCAGGACTGTTTCACTCTTTGACTCACTCAATTACAAAAGCTTTAGCATTTTGTGTAAGTGGAAATATAATCAAGATTTATGGCACAAGAGATATGACAAAGATGGGAGGTCTTATTAAGATTGCTCCAGTGACTGCGATTTTGTTTGGAATTGCGATTTGTTCACTTGTTGGTATTCCACTTTTTGCTATATTTGTTAGTGAATTTTTAGCAATAAAAGCTGGAATAGTAGGAGGAGACTACTTTGCAGTTGCTCTATTTATCATAGGTCTAGCAATTATATTTGTAGGTGTTTTCTCTCACTTTAATGAAGTTATGTTTGGTGAGGCTAAATCTGAAGTAAACAAAGAGAAGATTGAACTTAGTGCAAATATTCCACTAATGATACTAGCAGCTATGATAGTTGTTTTGGGTATCTTTTCTATAGATAGCGTAGTTATGCTTTTTGACAACGCTACTAAAATAGTACTTGGTTCATAAGGAGAGAAGATGAAAAAAGGTGAAAATTTTATAAATAAATTAAGAGAGAAGATAACCATAAAAGATGTCTCCAGGATGCCTGAAGAGCAGATTACTGTAACAGTCGATAGAAGCGATCTTCCTGAAGCTGTAAGGATGCTCTATTACGATATGGGCGGATGGTTGGTTACTATGATTCCAAACGATGAGAGACCGCTAAATGGTAACTATGCTGTTTATTATGTCTTGTCGATGGAGGGTGGTAAGATGACAGCAGATGATGAGTTGTCATCAGATGAGAAGTGCTGGATTACTGTTAAGGCCTACATTCCTGCAAATGATCCAACATACCCATCTGTAACGAGGCTAGTTCCCGCAGCAGTTTGGTATGAAAGAGAGGCATACGATATGTTAGGTCTTGTGGCTGAGGGTCTGCCTGATCCTAGAAGACTTGTAGTTTCGGATGACTGGCCAGAGGGGTTATATCCCATGAGAAAAGACTCAATGGAGTATAATTTTAGACCAGATCCATACTCTCATGAAGAGGAGCCAGAGTATGAGTTTTACCATCCTGAAGGCGAGGGATTAGTAGATGTTCCACTTGGGCCACTTCATATAACAAGTGATGAGCCTGGACACTTTAGACTCTACTGTGAGGGTGACCAGATAATTGATGCTGATTATAGACTATTTTATCAGCACAGAGGTATGGAAAAACTCGCAGAAAACAGAATGAACTATGACCAGATGGGCTTTTTGGCTGAGAGGGTTTGTGGTATCTGTGGTTATGCACATGCTACAGCTTGTATAGAAGCAGCTGAGAGAGCAATCGATATGGAAATTCCAAGGCGTGCTCAAGCTTTGAGAATTATAAATCAAGAGATAGAGAGACTTCACTCTCATATGCTAAACATTGGTCTTGCTTGTGAAGTTACAGGAAATATAAATGCCTTTATGCACATCTTTAGAATCCGTGAGTTCTCTATGGAGCTGGCTCAGCTTATCTCTGGTGGTAGAAAAACCTATGGTAATGTTGTCGTAGGTGGTATGAGAAGAGATGTAAATGGTAAAGAGATAAGAAGAGGCTTAGAACTGCTAGACACTATGGAGACTCAGCTTAAAGAGGTTTGGGAAGCAGTTATGGAAGATGATTCTCAAATTGAGAGATGGAAGGGTGTTGGCGTACTAGATAGACAAGTTGCAAGAGACTTTTCACCTGTTGGACCAAATGTTAGAGGAAGCGGATTTAAAAGAGATACAAGATATGATCACCCATTTGATTTTCATGATGAGATAGATTTCGAAGTTTGTTATGAGGAGGGTGGAGATGTATTTGCTAGAGAGACTGTAAGATATAAAGAGCTTTTGCAATCAATCTCTATCATAAGACAGTGCTTTGAGTTGATGCCTTCAGGAGATATAGTAGCTCCTCACAATAGAAAGATAGTTCCTCAAGCTTATGCACTAGCAAACAATGAAGCACCAAGGGGTGAGAATATTCACTGGATTATGCATGGTGGATCTCAAAAGGTATATAGATGGAGATGTAGAGCAGCAACTTATAACAATTGGCCAACTCTGAGGTATCAGTTTAGAGGAAACACAATTGCAGATGCAGCTTTGATAGTTTGTTCTATGGACCCTTGTTACTCATGTACTGATAGAGTTACAGTTGTGGATGTAAAATCTAAAAAAAGTAAGATTTTAACCCATAAAGATCTTAAGAGGTACTCTCAAACTCTTAAAGATTCACCTCTAAAAGGGATGTAAGGAGCAAATATGAAACTTTTAGATATGACACGAAAGTATGGTAGTGCAACTTATGAGTACCCTTTTGCTCCATATACTGTAGCAGATGGATTTAGAGGAAAGCCAGAGTATGACTATGATAAATGCATAGGTTGTACTGCTTGTGGTGTTGCTTGTCCATCAAATGCTATTAATGTAGAGCTTAATGAGGCGAAAGATAAGCTTGTATGGAAGTTTGACTGTGGTAGATGTATCTACTGCGGTAGATGTGATGAAGTTTGTCCTACAAATGCAGTTATGCTTGGAAGTGACTTTGAGACTGCTGTTAAATTCAATAAAGAGGATTTGATAGAGACAGGGGAGTTAGATGTAGAGTATTGTCAAAAGTGTGGAAAGGTTTTTACTACAAAAAGACTCATAGCTTACTGTGTGGAAAACTTTAAAAAAGTTGGCTGGAGCGAAAGGGTCATAGAAGAAAAAACCAAATATATCACTACTTGCCCTGAGTGTAAGAAGGCTGAATCAGTTGAGTTAGTGAGCAAGCACTACTCTAAAGGAGTTAAAAAATGAGTAAAACATATGTAGTTCCAACTGAAATTAGCGAGCTAAACAAGGTAGAAGATAAACTTAATCTTATCAAAGATATAAAAAGAAGTTTTAGTGTCTATAGGATAGATTGTGGCTCGTGTAATGGTTGCGAGATTGAGATATTTGCTTCTATTACTCCTATGTGGGATCCTGAAAGATTTGGATTTAAACTTGTTGCTAGCCCAAGGCATGCTGACATATTGCTTTGTACGGGCCCGGTTACAAGGCAGATGTACTATCCGCTTTTAAGAGCTTATGAAGCAGCGCCAGATCCAAAGATAGTGGTTGGTTATGGGGCATGTGGTTCAACTGGTGGGATATTTCATGATTGTTATAGTACTTGGGGTGGAGTAGATAAGGTAATTCCAGTTGATGTTTGGATTCCTGGATGTCCTCCTCACCCTGCAAGTACTATTTATGGATTGGCAACAGCTCTTGGGATTTTAGATCAAAAGCTTAAAAAAACTGAGCATAAAGATGGCACAGATGAAGCTCCAAAGATTGAGGATTCTATATTTGATAACACTCTTTTTGAAAGAGAGGTTATGGAAAGAGCTAGAGTTATGATGGGCTATCTTCACGGAAGAGAGCTTTATAAAGCCTACATAGATGCACTTAAGCCTATAGAAGATATCTATAATCCAGTTAAGACAAAAGAGACTCTTTTGGAAGCTATTAAAAAAGAGGATGATCCTAGATTTAAAGAGTGTATGATGATACTTCACAATGAGGTTTATCTAAAACACTTAAAAAGATTTAAAAATATAAATAAGTGTCATCCTACTATATGCTTTACTAAAGAAGAGATGGAATTGGCTTATGATTGAGATCTGTAGATTAACAAAAAGAAGAGTTGATCCAGATAAGAAGCTACCTAGAGATTTAGAGCAGGTGAAGCTCTTTTATACCTCTATAGGACATGGTGTAGGAACTGTAGATTTTGTTGAGAAGGTTATGGACATAGAAGATGATGAGTTTATGGAGATAATCAACAAATCTGGTAAATACACTAAGTTCAAACTTGGAAATTTAACTAAGTATTTTGAAATAGAGGTATATAAAGAGCATGTGCAAAAGCTAAAAGATGATATGGCAGACTCTAAGTTAAAAGAGTTGCTATGCTCTTTAAAAGATGGCTATTTTGTGATTAGGAAGCCAGTATGAGTAAGCTAAAAAAAGCACTTTTAGTTGTTGGAAATCCCCTAAGAGGGGATGATGGTGTTGCTCCATACTTGGGCAAACTAGTAGAAGAAGAGGGGCTTGATTGGAAGATCTTTTATGGTGAAGATGTTCCTGAAAATGAGTTTAATAAGATTAGAGAGTATGCCCCTGATTTAGTTGTGGTTGCTGATGCAATGACTGGCATGAATGTAGGAAGAGTTGAGGTTATGGATTTGAGCGATGAGCGAGACTACATGTACTCGACTCACAACATTCCAATGCCAATCTTGATTAGTTATTTAAGAGGGTTTTGTAAGGCGGTTCTTTTTTTAGGACTCAATGTGGACATAATCAATACTCTTGAGATTAAAGAGGGTCTTAGTGAGCTTGCGCTCAAAACTGCAAATAGAGGCCTAGATAAACTCAAAGAGATTGAAAAAGTCTTTGAAGAAAAAAATTAATTTATATAAGGAGAGATATATGTTAAATCCAGCAGAAACTGCACAAGCAGTATCAAGTGGTTCAGACCATAAGGCAAGATTGCCTTTTATGAGTGTTATATTACTTGCAATCATGGCAGGTGGCGCAATAGCAATGGGTGATATTTTTTGGGCACATGCAACAGTAGGAATAGAAACACCAGGAGCTGCTAACTTTGTGGGAGGATTAGCTTTTTCAGCCGGTTTGATGATGGTTGTATTTTTTGGTGGACATCTATTTACTAGTTCTATTATGTCTGGTGTTACTACTTTTGAGGGTAAATTACCTTTTGGTAAAATGATTAGCTATTGGGTTATAGTATGGATATTTAACTTTATTGGTGCAGTTATGATTGCATATATGTACTATAAGTCTGGTCTTCCTGGAGGAAAGTATGATGGAGCTATTTTAAAGCACTTCATCACTCTAGGAGCGGGTAAAACTTCATTAGGATTTACTGAAGCATTCATAAGAGGAATTTTTTGTAATGTGTTTGTATGTATGGCAGTATGGACTGCAATTGCAGCAAAAGATACAGCAGGAAAGGTTTTAGGAATTGCATTTTTAATTGCAGCATTTGTTGGCTCTGGTTATGAGCACTGCGTGGCAAATATGTTTATAATTACTGAGGGTCTTATAGCTAAAGCTCATTATCTATCTATGGATGGAGCAACACTAGAGCATGTAGCACACTTAGGACACACAACAGTGGAAAAACTAGAAAACTTGAGTATCGCAGGATTTATTGGTAACTTGATTCCTGTAACATTAGGAAATATAGTTGGTGGTGTTGGTTTTGTTGCCGTATTAGGATTTGTTGCACACAAGCCTGATATGGAAGGTGGACATTAATAGTAGAACTATTTAAAAATGGGTAGCAGGCATAGTGCTACCCATGAAGTTAGGTTGAGAGGTTAACTTCGACAGTATTTTACAGTATGTGAGTTAGAAAGTATTTAAAAAAATAAATTAATATAAGGATTTAAAAATGAAAAAAGTTTTAATAGCATTATCAATTTCAGCAGCAGCACTATTGGCAAGTGGACATGGAGCAGCTTGGAGTTATAAGGGTGAAACTGGACCAGCCCATTGGGGAAAGCTTGATAAGAATTTTTTTATGTGCGAAAAGGGACAGAACCAAACTCCAATTAATATTGTGGGCGATTACAGTGTAAATTTAGAAAAATTTACTCTAAATTATGGTAAAAAAGCTACAAAATGGTTCAATAATGGACACACTGTAGAGGTAGCATTTGCTCCTGGCAATACTCTAAAAATAGATGGAAAAACTTTTGAATTAAAGCAATTTCACTTCCATACACCAAGCGAGAACCATATAAATGGTGTTAGCTACCCAATGGAGGCACACTTTGTTCATTTAAGTAAAGATGGAAAGATTGCAGTATTAACTGTAATGTTTGTAGAGGGAAAGAAAAACCCATATATGCAAAAGCTTATAAACAAAATGCCTAAGAAAAAGGGTGATAGCTATGACATTAGAGGTTTAAACTTAAAGCCCGAAGGAATGCTTCCTACAAACTTGGATAAATACTACAGATTTAATGGTTCACTAACTACGCCACCTTGTAGCGAGGGTGTCAGATGGATGGTTTTAAAGCAGCCTGTAGAGATGTCAAGAGCACAATTTGCTGCATTTGAAAAGGTGCTTGATCATAATAATAGACCACTTAATCCACTAAATGCTAGAAAAGTTCTAGAAAAGTAACTAAGTAGGGGTCAGGGCTAAACTCTAAACTTTTTTAAAAAAGTTTAGAGTTTAGCCCTGACCCATAATAAGGCTGAAAAAACTTAAAAGGAGATAGATATGTGTTGTGGAACTTGTAGTACACTTGTAACAAAGCAGATGCCTGAATTTAAGGTTGATGCTTACGATCCAGTAAGTGGTAAATATACCACTGTTAGTAGCGAGGATTACAAAGGCAAATGGTTTACTGTATGCTTCTATCCTGGTGATTTTACATTTGTTTGACCTACAGAATTGGCTGCCGTGAATGCAGCATCACATAAATTTCAAGAGTTAGGTGTTGAGTTGTTAGTTGTATCTTGCGATACAAAATTTTCTCACAAAAGATTTGTTGAAACTGAGCCACTGTTAAAAGATTTTAAAATAATGATGGGTGCAGATAATAAGCACGAGATGGCAAAAGCGTTTGGCATCTATAGCGAAAATGATGGAGTTGCCATAAGAGGAAGATTTTTGGTAAATCCAGATGGTATCGTCCTAGCTCAAGAAGTTCTAACTCCTCCAGTTGGAAGAAATGTAAATGAATTTATCAGACAAGTTCAAGCATTTCAGCATGTTGCAAAAACTGGTGAAGTTTGCCCTGCAAATTGGAGACCAGGAAAGAAAACACTTCCAGTGAACACAGATGCTGAGAAGATGACCGGTAAAGTCGGAGAGTATATAACTCTAGAAGAGATTCTCTCTTAAAAATTACCCTCCTTTAAGGAGGGTTTTTGTAAAATTTGGAACAATCAAAAAAAAGACTCATGAAGGCTCAAGGTTGAGCAAACATCAAAAGGTGAGACGACTTCAAACTAAAATTCCCCCTTTGATAAATTTTTAACCCAAATTATTGCAATAGGTTTTGCTAAACTAGGTGATAAGTGCTAATTTAGTGAATCCTATTGCATAATTTTGGTTTAACATGTGTCTTCAAAAAGGAGATAGATTTGAGAAATGCATTTGGTACCCCTGTGGGGATAATCATAGCCGGAGGGCTCATAGGTGTAATTGCGGCACTGTTGCAATATTTTGGTAACCCAGCAAACATGGGTTTTTGTATAGCATGTTTTGAGAGAGACATTGCTGGAGCAATTGGGCTTCATAGTGCAAAAGTTGTGCAGTATGTAAGACCAGAGGTTATTTTTATAGTGATTGGGGCCATGATTGCATCATTGGCTACTAAAGAGTTCAAAGCAAGAGGTGGCTCTTCAGTCATAGTTAGATTTTTCCTCGGAACTTTTGCAATGATTGGAGCTCTTGTTTTTCTTGGATGTCCTTGGAGAGCATTTATAAGACTTTCAGGCGGTGATTTGAATGCACTTTTGGGGATTGCAGGGCTTGTTAGTGGGATTGCAATAGGGACTGTTTTTATAAAAAAAGGCTTCTCTCTTGGTAGAGCTTACAATCAGTCTAAAATATCTGGCTTTGTACTTCCTCTCTTCTTTGCAGCGATTTTCTTGCTTTTTATAATAGGGTTTGAAAAATTAAATCTAAGTTCAAAAGGTCCAGGGGCTATGCATGCACCAATTATCATTAGTGTTATAGCAGGCCTGCTTGTAGGATTTTTGGCTCAAAGAAGCAGATTTTGTACAGTGGGAGCCATAAGAGACCTTATGATAGTAAGATCAACTCATCTCCTCTTTGGACTTCTTAGTTTTAGTGTTGCAGTTTTTGTTTTAAACCTTATCTTGGGGCAGTTTAATCTTGGTTTTGAGGGTCAGCCAATAGCTCACACCGATGGAGTGTGGAACTTTTTGGGTATGCTCTTAGCTGGGCTTTGCTTCTCTTTGGCTGGAGGTTGTCCCGGAAGACAGCTTATTTTGAGTGGTGAGGGAGATAATGATGCGGCTGTATTTGTTATGGGTATGATTTTTGGTGCAGGAATATCTCATAATTTTGGATTGGCTAGTACACCTAAGGGAATTGGACCATTTGCTGAGATCGCGGTATTTGCAGGAATCGCTTTTGTTTTAGCCATAGCATTTTTTAACACAAGGAGAGCAAGATGAGCATAGTTATAGACACAAGAGGACTCTCATGCCCTATGCCAGCATTTATGGTTATAGAGGAGATTAAAAAGGGAACAAAAAATTTCGATATACTAGTAGATAATGAGTGCTCAAAAGAAAATATTTCAAGAGCACTAAAAAAGAATGGCTTTTCAAAAGAGGAGATTGAGCAGAGTGACCACACAATCTTTAGAGTCTCAAAGTGAGATAATTTACTTTGATAATTCAGCCACCTCATTTCCAAAACCAAATGAGGTAGTTGAAGTAATTAGCAAATCTCTAAGAGAGTTTAGTGCAAATCCCGGAAGAGCAGGGCACAAACTCTCGATGAGAGCAGGGAGTGAGATTTTTAAGACAAGACTTAATCTTGCTTCTTTTTTTGGGGTCTCAAACCCAATGGCAGTTGTGTTTGATTTAAATGCGACTGCTCTTTTAAATCTTGCTATAAAGGGTTTTGCCTACAAAGGACTACATGTAATCACTACTTCACTAGAGCACAATAGCACCATAAGACCACTTATGAGGCTTAAAAATGATGGCATTATAAACCTAAGCATAACTAGTGGGGATGAAGATGGCATAGTAGGCTTAAAGGAGATAGAGAGTCTAAAAAATAGCAATACAAAACTACTAGTCATAAATCATACTTCCAATGTTACGGGCTCAACTCAACCCATAAGAGAGATTTGTAAGTGGTGTAGAGAAAACGGCATAGTAACTATAGTTGATGCTTCTCAATCGGCCGGATTTGAAAAGATTGACTTAAAAGAGGACTTTATAGACATCCTTTGCTTTACTGGGCACAAGGGACTTTATAGTCCTATGGGAGTTGGAGGGATGGTTTTGGCTGATGAGTTTGACTTAACTCTTTTAAAGCCCCTTAAAGAGGGAGGTACTGGGAGTCTATCTGAAGAGATTGTACAGCCTGACTTTTTGCCAGATATCTTTGAGAGCGGGACTCCACCACTTCCTATGATAGCAGGACTAAATGAGGGGTTGGAGTTTGTAAAGAGAAATTATGAGAGTATAACTAAAAAGAAGATTGAACTAGAGAGTTATTTTATAAAAAGAGCCAAAAAGATAGAGGGAGTTGAGCTATTTTATGGAAATGTCAGAAATGGTGTAATAAGCTTTAGGGTTAAAGGAGTTTCTGTTTCAAAGATTACAGAGATTTTAAGCGAAGATTATGGCATAATGAGCAGGCAGGGACTTCATTGTGCGCCTTTGGCTCATAAAAAACTTGGAACTTTTCCAGAAGGCTTGGTTAGATTTAGTTTTGGATATAGTAATGAAATTTGGCAAATTGATAAAGCGATTGAAGCGATTGAGGATATTGAAAGGATTGAAAGTGAGTAGTTATGTGCTTTTTTACTCTTCAAACTACACAATTTGGGCAGAAAATACCCTAAAAGATGCTGGAGTTGAGTGTAAGATGGTGAGCGTTCCTAGAGAGATTAGCTCAGATTGTGGGTACTGTTTGAAGATTAGTAGTGATAAAAAAGATGAAATAGAGGAGATTCTACGGAAGAAACACATACCAATAGAAGGGATTGTGGAGCTGTGATATGAGGTTAAAATGTCATCTATATGACGAACTGTGAAAATAAATATGCTAAAATTGCATAATTAATTTTTTAAAGGCTTTTTATGTGGACCATATTTGAAACAAAAGTAACTAAAGTAATAGATGGAAAAAAGGTAGAAGTAGAAGATAGTGTTATAAGAGAGGTTAAGCTAACTATCATAGTAAATGGCAAAAGAATTGGAGCTATGATGGCTGTGAGAGTTGATTTAAAAGAGCTTGCAGTAGGCTATCTTATGAGTGAAAATATAGTTAAAGATGTAAAAGAGATAAAGAGCATTGAGATTATAGACAAAGAGGGTGAAGAGAAAAATTTTGAAGCTGTAGTTGAAGCTAATGTGGTAGAAAATAGTTTGGATAGACTAGATTTAGAAGGCGTAATAGTTAGTGGTTGCGGAAGAGCAAGTAGTGCCCACATATCTCCAAAGGCTATAAAATCTGGAAAAATTGATTCAGACTTTAGCATAAAAGCAGAACTTCTTTTTGAAGAGATGGCAAAGTTTTATACTCAGTGTCCGCTTTATGAGCAAACAGGGTGTGTTCATACTGCGAAGGTCTATTTTGATAAAGATACTTACTTCATAGGTGAAGACATCGCTCAGCACAACACCATAGATAAAGCAGTTGGGAAGGCGAGACTTGCAGGAGTGGATGTAAGCAAGTGTTTTTTGATGGTTAGTGGAAGACTTAGCTCTGAGATGGTTGCAAAAGCGGTGATGCACAAAATCCCAATCTTAGCCTCAAGAACTGCCTCCACATGTAGGGGTTTAAACATAGCAGATAAGTTTGGCTTAACTCTTATAGGGTTTGTTAGAGGAAATAAAATGAATATATATAGAAACCCACAAAGGATAGAAGTATGAGTTTAAAGGAGTTTATAAAGGAGTATCTAAATGAGCAAGGAAAGCTCGATTGTAAAGATGCTTACAAGATTTCAGCAAAAACAAAAACTCCCATAAAAGAAGTTGGAGAGTACGCAAAGGAGATGGGTATTAGGATAAGTGCTTGTGAATTGGGGCAGTTTGGAAACCTAAAAGGAACAGGAGAGTACTCAAAGGAGGCCGAAGAGAAACTAAAGCCCTTTTTGGACGAGCAAAATAGAGTTACATGTAAAGATGCAAGAGCATGTGCTAGTGGAGTTGGGCTAAAGGCTATACGAGGAACCCTAAAAGAGAAAAATATAGATGTAACCTACTGTGAACTTGGGTGTTTTAAAGAGAAGAGGCGCTCAAGACTATACTTAAAAACAAAGAGTTGGATTGAAAACGAAAATGGTGAACTTTTGTTTGGAAAAGGAAAGACTGAAGTTTTAGAGCTTATAGAGAGTGAGGGTAGCATTGCTAAGGCTGCTGAAAAACTTGGAATGAATTATAAAAAGGCTTGGACGCATGTAAAGATTTTGCAAAAAAATCTTGATGATGTTCTAGTTGAAACTCAAAAAGGGGGTGGAGATACAGGAGGAAGCAAGTTAACACCAAGGGCAAAGGAGTTTATAAGTGCATACAGAGAGCTAGAAAAAGAGATTCAAGAGTATGCAAATGAGAGGTTTAAAGAACTGTTTTTAAAGCCTCGAAATAAGA
>JALSLU010000082.1 GCA_026988125.1 Sulfurospirillum sp.
TTATTTATTGTCTCCTTTCTTAGAAGCAAAGCTCCTAAGAAATTCCTCTCACTGAAGCACGAAGCGGAGCTTCTGTATGGCTTATTTATTGTCTCCTTTAACTTGAGCCTGGTGCTTTGTGCTCTTTGTGAGAAAACCCAAGTTAAATTCCTCTCACTGAAGCACGAGCTTGCAGTCATAAATGAGACTGTATTTATTTTACTAAAGCGCGAGTCTACAATTATCTCAAAAATCATATTTCAAACATCCTGTTTAGTGCCTCAAAAGCATACCTTCTTGTCTCTTCACTTATGTTGATTTCATTTGCATACTCACCTCTTTTGATTGAAAGCAGTGTATCCCTTAAATCCTCAAGTCTAGTTTCATTCATAGTTGGACATTCTGGTTTTGTGCTAGATAGAACATAGGTATTTTTCTCTCTTAATCTATTTACCATGTTATACTCTGTCCCAACCGCAACTTTTTGCTCAAGTGGCAACTCCTTTATGTATTTGATTATTTGCGAAGTGGAACCAACAAAGTCCGATTTTGCACAAACTTCCGGTTTGCACTCAGGATGAGTCACTATCAAAATACCCGGAAACTTTTTTCTATAAAACTCTATATCTTCTAGCTCAAAAAGTTGATGCACTGAGCAAAATCCGTTATAACAAATTATATCTGCATCTCTAGGATCATTTCCATCTCCTACAACACAAGACTTCAGCCCCATATCAATCGCTATATTTTGTCCCAAACATTTATCTGGAACAAAAAGTATTTTTTTACCACTTTGCAATGCTCTTTTGATTATGATTTTCGCATTTGAACTTGTGCAGACATATCCACCCATCTTTCCAACTTCAGCTTTAACTTCTGCAGAAGAATTAATGTAGGTAACTGGCATAATATCCTCTTTGTTGATCCCACTTTGCTCCAAAATTTGAACATTTTGCCTATAGTAATCAACATCTATCATCTTAGCCATTGCACAACATGCTATCCTTGGCATCATCACTCTTTTTTTTGGAGCCAAAATCTTTACACTTTGACCCATAAAACCTACACCACAAAAAATTAAGTTAGGATTTTTATCTTTTGAGGCAAATTTGGCCAACTCCAAAGAGTCTCCTGTAAAGTCTGCCATATTAAAAACTTCATCTTTTTGGTAAAAGTGAGCTACAATTGTTACTTCTAATTCCTCTTTTAATTCTATAATCTCTTCTTTTATACTCAAAACAGATCCCTTAGTTCACATAATTCAAGAGACTTCCGAAAAATCTAGAAGTACTCTTTAGTAAACAATTATATCAAATAATGTATAATAATCCTCATATTTTTAGAAAAAGGAAAAATTTTGGAATTAATAACCAACATAAATATACAATTTTACATACTTGCATACTTGGTAGGGGGAATTCCTTTTGGGCTTATTCTAGCTAAAAAATTTGCTAAATGCGATGTAAGAAATGAGGGAAGTGGTAGCATAGGAGCTACAAATGTTTTAAGAGTTTTAAAAGAGAGTAATCCAGAATTGGCAAAAAAACTCTCTATTGCAACACTTATCTTGGATGCACTTAAAGGGGTGGTGGTTTTAGCTATAGCCACTATTTTAAATTTGAGTGAAGAGACAAAATGGATGATAGCACTGCTTGCTGTAGTAGGACACTGTTACAGTCCATATTTAAAATTTGAAGGTGGTAAAGGTGTTGCAACTGGGATGGGTGTTATGCTTTATATGCTACCATTTGAAACACTTTTAGCAGCATCTGTTTGGGCGATAGCTGCTAAAACCATAAAAATTTCATCCATATCATCACTTTTAGCGCTTTTTACGCTAATTGCTTCTTCATTTATAATTCATCCGGAGTTACCAGTTATAAAAACACATGCTCCCGTACTCATAATCTCATTTATAATCCTTTATAAGCATTTACCAAATATAATGAGACTAATTAGCGGCAAAGAGTCTAAAGTAATATGACTATAAAGGTAAAGAATCTTACTTTTGAAGCAATTTTAGGAATACTCGAAAAAGAGAGAGTCGCCCCTCAAAAATTGCTCATAAATTGTAAAATAAGCTATGCTTATAAAGAGGGGCTCTTTTTAGACTATAGAGAGGTTATAGACTTAATCGAAAAAACTATAAAAGAGAGAAAATTTTTTCTAATAGAAGAAGCACTCAATGAACTTTCTTTAGATCTTAAAAGCAAATTTCCAAACATTTCTTCAATAAAACTGAAAATTTCCAAACCATCTATATTCGATAACTGCGAGGTTTGCGTAGAAAAAAAAGTAAAATATTAAATTTTTATTAAAAAAACTTTAAATCTACATAAAAATATGCTATACTTCTGTCTTGATAAAAACTAAGAAGGAAAGACATGAGAATCTTAATTGTTGAAGATGAGGTTACACTAAATAAAACGATAGCTGAAGGTTTGCAGGAATTTGGTTACCAAACTGATAGTTCTGAAAACTATAAAGATGCTGAGTACTATGTTGGTATTAGAAATTATGACTTAGTACTAACAGATTGGATGCTACCAGATGGAGATGGAGTTGATTTGATAAGCCTTGTAAAGCAAAAATCTCCAAGAACTGCTTGTGTTGTTCTATCTGCTAAAGATGATAAAGAGAGTGAGATAAAAGCTCTAAAAGCTGGAGCGGATGATTATATTAAAAAACCTTTTGATTTTGATATTCTTGTTGCTAGAATTGAAGCAAGATTAAGATTTGGAGGAACAAATGTTATAAAGATCGATGAGTTGACAATTGATCCAGATGAAGAAAAAATAACTTATAAAGGTACAGAGATTGAACTAAAAGGTAAACCTTTTGAAGTTTTAACTCACTTAGCTAGACATAGTGATCAAATAGTTTCTAAAGAGCAACTACTTGATGCTATTTGGGAAGAGCCAGAGCTTGTAACTCCAAATGTCATAGAAGTAGCTATTAACCAAATTCGCCAAAAAATGGACAAACCATTAGAGATCTCAACAATTGAGACAGTTAGGCGAAGAGGTTATAGATTTTGCTTTCCCAAAAAAGTATAAGAAATAGATTTGCACTACAATTGGTGATGGCCTCGGCTACACTAATTGTAGTTTTTTCAGCTATTCTTTACAACTACATAAAAATCTCTATATATGAGGACTTAACCTATGAGTTAAAAAAAGAGGCAAAAAATCTTTCATCTCTTTATAAAAAAAATTCAAACTTTATGCCTATTGGGAATGATAATTCAAAAGTAAGCATATCTACCAATTTAACAATAAAACATGCCATATCATTTGAACAGTTTAGTCAAAATGGCAAAAAGTTTTTAAAAATTTTTTACCCAATTTCCAATGAAAAATCTGTTTTTTTAACAATTACAAAAGATATAACCAACACTGAACAACTTATGAAAAAGATTCTTAGAAGTATTGTGATAATAAACTTTACGACAATTTTTCTTGTAATTTTTTATGCTCTACTTCTCTCTAGAATGCTTATAATACCAATTCACTCTTTAACTAAAAAACTAGCGGCAATGGATGAAAACTTTTTTCAATCAATCAACACTAAAAATATTCCAGAAGAGTTTATCCCCCTAGCAAAAAGTATCAATAAACTTGTAGATAGAATTCATACCTTTGTAAAGTACCAAAAAGAGCTATTTATTGGTACAGCACATGAGTTAAAAACACCACTTGCAGTTATAAAAACTAAAAATGAGGTTACACTTTTAAAACAAAGAGAGCCACAAAAATACATTGAAACCTTGAGATTCAATAATCAAACCATAGATGAAATGAACAAAATGATTGGCAATATTTTAGAAATTGGAAGGTTAGAGAGTGCACAATTTGAACAGCCAGTCGAAATAGATTTGATTAAGTTTCTAAAAGAGAGAGCAAACCATTTTAAGATTTTAGCTCATCAAGAGAAAAAAACAATAAAAACAGATTTTTCACCAAAATCATTTCCAATTCTCATTCAACCTACACTTATAATTCATATTTTACAAAATTTTGTGGGTAATGCCATAAAATTTACCCCTGAAGGTGGAGAGATAGAAATTAAAAGCTTTACCGATTCAGATGGATTAAACATTCATGTGATAGATTCAGGTGATGGAATTGATGAAACTGTTGATCTTTTTGCTCCATTTAAAAGATATGGCAATAAAGAGGGGGCAGGATTAGGACTATTTTTAGCAAAAGGGGCAGCTGATGCTCTTGGAGCAAAAATAGCAATAAAAAACAGAGACCATACAAAAGGAGCAATAGCAATGCTTCATATACCAATTTCAAAGAAAAAGTTAGCTAAAAATGCTACTAAATGTGATATTTAAATTTTTTCAAAGTATATTTAGTGTATAAAGTTGAAAAAATTTTGAGGTAAGAATATGTCACTAATGATAACAGATGAGTGTATAGCGTGTGATGCTTGTAGAGAGGAGTGTCCCAACGATGCCATTGAGGAGGCTGATCCTATCTACATTATAGATCCCGATGCTTGCACTGAGTGTGTAGGGCACTATGATGAACCAAGCTGTATTGCGGTGTGTCCTGTAGATTGTATCGTTCCTGACCCTGATAATGTAGAAACTATTGCGGAGCTAAAGCTAAAGTATAAACAACTTAGTAGCGAAGAACAGTAATTTATGGCAAAAAGAACTGCTATAATTGACATTGGCTCGAACTCTGCAAGGATGGTAGTCTATGAAAAGAGTAGTTCATATGCATTTCATCTCATAAAAGAGGTAAAAAGTAGAGTTAGAATTGGTGAAGGAGCGTACAACAACGGTGGAATATTGCAAGATGAACCTATGCAAAGAGCATATGATGCTCTTTTTGAATTTAAACAGATAATAAAAAGTTTAAAATGCAATAAAACTTTTTGTGTAGCAACTTCAGCTATAAGAGATGCTCCAAATGCAAATCAATTTGTTAAAAAAATTAAAAGAGAATTAAACATCAATATAAAAATAATTGATGGTCCAAAAGAAGCGTACTATGGTGCTTTGGCATCTGTAAATCTTTTAAAACCTCTAAATGATGCTATAACAGTAGATATAGGTGGTGGCTCAACAGAGTTTGGAAGAATCAAAAATGGCAAAATCATAGAAACTATATCGATAGATTTAGGAACGGTAAGATTAAAAGAGCTATTTTTCTCAAAAAACCCCAATTTAAAAAGAGCCCAAAACTACATAAATGAAAAATTAAAACAACTTCCAGATTTTTTCAATTCTGAATGCATAGTTGGAATTGGAGGAACTATTAGAGCCTTTTGCGATCTTATTATGAAAAAAATAGAATATCCATTAGAGACTTTGCATGGTTTTGAGTATGAAATAGATGAACATCGGTACATTTTGAAACAAATTATAGAGTCTAAAGATAGAAATGATCTAAAAAAAATTGGAATTAAAAAAGATAGATTAGACACTATGAAAGAGGGATGTTTAATTTTTAATTCTATAATAAACATATTAAACGCCTCAAAGGTAATCACTAACGGATCAGGAGTAAGAGAAGGGGTCTACTTAGAAGATATACTAAGAAGTTCAAATAAAAGATTCCCAGCAAATTTCAAAATTAGTGTAAAAAGTTTGAGTGATAGATTTGTTGAAGATAAAAAAGAGAATCTCTACATAAGTAACATTTCAAAGAAACTTTTTGACTCTCTTAGCTATCTACACAATATCGATCCAAAATATAAACTTGAACTAGAAGTTGCGGCAAAACTATATAATGTTGGAAGAAAATTGAGCTTTTACCAAGAGCATTTACATAGCTTTTATTTCATTATAAATAATCTAAATTATAATTTTACACATGAACAAAAAGTTTTAATAGCCCTACTTGTAAAATACCACACAAAAAAATTACCCAGCTATGAAGATGTAATGGCTTATAAAAAACTTTTGCCAAATATTAAAATTGTTAATTGGCTTAGCTTCATTATTTCTTTGGCAAAGTGTCTAAATAGTAGTTTATCTAAACCAAAACTTGAATTTTATTATGAAAATCACACTCTTACTATAAAATCATCTCAAAAACTCTTTTTAGCTAAAGAGTGCATAAAAAAGCTGGTAAAACCAGCATCTTTTGCAATTAAAATTGAAATCATTAATAACTGACCCAAGAACAGTTATTAATACCTCTAAAACTGTCTTCCTATGGTAAACTCGAAGTTGGATGTTTTATCTCCAGCCTCTTCTAAAAGAGGTTGAGCAAAAACAAGAGAGATTGGTCCCATAGGAGATACCCACTCAAGAACCATACCTGTTCCAGCTCTGATGTAATCAAAATTATCTTGTCCTATCATACCATAATCTAAAAAGAGTGCCCCTCTCATCTTAACTCTTTTTATAAGTGGAAAACTAGCCTCTATCGAATTGGCAAACATAATGTTTCCACCATAGACTGTACTTCCATCAACTATATGGGTAGGGTATATTGAGCGAGATTCATAACCTCTAACGCTCCCTATACCTCCCATTTCTAAATACTCCTCAAGAGGTATATAACCATTATCCACAATGTAATGAAATTGTGATTTGTACCTAAGAATTAGATCATATCTTATCTTGTCTCTCAAACCATAATAGTAGTTAAACCTAGTAGAACTTTTTATAAATTTAGCATCTCCACCCAAGCCCGCATACTCAAGAGATGTTCTAAAATCTATCCCCTCTCTAGGGAGATAAAAGTCATCTGTGCTTTTGTATGTAGCTGAAGGAATTATGGCACTTTTTAATGTATCTGGATAGTTAACATTTATTGTAGGATCATTGAAGTTTGAATACTGCACATCTTGCAAAACATAGGAGAGTGAACCAGCCCAATTTCTTCCAAAACGCCTACCCACACTAACATTAAACCCTGTTGTTAATGTATCATAGTCATAACCCTCATAATCTTCTCTATATACACTTCCGCCCACACTATAAATTGAGTCAAAAACCCTTGGATTTTTAAATGAAATTTTTCCACTTAGCTGTTTTTCACTTCTCTCAATATCTACACTGACTCTAATGCCTGAACCAAATACATTTGAATCAGAAACATTTAAATTTAAAAGCAGACCATCAGCCGAACCATAGCCAATTCCCCCGCCAATACTACCTGTTCTAGCCTCTTTAACTTCAACAATTAGATTAATTTTATCTTTACTAACTCTTTGCTCTTTGATCTTTACATCTTCAAAATAACTACTCCTCTTCAAAGCAGATTTTGAATCTTTTAAATCGGTTCTATTATACAAATCACCTGCTGCTAGATAAATCTCCCTTCTAATAACCCTATCTATGGTTCTGCTATTTCCTGAGATAATTACATCATTGATATATACCTTCTGACCAGGAATTACTCTCAAGTAAACATCTGCAATTGCTTTTTTATCTCTTTTTTGTATATCAGGAACTACTCTAACATATGCATACCCTAAATCTGCAACAGCTGTCTCAACCCTTTTTATATCTCTTCTTAATCTATCTATGTCAAAAACATCCCCCTGTTTTAAAACCATCTCATCTTTTAACTCTTCAACGGAGATATTTAAATCCTCTGGTTTATCTATTTTTACTGAGCCAATTTTATACTGTTTTCCTTCATCGATGTTATAAGTTAGTGTAGCACTATAACTATCTAAATAAGCTTTTAAAAAAGGTGTACTCACTTTTGCATCTAAGTATCCATACTTCATATAAGTATCTTTAATCCTTGCAGAATCATATGGTAAATCTTCTAATCTTAATTTACCATCATTAAAACCCCACATCCAAGGTAACCACTCAGCCTCTTTATTGGCAATATTTGGCTCAATATCACTGTAACTTAAAGCCTTTGCACCACACAATTTTACTGATTTTATAACAACTTCCTCACCTCTATTGATGAAAAATTTTACATTTACTGCTCTTTTATTGATAAACTCTTTTGTGTGTTCTACTACTGTATCAAAGTACCCTTGAGATTCATAATACTTTTCTATCTTTAATCCACTAAGGGTTGCCTTCTCTTCATCATAAACTTCTCCTTTTCGCATTCCAAGCATACTTAAAACTTCTTCTTTGTCATTATCCGAAATGCCTGATACCTCTATATTTGCAATAGTTGGTTTCTCTTTAAAATGAAATACTATCTCACCATTTCCTACATCTTCTACCCAAACATCCTCGAAGTACCCTTGTCTATAGAGTATCTTTATGGCTGAGTCTATCTTTTCTATATCAACATCATCTCCAACTTTTATTCCAATCATTTCAGACGCAATCTCTTTAGAAATGTGCACAAGACCATCAAATGTCAATTTTTTAATAACCTCAGCTTGTAAACTAAAATTAATCAAGAAAAGAAGAATCAAGATTTTTTTCATAACATATATTCCTATTTTTTTAAATTTACCAAAACCACATATTTGGGTATAAGTAAAGTTGGGTATAATACCATTTTTAGAATTAATAAATAGTTAAGGGATTTAAAAATGAAAATTGGAATTGTAGGTTTAGGTTTAATGGGAGGCTCACTCGGTCTTGCATTAAAAGAGACTAAATTAGTTTCAAAAATACTAGGCTTTGATCACAATTTAACTCACTGTGAAGATGCTTTAAAACTAGGTCTTATAGATGAAATTGTATCTTTTGAGGATATAAAAAAATGCAATATGATTTTTTTAGCCATCCCCGTTGAAGCAATCAAAAAAAGTGTGTCACTTCTTGAAGATGTTGATAAAAATACAACTATTGTTGATTTAGGAAGCACCAAAGAAGATATCATTAGGAGTGTTCCTAGTAAAATTAGAAAAAATTTTGTAGCAGCTCATCCTATGACAGGAACGGAAAAATTTGGTCCACAAGCTGCTTTTAAAACTCTATATCAGGACAAAATAGTTGTCATATGTGATTCTCAAAATAGTGCAGAACTTCACAAAGATAGAGCCATACAAATATTTTCACATATTGGTATGAAAATCGTTTTTATGAACTCAAAAGAGCATGATAAACATGCCTCATTTATCTCTCATCTTCCTCATGCTATAAGTTATGCCTTAGCAAACAGTGTTATAGGACAAGAGGACCCTAAAAGCATACTACTTTTAGCTGCTGGTGGTTTTCAAGATATGAGTAGACTTGCTAAAAGTAGTCCAAAAATGTGGTCTGATATATTTAAGCAAAATAGAGAAAACCTTCTAGAATCTATTGAAATATTTGAAAAAGAGTTATCTAAATGTAAAGAAATGATTCAAAATGAAAAATTTGAAGAGTTAGAAGAGTGGATGGGAAGCGCTACAACTTTACATAAGATTTTATAAGGTATAATGAGGCAGCCATAAGGGGCATTAGCTCAGCTGGGAGAGCACGACGCTGGCAGCGTCGGGGTCAGCGGTTCGAACCCGCTATGCTCCACCATTCGATCTCTCATAGTGAAATCTCTAAATCACATTGTATCCATCTATCTCTTTTTGCACTTTTTGCTTTTATCCCTTTTACAACAACTCTCTTAGACTCAATAGAGTATCTGTTTATTAAAGTTTCTTTTACTGCTTTTGCTCTATTTTTTGCTAGTTTTTTCAATTCGCCTTTTGTAACTTTTATCTCTTTTGATAACTTATTTTGTAATGTTTTATTAAGATTTATTATATCTACTTTCTTACCATTTTGTTTAGCTTCTTCTAGGAAGAATTTTTTTATTTTTTCAAACTCATCACCCCCAAATTTCTCTATATACATCTCTTTTAAAATCAAGCCATAGGTATCTATATTTTTTATCTTTTTAGCACTCTTTTGATTCATTTTTGCATCTAAAATCTCTTCTAGTTTTATTTTTTGCAGTGCTAGCTTATCAGCCTTTTGATCATATGCACCAAAAATATTCAATTTTATTTGTGGACGACTTTTTAATATTTTTTTTAAATTCTCAAACTTTTCAACTTCAGTAGAGATTATTTTATATGAGCCTTTCTCAAAATCTATTGATTTTAAATTATCTGCATCTATGCCAAGTACACTACCTAAAAATCTAAAAGGTGCTGTAACTATGCCTGTTATCATATTTCCAAGCGCCTTTAAAATTACTCCTGAGTAACTAAACTCTGGATTATTTATATCTCCACTTACTGGCAAATCTAAATCAATTTGATCATTTGAATCTTTTAGTAATGCCAATGCCAACTCTAAAGGTAAATTCATTGCATCTTTAGACTCAACTTTTTTACCTAATGTTAACTTATCTATGTTTATTTTATTTTCTCCAACTAACTTTGCATCTTTTATCCTGTACTTTAAATCCATAGATAATTTTCCATCTTTTATGGTATATCCTAAAAATTTTCCCGAATATGGAGTCAAAGAGCTCAAATCTATATTTTTAAATAGTAAATTTAATTCAGCATTATCCTTTATATCAAATGGATAGAGTACTCCATCTATATTTGCGTAGCCATATTTATCAATTTTTCCATCTATTTTTAAAATAGATGGAGTTGTTGTTGCAAAGTCTAGTGTTGTAAATTTTCCATTTAAATCGTGAATGTGTGTTTTAAATGGAAAGGGTAGTGAAAAATCACTAAAATCTGTACTTCCACCTGAAAGTTTAATTGACTCTACTCTTATGTTTAAATGCTTTTTAGTCTCTTTTGACTCTGTTTTATTGTTGTTTTTTAATAAATCATTGAAATTACTTACTCCATTTTTTGCAATATGCGCTCTTAAATATGGATTTTGAATATAGATTGACTCAATATCAATTTTCAATGGATCTAAATTAAATTTAAACTTATTTACAGATAGATCTTTCCAGCCAATTAGCTTCTCTTTGTTTTTTAATACATTTAAATTTTTCAGATGAGAATCAGCATCAATTTTTAATTTAAGATCTTTCTTAAAATTAACATCTATATTCGCCTCAGAAGAAAAATTGGCACTTTTTAGATCAAAATTAATGTATGTATTCAAGTAATCTCTATAGTGTGCTAAATTTAAATTATTTAGCAATACACTCAAAAATATGCTTTTTTGATCTTGAAAAAACTCTCCTTTAACCTTGAGTTTTGTTTTTTTATTTAACTCTGAATTTATATTGAATTCTATAGGTTTTTTTATGTTTGATGAAACACTCTTCACACTTACATATAAATTTTTAAATCTACTTTCAATTGGTTTCTTAGATGATGCATCAATAAACTTAATAAAGCTATTTTTTATAGCTATATTGTTTAAATTATATCTCCAAGCTTTTTTTGTCGTACTGCTAGAATTTTGCGAATTGGATGTTTCAAATAGTTTAACAATATCAAGTCTATACTCTTTATCCATATGTAGATTCAAAGATACTCTACTAAGTAAGATATTTTTAATTGCTAAATTCTGTTTAGGATACTCAACATCTATACCTTCCATCTTCAAATTATCAACTCTTGCTATCTCTTTTTTACTTGATCTATTTTCCAACTTAGTTTTAATCAGCTCAATATTTGCATCATCAATTTTAACTAAAAAATCATCTTTAAAACCAATTTTATAGGGTAAATACAGTGATAATCTTGATTCTTTCAGTTTTATATTTGAATTAATCTCAAAATAATCATATAGTTTTGGTAGATTTAAATTTATTAAATTTACTTCACCATAACACTTTTTAGAAGCAATTTTAATGCCCCCTTCAATGTTTAATTCACTTATGCCATCGATTTTGGTAAAAAATCTATACCCCCCAAGCGCTCCCTTTTTGGTACTAATATCTTGAGCAATAAACCTAAAAGGAGAAAACTCAATTTTAAAATTTTCTCTTCTAAGATCGCTAAAAATTAATTTTCCATCATCTATCTCAACTTTCTGTATTTTTATAACAAAAGGTAGTTCTTTACTTTGGGTTTTTGAGTTTTTAGAATCTGTAGTTGGTAAAATTTTACTTAAATTTAAAGCTCCATTTTTATCTATTTGGATATTAATACTTGGCAAGTTTATTTGAATATTTTTAAAAAAGATTACCCCATTAAAAAAACTAAGTGGAGAAAAATCTATCAAAACATTTTTTATATATGCTACCTCTTTATTTTTTAAATCATAAAGCTTTAAACCACTTAGATCCAATTTAAAATTATAGGGATTAAACTTAGCCTTCTTTATCTCTAAATGTATAGACTCTTTTTCTTTCAAAAGAAAAGGAAGCTTTTGAGTAACAAACCAAGGCACTATAAAAAAACCAAAAACAGTGTATAAAAAAACTAAACAAAAAGCCAAAAATTTAAAACTTTTTAAATGTTTCATAACTATTTACCACCTTGTGTTATAATTGTGTTAACTATAACATTTAAAAGGTAAAAAGTATGTTAGTTCATATATGCTGCTCTGTAGATAGTCACTTTTTTTTACAAAAAATGAGAAAACTCTATCCAAATGAAAAGATAATTGGGTTTTTTTATGATCCAAACATTCACCCTTATAGTGAGTATTACTTAAGACTTTTAGATGTTAAGAGAAGTTGTAAAAAGTTGGGTATTCCTCTTATAGAGGGAGATTATGAGTATGAAAGATGGATAAAGTATGTAGAAGGATTTGAGAATGAACCTGAAAAAGGCAAAAGATGCTCACTCTGCTTTGATAATAGGCTAGAAGCTACTGCTAAAAAAGCATTAGAATTAAAAGAGAGCAAAATTACTACAACTCTTTTAACTAGCCCCAAAAAATCCATAGAACAATTAAAACACAATGCCATAAAAATTGAAAAAAAGTATAATCTAAAATTTTTAACTCCAGATTTTAGAACAAATGGTGGAACAAACGAGCAATTTATTTTAGCAAAAAAAGATATGCTCTACCATCAAAACTATTGTGGGTGCATTTATGCTCTACAAAAACAAAGGGAGCAACAAAATAGAATCAAAGATGAATTAATAAGCCCAATAAATCATCAAATTTTACCAAACTCAATTGGATCAAGGATTGAGCTCTATAAAAAAGTTATAGATTGTGAAGAAAAAAATATAAAATTTAAACTAAGAAGAGAAAAATTTCTAAATTATAGACTTTTATGGGGATTGATAAGGCAAAAAAAGGTTGTTTTAAATAGTTATATTCTTTTTTACTCTTTAATGAAAAAAAACTTTTGTAGAGGAAAGATTGAATATATAGAAGATGGTATAGGTTTTTTTAACAAAGAGGAAGCACTATTTATAAACATAGATAAATTTAATGAACTAGCCAATACTTCATATAAAAGTGTTATGGAACTTATAAAGAAACCCCCTTTGGTTGAAGTAGAGATAAAAGTTAGAAACCTCCTAAATGGCGGAGCATTTTTAAATTTGAACCCCATTGTAGTTTTAGACAACATTGAGATTTTAAAGTATGAATTGATAATTAACTCTAAAATATATAGTGATGTTAGAGAAAATTTAGTAAAAATTAGATAGAATATTAAAATTTTTATAAAGGGCTTAAAATTGATCATAGATGTTGTAGAGATTCAAAAGATTTTACCACACCGTTTTCCTTTTTTACTCATAGATAGAGTGACTAATCTTGAAGTTGGGAGTTATATAGAAGCATATAAAAATGTCACTATTGGTGAACATATTTTTCAAGGACACTTTCCGGATCACCCTATATACCCAGGAGTAATGATAGTTGAAGGCATGGCACAGGCGGGAGGAGTTTTAGCCTTTAAAAGTGTAAGCAAGAGTGAACAAAATGCTACAAAAGATAAGGTAGTTTACTTTATGAGCATAGATAAGTGTAAATTTAGAAGTCCAGTTAAACCAGGAGATAAATTAGTTTACAAGCTACAAGTTTTAAAACACAAAGGTTCTGTTTGGGTTTTGGATGCAAAAGCCTATGTAGATGAAAAATTAGCTTGTCAAGCTGAGCTAAAAGCTATGATAGTGGACAAATAATATGCCAAAAATTCATCCAACTGCAATTGTTGAAGATGGAGCAATACTTGCCAGAGATGTTATCATAGGGGCATACAGCTTTATTTCTAAAGATGCAAAATTAGAAAGTGGTGTTGAAATCATGCAGGGATCTCAAATATGTGGTAAAAGCTACATCGATGAAGGAACAAAGGTCTATCCACACGCCATAATAGGAATGCCACCACAAGACATTGGATATAAACTTGAAGATGATGTCAGTGTAAAGATAGGTAAAAACTGCCACATTCGTGAGTTTGCAACTATAAACGCTGGTACAAAACATGGAGGAGGAGTTACTAGCATAGGTGATAACTGCTTCATTATGATTTATTGTCATGTTGCTCACGATTCAAGAGTTGGTAACAATGTAATTATGGCAAACAATGCAACATTGGCTGGACATGTAGAGATTGGTGATTTTACCGTTATAGGTGGTATGACTCCTATTCATCAATTTGTAAAAATTGGTGAGAGTTGTATGATTGGTGGTGCAAGTGCAATCAGTCAAGATATTCCACATTTCTGCTTAGCAGAAGGAAATCGAGCAGTTGTTAGAGGATTAAATTTAGTTGGACTAAAAAGAAGATTTGAAAAAGAGAATATAAGAGCTTTACAAACTGCTTTTAAAAAACTTTTTAGAAGTGGATTGCCGATTAAGGATGTAGCAAATGAGCTACTAGCAAGCACAGATGATGACAATGTAAAAAAACTTTGTAAATTTGTTATTGAAACAAAAAGAGGAATACCATATGAAAGAAGATAAAAAATGAATAACAATAATTTTTTAAAAAATTTAAACCCATACTTTCTTAAAGAAAGTGATGATTCTACTCCTAAAAAAGGAGAGAATTAAATGATGAAAGAGTGTAGTTTTTGTAGAACTAAAGAGAGTTTAGAAACTAGATTAATTGCTGGTGAAGGGGTTTTTATATGTGAGCACTGTGTTGTCTCAGCATATAAAATTTTTTTTGGAGACATTGATAATGAGGAAAATACAAAAGATGAGAAAAAAAGTTTTAGTGGTGAACTTTTAGCTCCTAAAAAGTTAAAGGAGATGCTTGATAGGTATGTAATAGGTCAAGAAAATGCTAAAAAAGTTTTTTCTGTTGGCGTTTACAACCATTACAAAAGAATTTTCAAGCAGAGTGAAATTGAAGATGATACAGAGATTTCAAAATCCAATATTTTACTAATAGGACCTACAGGTAGTGGAAAAACACTAATGGCTCAAACTATCGCAAGATTTTTAGATGTTCCAATTGCCATAAGTGATGCTACAAGTTTGACCGAAGCTGGTTATGTTGGAGAGGATGTTGAAAATATTTTAACAAGACTTATACAAGCTGCAGATGGAGATGTAAAAAGAGCCGAGCAAGGTATAGTTTTTATAGATGAAGTTGATAAAGTAGCTAGAATGAGTGAAAATCGCTCAATCACTAGAGATGTAAGTGGAGAGGGAGTTCAACAAGCTTTACTTAAAATTATAGAAGGAAGCTTAGTAAATATACCACCAAAAGGTGGTAGGAAGCATCCTAATCAAGAGTTTATGCAGATAGATACATCAAACATACTCTTTATTTGTGGAGGAGCTTTTGATGGACTTGAGGAAATTATAAAAAGAAGAAAAGGAAAAAATGTACTAGGTTTTGATCAAGAAAAGAGGGCAAAAAGTGATGATTCTAAGCTTCTTCAAGATGTTGAGCCTGATGATCTTGTTCATTATGGATTGATTCCTGAATTAATTGGTCGTTTGCATGTAGTAGCAACACTTGAAGAGATTGGCGAAGATGAAATGGTTAGAATCTTAACAGAGCCTAAAAATGCAATTTTAAAACAGTATAAAAAACTCTTTGCTATAGATAATGTCGAATTGACTTTTGAAGAGGATGCTCTAAGAGAAGTTGCAAAACTTGCTATAAAGAGAAAAACTGGTGCTAGGGGACTTAGAACAATTATGGAAGATGTTATGATAGACATAATGTATGAACTTCCAGAGCTTGTAGGATATGAAGTATTGATTACAAAAGATGTAGTTGTAAATGGTCAAAAACCACTTTACATAAAAAAAGATAAAAAAAGTGCATAAGGGAAATAGATGATTCTTGATAACATAATAGGATTTTTTTCAAGCGATATGAGTATAGACTTAGGGACAGCAAATACACTGGTTCTTTTAAAAGGAAAAGGTATAATTATAAATGAACCTTCAGTAGTTGCCGTACAAAGAGACAAGTATGGTAGACAAAAAATACTTGCGGTTGGAAAAGAGGCAAAAGAGATGGTTGGTAAGACTCCAGGAAACATTGAGGCAATTAGACCTATGAGGGACGGAGTTATAGCTGATTTTGACATGACTGAAAAGATGATTCGCTACTTTATTGAAAGAGCACATAGAAGAAAAAGTTTTCTTAGACCTAGAATCATAATTTGTGTCCCATATGGATTGACTCAGGTTGAAAGAAAGGCTGTTAGAGAGTCTGCTATGAGTGCTGGAGCTAGAGAAGTATTTTTAATTGAAGAGCCAATGGCTGCAGCTATTGGCGCAAATCTACCAATAAGAGATCCAAAAGGTAGCTTAGTAGTAGACATAGGGGGAGGAACCACTGAGATTGGAGTAGTATCTCTTGGTGGTTTAGTGATTAGCAAATCAATCCGAACAGCTGGAGATAAGATGGATCTAGCAATAGTAGATTATGTCAAGAAAAAATACAATCTACTTATAGGAGAGAGAACTGGTGAAGAGATTAAAATAGAGATTGGCTCAGCTGTACCAACAAAAGAGCCTCTTTCAATGATAGTAAAAGGAAGAGATCAGGTTAGCGGTCTCTTAAGCAGGATAGAGCTTACTAGTGAAGATGTTAGAGATGCAATGAAAGAGCCTCTAAAAGAGATAGCTGACGCCCTTAAAGATGTACTTGAAATAATGCCACCAGATTTAGCCGGAGACATAGTAGAAAATGGAATTGTACTAACAGGAGGTGGAGCACTAATAAGAGATTTCGATAAATATTTGTCTGATATTGTTAAACTCCCTGTCTTTGTTGCTGAAGAGCCTCTTTTAGCAGTAGCAAAAGGAACAGGAAGGGCATTAGAAGAGATAGGACTTTTGCAACAATTAGCCAATGAATAAACTGAAATTTTTTTTACTGATTGTAGCTCTTTTAATTATCTCTTTGAAGTATGGCAATGATATCAGGGGTTATTTTAATAAAGTTTCAATTACAACTGTTTCACTATTTGTTGAGTATAAAAAAAATTTTTTAGAAAAAATAAATGAACATTTTTCACAAATAGAACAAATTAGAGAATTAAAAGAAGAAAATAAGAAATTAAAGGCTTCTAGTGAACTTTTAACAGCATTTGCTTCACATTTAAATGAGCTTTTAAACAAAGATGGCTTAGGTGAGTACAATCCTAATGTAAAACTTGTAAAATCCGTTGCATTTGTAAATCTAAATGATTTTTATAAAGTTTGGATAGATTACAAAGATTTTAATAGCTCCAAAATATATGGACTTTTAAATAATGGAGTAAGTGCGGGAATAGTAATTTCAAATAACTCAAACCCTATGGCTCTGCTTTTGGGTGATCCCAAAGCAACTTTTTCTGTTTATGTTGGAAAAAAAAAGATACCTGGAGTAGTTATTGGTAAAAAAAAAGAGGTTTTTGTTAAATTTATCCCTTTGTGGATGAATCCAAAAGTTGGTGATGAGGTTATAACAAGTGGATTGGATAATATTTTTTTTCCTGGAGTTAAGGTAGGCATTGTAAAAAAAGTAATAAAGGAGGAATCATCCAAAAGTGTTCTAATAGAGCCATACTCTAAGATTAGTGTACCACTTTATTACTATATCATAGAAAAAAATTGAATTTAAAGCCATCTTTGGGTTTGAATTGAATTTTTAACCCGGATTATGCAATAGAAAACAAAAAGTAGCATCTATGCTTGTGCTTAAGGGATGTTTAGAAAATTATTGCGCCCACCTTATTGGTGGGTCAATAATTTTATGAATGTGCCTTGAGTGCAATGATAGAGGCTTTCTTGAGTTTTTTATTGTATAATCCGGGTTTAATGCAGTTTTAAGGATGAATTATGCCAAAAAGAGAAGATATAAAGACGATTTTATTGATAGGTTCGGGTCCTATAATCATAGGTCAAGCCTGCGAGTTTGATTATAGTGGTACTCAAAGTGTTAAAACTCTAAAAGAGTTAGACTACAGAGTTGTTTTGGTTAATTCAAACCCTGCTACAATTATGACTGACCCAGAGTTTGCAGATAGAACATACATAGAGCCTATAAATGAAGAGATAATCGCTAAGATAATAGAAAAAGAGGGTGTTGATGCAATTTTACCTACTATGGGCGGTCAAACTGCTCTAAATGTTGCTATGAGCATGCACGATAAAGGAATGCTAAAAGGCGTAGAATTTCTAGGCGCAAATCCTGAGGCCATAAAAAAGGGTGAAGACAGGCAGGCTTTTAAAGAGGCGATGATTAAGATTGGAATGGATCTTCCAAAGAGCAGATATGCTTACAACATGGACGAAGCACTAAGTGCAGCCGAAGAGATTGGATTTCCACTTATCATTAGAGCATCTTATACACTAGCTGGTGGCGGAAGTGGAGTTGCTTACAATATCGATGAGTTTAAAGAATTGGCACTCAGTGGACTTGAAATCTCTCCAATAAGTGAAATTTTAATCGAAGAGTCACTTTTGGGCTGGAAAGAGTATGAGATGGAAGTCATAAGAGACAGAGAGGATAACTGCATAATTGTCTGCTCTATTGAAAACTTTGATCCTATGGGGGTTCATACCGGCGATAGCATAACAATAGCTCCGGCATTAACTCTAACCGATAAAGAGTACCAAAAGATGAGAAATGCCTCATTTGCAATCCTAAGAGAGATAGGAGTAGATACCGGTGGAAGTAATGTGCAGTTTTCAGTCTGCCCGAAGACAGGTAGAATGACTGTAATCGAGATGAATCCAAGAGTTAGCAGAAGCTCAGCTCTAGCAAGTAAAGCAACAGGCTACCCCATAGCTAAAGTGGCAACTCTTTTAGCAGTTGGCTTTACTCTTGATGAGATTACAAATGACATAACAGGAACCCCAGCTTCATTTGAGCCAGTGATTGACTATATAGTTACCAAAATTCCTCGTTTTACATTTGAAAAATTCCCAACAGCCAATAGCACTCTTGGAACTAGCATGAAGAGTGTTGGAGAGGTTATGGCGATTGGTAGAACCTTCAAAGAGTCTTTTCAAAAAGCACTCTGTTCGCTTGAGGTTGGACTTAGTGGGTTTGATGAGATAAATTACGATGATGAAAAGCTAAAGAAAGAGATTATGCGTCCAAACGACAAGAGGATGCTATGTGTGATGGAGGCTCTTGGAAGAGGAATGAGCATCGAAGAGCTTTATGAGTTAAGCAAGATAGACAAGTGGTATTTAAATCAATTTAGAGAGATTTTAGAACTAGAAAAAAAGCTAGATATGTATGCTCTAAGTGATGAAGAGTTACTAAGAAAGGCGAAAACTTTTGGCTTTTCAGACAAAAAGATCGCTTGGCTTATAAACAAGTATGACAATTTAGAACTAACTCAGAATGATATATATACAGCTAGAGCTAAGCTTGGCATAGAGCTAGAGTACAATGAAGTAGATACATGTGCGGCTGAGTTTAAAGCCCTAACTCCATACCTCTACTCAACTACAAACATAACAAAACTTCCAAAAACCGGGGTTAAAAAGAGTGACAAAAAGAGAGTTTTGATTATAGGTGGAGGACCAAATAGAATTGGACAAGGAATAGAGTTTGATTATTGCTGTGTTCATGCCTCTTATGCTTTAAGAGATATGGGAGTTGAGTCTATAATGTACAATTGTAACCCAGAGACTGTCTCGACTGATTATGATACAAGTGATATACTCTACTTTGAGCCTATAGATTTTGAGCATGTAAGAAGTGTGGTTGAGAGAGAAAATCCTGATGGCATAATTGTTCACTTTGGAGGACAGACCCCTCTTAAGATTGCAAAAAGACTTACTGTGATTGGTGCTAAAATCATAGGAACTAGCGCTAGAGTTATAGATGAAGCTGAAGATAGAGAGAAATTTTCAGCCTTTTTAAGAGAAAATGACTTAAAACAACCAAGAAATGCCACTGCCACAAGTGAAGAAGAAGCAATAGAGCTTGCAAGCAAGATTGGCTACCCAGTTTTAGTTAGACCTAGCTATGTGCTTGGTGGAAGAGCTATGAGGATAGTTTACAATGAGGGTGAATTAAGAGAGTATATGAATGAAGCTGTTAGCGTCTCACACAACTCTCCAGTTCTTTTGGATGAATTTTTAGATAGGGCGATTGAGCTTGATGTAGATGCAGTTTGCGATGGCAAGGATGTTTATGTTGGTGGAATAATGCAACATATTGAAGAAGCAGGAATCCATAGTGGAGATAGTGCTTGCTCACTTCCTCCGGTTAGCCTAAGTAGTGAGTTAATCAAAAAAGTAGAAGTCCAAACAAAAAAGATAGCACTAAACTTGGGTGTTGTGGGTCTTATGAATATACAATTTGCAGTATATAGAGATGATATATATATGATTGAGGTAAATCCAAGAGCTAGTAGAACCGTTCCATTTGTATCAAAAGCTACAGGGATTCCTTTGGCAAAAGTTGCCACTAGAGTGATGTGGCAAGGAGATTTGAAAGAGGCACTTAAGTTCTATGACAAACACAATGTAGTTTATGAAGAAGATGGCATACTAAAGCCTAAGCACAAAGGGCATGTAAGCATAAAAGAGGCAGTTTTTCCTTTTAGTAAGCTAAGTGGAGCAGACCTTATTTTGGGTCCGGAGATGAAAAGTACAGGAGAGGTTATGGGCATAAGTAGTAGTTTTGAAACCTCTTTTGCAAAGTCTCAGCTAGCTTCATTTAATAAACTCCCAAGTGAGGGCAGTGTTTTTATCTCTTTGACCGATATTGACAAAGCTTATGCTAAAGAAATAGGAGAGGAGTTTGTGAAGTTAGGATTTAAAATTTTGGCTACAAGAGGGACTTACAATGCTTTGGTTGAAGCTGGAATTGAGGCGGAGTTTGTCTATAAGATTAGTGAGGGTCGTCCAAATGTTGAAGATAAGCTAAAAAATGGAGATATTTCACTAGTTATCAACACAAGTGATGCAAAATCTAGCAAGGACGATGCTAAGAAGATTAGACAAGCAGTTTTAAGATTTAATATCCCGTACTTTACAACAGTTTCAGCCGCAAGAGTAGCTTCTGCTTGTATAAAGGATATAGAAGATGGTAGCGCCTTAGAACCAAAGGCACTCCAAGACTACCTAGGATAGTTTTCTTATGAACCCTCAGTTGGTATATTTAGCCCAAACCGATACAACTGCAGGGTTTTTATCTCAAAATGCTAAAAAATTATCCTCTTGCAAACAAAGAAGCATCACTCAACCCTTTCTTATTAGTGTTTGCTCCAATAGATTTTTAAAAGAGTTTGTTCGAGTTCCAAAAAGACACAAAAAGCTAGTTAGAAGAGCTAAAAAAGTAACATTTATCTATCCAAATTCAAAAGCTCTTAGAGTTGTCAAAGATATAAAGCATCTAAAATTTTTAAAAGAGTTTGGCTGGATGTACTCTACTTCAGCCAATAAAACCAAAGAGAGTTTTAATTATGATTATGCTAAGCAAAAAGCAGATATTATAGTTGAAGATGAGCGAGGCTTTTTTGAGACTACCCCTTCAAAGATTATAAAACTTAGAAAAAATAAAATAAGAAGGATTAGATGATGCACCTTTTTTTCAACTCTTTTTTCATGGGTATAATTTTTGTCAGTATTTTAGATTTTTTATGCTTTATTGGACTCAAAATAAACTATTTTGATTATTATGGGATTAAAGAGTATTTCAATATAATTTTTATTGACAATCAAAATTTTTATCTTCTACTGCCAATCTCTTTTATGCTTGGATATCTTCTTTTGTATAACAAATTTTCAAAATTTTTTTTAAAAATATACATTTCTGTCATAATAATCTCCTCTCTTAGTTTATATCAACCAATTGGAAAAAAATTTGGTGAATTTATTTTTAAAGAGTCGAATAAAACCTTTAAATTAGGTTCAACCACTTTTAGTGGTGATAAACTCTATGAGGGTAGAAAATTCATATACATATATAGAAGTAATCTAAAAAAAGTTATAAAACTTCAAAAATCTGAATTGACTACCTTCACAGACTAATTAGTACTATCAAAAGAGCTTATTTTCTCTTTAAGCATGCTGTTTAATATCTCAAAAAGTTTTCTAGAATCCTCTTCAAGTTTTCTCAAGTTTGTTAAAATCCTCTCTTCATTTTCTAATCTATGGTCATCGTCTCTAAAGCATACTATAGTATCTTTGATTAAATCATGAAGTTTTTTATGGAACTCTCCTAAATGAGCATATGTTTTGGTATTGCCAAACCTTCTTTTTGCTGAACCCTCATACCACTCACCTACCTGACATGTTCTGTGATCCTTTTTTGCTTCATTGCAAGCTTTACCCTCTACAACTGAATCAAAAATCTTTGATTTGTAAATAATGTGATCTATTTTAGCTAAAACTATACTAATTTCATCATCCATCATATCTATCTCTTGAGCGGTTCTACTAGCATCTTTATTTAACTCTTTCATTACATTATAAAAGTTATTTATGTTGCTTGAAGCATCATCTGCAAGATGAGTCATATTTGAAGATTTTTCCAATATACTACTTGCTTCTTGTCTCATAGTATCTATACTCATGCCTATCTCATTTGTGGCTTTTTGAGTTCTCTCTGCTAAGTTTCTAACCTCATCAGCAACAACTGCAAATCCTCTTCCGTGCTCTCCTGCTCTTGCAGCTTCAATTGCAGCATTAAGTGCCAAGAGATTTGTTTGATCCGCTATATCTTTAATTAAATCAACTATTGAAGTTATGTCATTTGTCTTTTCATTCAAACTCTCAATAGATGTATTAGAGTCTCCAATATGCTCTATTAGAGTATTTAATTTTTCCAAAATATCACTTAGCTCCTGCATCGAGTTATTTGCTGTTTCATTTGTCGTATCTGTACTTTTATGTACCTCTTTTAGAACCTCTTTAACATGAGTAATTTCAGATTTTATTAAATTTAATCCCTCTTCTACTTTACCAATGCTTCTAACTTTTGAACTAAAGTTTATAATTTTTTGTTTATTATGTGCAACTCTCATAGCTTCTATTCCAGCTTTTACATTTTCTAAAGCTACAGCTAAATCACCGTTTAACCCATCTGTTGTCAATTTAAAACTAAAATCTCCTTTTGAAGCTCCACTTACAGAGGTATTTATCCTTGTTGTTAAATCCTTTATAAGTTTTACAAAGATAGCAAGCTGCCTTGTTACTTCATCCATCTCATTTCTTGGAATCTTTCTTCTATCAACTACTATAGATAGATCTCCTTTTGAGACTATATCACTGATAACATTTTTAAATCTTTCAATAGCAATATTTATACTAAAAGAGATCTGTCTAGTTAAAAATGCCACAAACAATAACACACCCAAAGCCAATAATGACTCTAAAATAAGCGTCATAAATGCTTTGCTATAAAGATTTTTGGATTGCTTAAAGATAAAACCTGAAAGCTTATCTTCAAACTCTTTTAATTTATTGATTTTTTTTGTTATGGTTTTAAACCAAACAGTAGCATCTACGCCAAAGTTACTCTTTTTTGAGTAGGCAATATCTCTGTATCTTTGAACTTCTCTAAATGATTTATCAGATTTTACCTCTTTGTACATCTTTTTTACTTCCTGATCTGAGAGATTTACAAAAAGATTGTTAAGTGTTTTTTGCTCCGAAACCAAAGAGTAAAACTTACCTAAAGTTGCGTTATTAAAGCTATCTTTTGCAAAAACATTTGATAGAATGGCCCTTTCAATTCCTACTCTCTCTTTAGAGCTTATAAAAAGAACAAAACTAACGAAATTGGTTTTTAATTTTGAGTTATCAACATACAAAGAGAAATTGGCAATTTTATCTATAAGCTCTTTATTTAAATTCGTATAAAAAGCTACCTCCTCTTTTAGAGAAACCTCAAGAGCTTTTACTCTCTTTCTCATACTTTTAATTGCTTCTACATCTACTATTTGCCTAACACTATCAGAAAATTTTGTCGGATGATCGTTTAAAAACCTTATAAGTTCATCAAGCTTTTCATTTGTGGATAGGTGTTGTTTTGGAAGGATAGATGTGAACTTCTTACCTTTTGAACCAATAAATCCTGCACTAGCTCCTCTCTCTTTTTGGAGCTCATGAACCAATGCACTCATCTTCACGCTTAATTCAACCAGAAAGTTTGCCCTCTTAGCATCTTGATATTTACTATAAGTAGAGTAGACAATCTGAATTGAGAAAAAAAGAATGATTACCAAAACTATAGCAGCTAAAATCTGTAACCTCTTTTTAATCGTAAATTTGTTAAACATTTTGTTAAACATAGGGCACTCTCCTCGTAAGCTATGTAGTAAAAATTATATCATAAAAATATAACAAAAAGCTGTATCTTAAAAGTTTTGCTATTAGAACTAAAAAGATAAATTTTTTTAAACTGTAGCTCAATACACCCGCAACAAAAGTTATAGGATCTCCTATAACTGGTGTCCACGAGAGAAGTAACGCAAAAGCTCCATACTTTTGAAAATACCTCTTTCCCATATCTACTTGTGAAGATTTCATATATTTTTTTTTAAATGCCCACTCAAGTGCATATCTACCCAAATAGTAATTAACTAAAGAGCCTAGTGTATTGCCCGCTGTAGCAACTATTAGCAGAAGATATGGTGCATAGTTCTCAGATTTATAATATAAAAGAAGTGCTTCACTACCACCAGGCAATAGAGTTGCTGCTCCAAATGAAGTTATAAATAGTATTAGATAAGCGATTTTATTCTCTCTTCATCAATTTTTTTAGAGTTATATTTTATAACAAGAACTTTTTCATTCTCATTTACATACCACTCTATGATACCATCTATACTATTGAGATTTTTAAGATTATTGTTATTTGATTCTTTAAGCTCTACATATAAATTTTTTGAAAATATTGGATTTTGAAGGGTAGCTATCAGAATGATCCATAAAAAACATATAACAACAATAACTATGGAGATATATTCAACTCCATACCACTTTAGTATGTGTCCTCCCCAAAGTGCACCAATAAATGTTCCTAAATAACCAAAAGAGTTAAACAAACCAAGAGCTGTCCCTTTTTGATGAATCTTAGCATATTTACTAGCTAAAGATTGCAGTAGTGGCTCATGTATATTAAACCCTACAAAAAACAAAACTACTCCTAAAATAAAAATCAAAGGAGTATGTGCAATGCCCATTAGAGCATAAGAGAGTGCAAAAAGAATTATACCAATTATCAACACTAGCTTAGGCTTTTTCTTCTTTTCACCCAAGACTGCAGAAACCCCCATAGCTAAAACACCAAAAAGCATAGCAGGTAGATAAACTTTCCACAATTCACTTTTATAAAAATCGAACTCTTTAACCATTATGATTGGAATTATTAAAAATGCTAAAGTCATCATACCCTTTTGAAGCATATTTGTAATGTTCATCCTTAAAAGATTTACATCCTTCAAGATAATAAAAATATCTCGCTTATTAGTTTGATAATCATGGGTAATTTTTGGAGGATTTGGCAATTTTTTAAAAATTATAAAAATCCCAATAATTGCTAGTAAAGCTGTAATAAAAAATAGCTTATCTACTCCATAGTGCCCCCCTATAAAAGGTCCAATAACCATAGAAAGTGCAAATGTAACAGCGATACTTCCACCCATGATAGCCATTGCTTTTGCTCTTTGCTCCTCTTTGACCATATCACTTATCATTGCTGTAGCAACTGCACCAATAGCTCCTGCACCTTGTAACAATCTTCCTAAAATTAAAGTATAGATGTCAGAACTATAAGCACAAACTAAAGAGCCTACTGCAAATATAGCCAAACCAAAAACCAATGTCCTTTTTCTACCAATCTTGTCTGAAAGCATTCCAAATGGAACTTGCAATAACATTTGAGTTAGAGCGTACCCTCCTATGGTAATTCCTACTAAGAACTCGTTTGAGTTCTTAAGATTAAGTGCATATACAGATAAAACTGGCAACACTATAAAAAGACCTAAGAATCTAAGGGAAATTATAAGATTTATGGGAAGAATTTTTTTAAACATATTCTACTTTTCCTAAAGTTTAATTAGGATGAATTCTACCCTAATTAAACTTTATATAGAATTATTCAACAAGCGAGAGCTGTTTTTTAGTTAAAACCTTTCTTGTATTGTACAAACAATTTAAGTGTACCATAGTTGCTTTTGCTCTAAGCTTTGCAAGCTTATAAACATCATCTTTTAACTCACTGGGCTCAACTCCGTCAAAACTTGCTTTTACTATTTTATTTTCTAGCGCCATTATCTTCTTATTTAATGCTTTAGCTTGCGAAATAGTCTCTTTTCTTATTGCTAAGAGTCTCTCTTTTTGCTTATTTGTTAAAGCAAACTCTTCATCATCCCACAAAGTTTTTACATCCATAGTTAGATGTGGAAGTTTTCCCTGAATCAAAAATGGTTTAGATGGTTTTGCATTAGCACCAAAAAGCATCATAGGAAGTAGCAACATAAGTGCAACTGATGTGATTTTTCTTCGCATAGTTTCTCCTTTTAAATTTTACCATATACTATCCATATAATTTTTTTAAATCATTAATCTTGATCAACAAAACTCACAATTTTTTGTTATTGCTACTACATCCAACCTATTAATCAGTAAACTTTTTTCTTCCTCAAATTTACTTTTATATATAAAAAAATTACTATCATAAGGCTCATCTTTTATACTTCCACAAGCACTACACACTATATGCAAATGTGGCTTCCTAAAGTAGTCATATCTAATCTTTTTACTTGGTGTATGGATCTCCACAACCAAGCCTACATCTCTCAAAACTGCTAAATTTTTATACACAGTCGCTAAGGAGATAGATGGATTTTCTATCTTTATGTTTTCATAAATTTCATCAATAGTCGGATGATTTTTTTTATAAAGCTCTCTGAGAACTGCGACTCTTTGTGGTGTAGCTTTAAGTCCAACATCTTTTAGTATATTAACAAATTTCATAACTAACCAATCCTATTTAAAATTTTTTCTGCAATTTGCTTTGGAAGTATACCCAAACTCTCTTCAACTAACTTTGTATCTCCATGAGTTATAAAAAAATCATCATACTCAAAACTAACAATCTCTACATCATCCCACATTTTTTTATTTTTTAAACTTTCAAGAGATGCGCTAACTCCACCAATTTTCACACTATCACTTAAAACATACCACTTTTTATGTATCTTGTATAACTCTTCTAACTTGTTCTCGTCAAGCGGTTTAACAAATCTTAAGTCCATAATTGCTACATCATATCCTTGCTCTTTGAGCAACCTGTAAACCTCACAAGCCTTACCAACACCATTGCCATAACCTATTAGAAGTAGATTACTATCGGAAGATTTTATCATTTGAGACTTGCCTAACTCAAATGGTAAATCTTCTACATCTAAACAATCATAAAAAGATCCTCTAGGGTATCTAATAGCGCAAGGCCCTTTATGGCTATAAGCAAATTCTAGTGCTCTGTACATACTGTTTTCGTCCCTTGGGGCAAACAGTGTCATATTGGGAATTGGGCTAAGGTATGAAATATCAAATGCACCCTGATGAGTCTCGCCATCTTCTCCTACTATACCTGCTCTATCAATAACGAAAACTACATCTAGGTTCATTATACAAACATCGTGGATTACCTGATCGTATGCCCTTTGTAAAAAAGTCGAATAAATAGCAACAAATGGCTTAAATCCCTCTTTTGCCATCGCTGCCATAGAGGTAACCGCATGTTGTTCAGCTATTGCAACATCCCAAAATCTATCTGGAAACTCCTGTATCAATTTTCCAATTCCAGTACCACTTGGCATAGCAGCTGTAACACCAACAACATTCTCATATTTTTTTGCTAACTTAAGCAAAGCTTCGCTAAAAATTGCAGTCGCACTCTTTTTACTACCCTTTTTAAGTAACTTCCCACTATCTATATCAAATGGTCCTACACCATGCCAATTCTCTTCATAACCCTCAGCAATTTCATACCCTTTTCCCTTTAGTGTTTGGGTATGGACTATAACTGGTCTTTTCAATTTTTTTGCTAATTCATAGGCTCTTATTAACTCTTCTAAATCGTGACCATCTATAGGTCCAATATAGTCAATTCCTAGATGTTCAAAAAGCATTCCTGGCGTTATAAGCTTTAGACTCTCTTCAAATTTTTTAGCCATATAGGTGGCACCTTCGGGTAGATACTGTAAAAGATGCTCTGTGCTCTTTTTAGCCCTTTGAAAAAAATCTCCCGCCAATGTTTGAGAAAGAAATTTACTTACTGCTCCAATTGGCTTTGCAATACTCATTTTATTGTCATTGAGTATTATAATTACTGGTAGCTTAATATCGCCCAATTCATTTAAAGCCTCATACACCATACCTGCTGTCATAGAGCCATCGCCAATAAGTGCTATAGGAATCCTATCTTTTTCATTTTTTAGCTTTATAGCTTTTGCAGCTCCTACAGCAAGAGAGATTGAGGTTGAGCTATGTCCTGCTATAAAGTAATCATACTCAGATTCACTAGGTTTAGTATAACCACTAATCCCACCAAAAGTTCTTAATGTTTCAAAATTATCAAACCTGTCAGTCAATAACTTATGCGCATACGATTGATGCGAAACATCAAAAATAAATGGATCTTTTTTTGGATCAAATACATAGTGCATAGCGACTATTAACTCTACTGCGCCAACATTGCTACTAAGATGACCACCATTCTTACTAACTGTTTGAATAATTTTATTTCTAAGAGTTACACATACATCTTTTAATTCTTCTAAAGACCTATTTTTAACTTCTATCATTTTAACCTAACCGCTTATTAAATTTTTTACTTTCTCAAATCTCGTAGATATATTTCCATCTAAATTTCCAATTTCACTAAGAATCACTACTCCACCCTCACTAATTGCTGAGTCACTATCTATAAACAAATTTTTCATCTGTGAAAGCTCCTCTTTTAGGGCTTCATAATCTTTTGGATTTACTTTTAATCTAATCTCTTTTGCATCTTTTAACTCTTTCAAAAGCTCTTTTGAGAGGGCTATGGCAACTTTTGAACTTGAAGTTTCTATCTCTTTTGCTACTACCTCTTTTGCTATTTCAATCGCAGTTGAGCCAAGTTCACTCTCAATTCTCTTTAAACTCTCCCCATACTTTTTAGCTTCATCATCAAGTTTTTTTATTGAGTTTAGATATCTTGTTTTAATCTCCTCGATAGATTTTTCTAACTCATCTTTAGCTTTTTTATAACCGTCCTCAAATGCAATTTTTCTCTCTTTTTCAACTTCGCTAGCAAGTCTTCTCTCAAATTCTGCCTCTTGTTTCTCAATTTGCATTTGAAGTTTAACAATATTTGAAGATAGTTCGTCACTTTTTTTAAGCAGCTGCTCTACAAACTCATTTTGCTGTTTTATTTCAGATGGACTTTCACTACTTTTCTCTTCTATAAGAGTCTCCTCTTTGATACTCTCTTCATCATCTTTTTTATTTGAAGACTCAACTACCCTTAATCCACCTAAAACTTTAAAACGATACGGCTCAATAGTATGTTTTTGTAAATCTTTTAGATGTATTATGCTCTTCATTACTCAATCATCTCTTCTGCTTCACCAATTTGAACTACACCCTGCTCGGCTAACTTTTGAACCTCATCAACTATCTTCCTTTGTGCATCCTCTACATCTTTAACTCTAACAGCTCCTAAAAAGCTCATCTCTTCTAAAAATGCTTCGCTGGCTCTTTGAGACATATTTTCTAAAAATTTATTTCTCAACTCTTCTGGAGCACCTTTTAGCGCCACCATCAAATCTTTTTTATCAGCAACCTTTAGTATCTCTCTTATGGCATTATTATCTAACTTCATAATATCTTCAAAGGTGAACATCATCTCTTTTATAACAGTAGCTAACTCCTCATCTGTTTGCTCAATATATGAAATTGTACTTTTCGCAGCTTTTTGTCCAAGTCTATTTAATATCTCCGCAACCGCTCTAGGACCACCAACTTCAACTTTATAAGAGGTTAATGATTCAAGCTTATTTTCCAAAACTGCCGAAACTCTTTTTACAACCGAAGGTGAAATATCACCTAAATTTGCCATACGAATCGTCACTTCACTTTTAAGTTCATCTGGAAAAAATGAGATCGTCTCAGCTGCACTTGTAGGATCCATATGAGCTAAAATAAGAGCAATGGTTTGAGGATGCTCCGTAACAATAAAGTCTGCTAATTGTTGAGGTTTTATCTGAGAGAGATAGCCAAAACTTTGAGTATTTTCCATACTTTTTGCTAATTTATCCAAAATTTTTTGAGCGGCTTCATGACCAAATGTCCTATATAAAATCTCTTTTGCATACTCCATACCGCCACTTCGTATAAATTGATTAGATTGAAAAATTGCATAAAACTCTTCTAAAACAGCATTTGCTACTTGCTTATCTATGCTTTTAACTGTTGCAATGTGTTTAGAAACATCTGTAACTACATCAATATCCATATGTGAAAATAGATTTGTAGTAGCATCCTCTCCTAGCTGTATAAGTAGTATAGCAACCTTTTCAGCCATACTCAACTCTTCAAACTGCGCCTTTTGTGCTTCACTCAACTTCACAATTTACTCCTTACTACTCATCAGCAACACTTTTAGGTTTAAAATCAAAATCATTTTCATTTCTAATCATAGACTGCAATAAACCCGCAATCTCTTCAGCCTTTTCCTCAGTTAAGCTTTTTAGTTTTTCTAAAAGTACTTCGTACTTTAGCTCCTCCTCATCAAAGTCACTGCCTATACCTAATTGTTCCTCTACCTTCTTTCTAGCCTTTTTAAATTTTTCCAAAGTATCTTCTTCATCCTCTTCATCAAATTCATCCTCTTTAGCCTCTTTTGCATCTATCTCTTCTTGAGACTCTTCAAGCATCTTTTGGGTAAATGGAGCAATTACCTTTTTGTAAAATATAAACAATAAAATAGCTGCAACTATATATTTGAAAATTGGTCCTAGTGGAGAAACATAATAAGCAACCTGCTCCATCATCGTTTTGGTCGGAGATTTCATTTTAGACTTCTGCAAAGGCTTAAATTCAAAATTGCTAACAGTTACCTCATCTCCCCTATTTGGATCAAATCCTACGGTTTGCTTAACAATAGATGTAATTGAGTCCAATTGGGCTTGAGTTAGTGGAACATATTTTAAATTATCTATTTGATTTCCATTTTCATCTTTTTCATACTCATAATTTCCATCAACTACTACCGCTACAGTAAGTCTCTTAATTTTAGCAAACTCACCCTTTATATTCGTTACTTTTTTTGAAATCTCATAATTTGTAGTGGATGAGCTTTTTTCATATTTCTCAGTTGTATTATTATTTCCTAAACCTTGCACAGGTCCAATGTTACTAACAGCTCCAGGTACTCCTCCAACATCATTTTGTTTAATTCCCTCTCTCTTTTCATCTATGGTTTGCTCACTTCTAGGTACAGAGTTTGGATCATACTGCTCACTTCTGCTTTCGAGCCTTGAGAAATCAAAATCTATATTAACCTTTGCAACAACTTTATCAAGACCACCAATTATTGGAGCCAATACATTTATAATTTTATTTTCTATATCCCTCTCAAACTCTTTTTTATACCTAATTTGAGACTTTACAAGGTCACTCTCATAAGCTAAACTATCTTGATCTCCTAAAGGTACTCCGTTTTGATCCACTATAGAAACATTTTCAACAGATAAGTTTGTCACTGAAGATGCTACCAAGTTTTTTATACCTGTAATCTGTTTTAAAGAGAGTTTCATTCCTGGTTTAATTTTTAAAACAACCGAAGCTGTAGCTGGAAGCTTTTCTTGAGCAAATACACTCTCTTTTGGAATTGCAATGTGAACATTTGCACTCTCTATTGGCATTAAACCCTCAATAGTTCTTGCTAGCTCTCCTTCTAACGCTCTTAGATATTTGATCTGTTGTTCGAAATCTGTAGCACCAAATTCATTTTTATCAAAAATTTCAAACCCAACTTTACTATCCTTTGGAATTCCCAAAGCTGCTATTGAAATTCTTTGCTTATAAACCATATCTGAAGGCACTGCAATAGTACCCTCATTTACAACTTTATATGGGACACCATCCTTTTCTAATTGCTGAATAATTAAGGCTGAATCTTTTGGATTTATCTTTTCAAAGAGTATACTGTAGCCATTTCCTACCATCGTATCTCTATTTTGAAATAGTGTCAAAAAAACAATAAACCCAACTACAGCAAGTATAGAGACTAAAATAACTATCTTTTGCTTTAAAGTAAAGTTTTTAAAAAGTGTTGAAATTTGCTCTAATAGTGCCTTAAAATCCATCTACTACCTTGTACTATCGTATACTACTTCTCTAAATTTACTAAAAAATTTACTATTTTGCTCAGGAGTTCCAATTGTAACTCTTATTGCATTTATTCCATAAGATGCTAAATCTCTTATTATTATACCCTTTTTAAGAAGTTTTTGCGCAATATCTGAAGATTTTTTACTATTGGTGAATTTTAAAGTAATAAAGTTTGTAAAACTCTCTATGTACTCAAGCTTCATCTCATCTGCAAACTCTTCATATAGTTTCATTTGTATAAAATTTTCCTCTATGCAACCATTCACAAATTTCTCATCACCCAAAGCTTCAATAGCTGCTTTTAAACTGAGAGTTGTTATATTAAATGGAGGTCTTAGTTTATATAATGTTTTAATAATTTCACTATTTGCTATCCCATAACCACATCTCATACCCCCTAAGCCATAAGCTTTTGAAAAGGTTCCCAAATAGAGTACATTTGGAAATCTTTCAATCAAATCCTGTACAACTATCTCTTTGTTTTTATCCTTGAATTTTGCATACTCTGCATATGCACCATCTAAAACCACCAATACATCTTCATCAATCTCTTTTAAAAACTCATACACATCTTTTGTATCTAAACACTCCCCCAAAGGATTATTTGGAAGACATAAAAAAATTATAACTATATCTCTATTGTTTTTATAAAGTTCTAAAAATTGTTCCAAATTGTGAGTGTGAGATTTGGTTTTTATTATCCTAGTTCCAGTTTGCCTTGCATAAATTTCATACATTGCAAAGGTAGTTTTAGCCATCAAAATTGAATTATTCTCATTTGCCTTTGATTTTATTGCAAAATCAATTACTTGATCACTTCCTGCACCAATTATGATATTTGAACTCTTAACATCAAATCTTTTTGCCAATCCCTCTTTTAATTCATACATACTATCATCTGGATATAGATTTGCTCTTTTAGCCTCTTTTTGTATAGCTTCAACAACTCTAGGGCTACATCCTCTTGGATTTTCATTGCTCGCTAATTTAATGACATCTTCGTTTTTTATGCCAAACTCCCTTACAACCAACTCTATTGGTTTACCTGCTTCATAAGTTTTTAAGTTTTCTAAAACTTTATTGAACTTCATTTAATCCCCCGCTTTAACATAGCTTCCGAGCCATTTTATTTCATTTATGCCTTTGTTTGCCTTTAATACATTTTGCACACTTTTATCATCTATATGCCCTTCAAAATCTAGGTAAAAAACTGCCTCAAAACCACTATCTTTCACAGGTCTTGACTCAATTTTTGTTATATTTACACTCTGTTCTTCAAATGTTTGCAAAAACTTAACTAAGCCACCTGGTCTGTTTTTTGTTTTTGCTAAAATGGATGTTTTATTCTCTACTGCTGGAGCATTTTTAAAATCACTCAAAATTAAAAATCGCGTCTTATTTGCCAAATTATCCTCTATTTTTTCAAACATTATTGGAACATTATATAGTTTTGCAGCTATGTGTGAGCAGATTGATGCGCTATTTGGCTCATTAGTTGCCATTTTAGCAGAAGCTGCTGTTGATTTGGTTGGGATAAACTCTACATCCAAGAGCATATGCTCTTCTAAAAATTTTCTACACTGATTATAGCCTTGAGGATGTGAAAATATCTTTTTAATCTCTTTAAGATTTTCACACTTTGATGCAAAGGAGTGGTGTATATCCATATAGATTTCTGCGACAATCAATGAATTAAACTTTCCTAAACAATCAAGTGTTATTCCAACAGCACCTTCAGTATTGTTTTCTATTGGTACGACACCATATTTTACCTCTTTATTTTCTAAAACTCTAAATACCGCTTCAATAGAGTTCAAAGCAATATAGTTCCCCATTGCTCCAAATCTACTCTGTGCTACTTGATGAGTGTAGCTACCCTCAGGACCTAAAAAAGCAATTTTTTCTGGTAATTCAAGATTTCTACTTACAGCAAAAATCTCCAAAAAAATTGCCTCTATAGCCCTATCATTTAGTTTTCCTCTATTTAATGATTTTAGTCTATCTAGTATCTCTCTTTCTCTCTCTGGTCTATAAATTGAGCCCCCTGTACTCTTTTTAAGATTTCCAACGGCATCTACATACTCCATTCTTTTATTTAAAAGTTTTAAAATTTCATTATCAATGTTATCTATATTTTCTCTTAAAACTTCAAGCTTATTCATTCTGATTTCTCACTATTTAAAAAACTAATCTCTTTTGATATTAAATCTTCAAAACTCTCTCTTTGTCTAATTAGTCTATATTTTCCAGACTCATAAGCAACTTCAGCTACTCTTGGTCTAGAGTTATAATTGCTACTCATAGAAAATCCATAAGCTCCAGCACTATGTACTACAATTAAGTCATCATGCTTGGTTTTAGGAAGTTTTATATCTTTTATAAAAAAATCTCCACTCTCACAAATAGGTCCGACAACATCACACAAAAGAGTTGAGTCGGGTCTATTTTTAGACTCTAATAACTCAACTTTATGAAAAGTATTGTATAGTGCAGGTCTTAAAAGATCATTCATTGCACCATCTACAATTACAAATCTTTTATGGGAATTTTCCTTTTCATACAAAACTTTTGTTAAAAAGTAGCCCGAATTCCCAACTAAGTATCTTCCTGGTTCACAAGCTAGCGTTACATCTAATCCACTTAAATTTTCCAACACCGCTTGGGCATAAGCATAAGGATCTATTGTTTTCTCACCGTTATAATCTATTCCTAAACCACCGCCTATATCAAAAAACTTTAACTCAATATTGAGCGCATTTAGACTTCTAACTAAGTCAGATACAATCTTTGAAGCCTCTTTAAATGGTTCAATCTCAAGTATTTGAGAACCAATGTGAAAGTGAATTCCAACTGGATCTAAAAAGTTTGATTGTTTAGCTTTCAAATAGATCTTTTTAGCTGTTTGTATATCTACGCCAAATTTATTTTCATGCAATCCCGTAGAGATATATGGGTGAGTTTTAGCATCTATATTCGGATTAACTCGTACACTTATTCTAGCGACTTTTTCCAACTCTTTCGCAATTGACTCGACTCTGAGCATCTCTTCAAAGCTTTCTAAATTTATCATTAAGATATCATTCAAGAGTGCCTCTTTTATCTCAGCATCACATTTGCCGACACCTGAAAAAATTATTTTATATTTAGGCACTCCTACAAATAGAGCCCTTTTTACCTCACCTATTGAAACACAATCACATCCTGCTCCCAAATCTCTCAAATGTTTTAAAACACTTAAATTCGAGTTTGCTTTTAATGCATAAAAAACAATAGACTTTCTAGCTTTAAAAGCCTCCTTAAGCTCTAAATATCTTCTTGTTATGTAATCAAAATCATAAATATAAAGAGGTGTCCCATAACTATCTGCAATTTTTCTAAAATCCATACAACATACCTTAAAAATTATTATTTAAGCAATAAGACTTGCTAAAAGGGTTTTTAGAGGTGCCCTTTGTATATTTTATCTAAAATTATATTAATTTTCTTTGTGGTACTTATATAGAGCAAATAGTCCCAAAATAATCATAGGTAAAACTACGCCCACCTCTGGAAAAATCACAGAAGTTGAAGATAATTTGGTAAGAACAAATAGAAGTCCCCATAAGACTAATGTAATAAAAATAAAAAAAGAACTATAAAGTGTAGCATTTAAAAATCTACTACTAGCAGGTAGATAAAAATAAAAAATCAATACCAACAAAGGAGCAAAAAATGGTATGAGTATTTGCGATACAAGTAGAGTCTTGAGCCTATCTAAATTTAGATTTTGAGCAGCAAAAAACTTTATAGCTTCCCAGGTATCTCCTATGGGCATTTTAAACTTTCCCTTATGTACATTTTCTATAATTTTTGGTTTAAAATTTTTCAATGCCTCAATTCTATCTTTATACACTATTTCTAAGCCCTTTGAATCAATCCCGATTATTTTAGGCTTATACTCGATTTTTACATCCTTTAAAACCCAGTAGTCCTGTTTAAAGTATCCACTTTTTGCACTAACTATTTTTGTTAAATCTCCATCTCTTATATAAAAAATTTTAATCCCTCTTGCTTGTTTTTTTAATGGCTCTAAATTTTGAAAATAGATGTACTGATTGTCATTTTTTAAAAATAATCTACTAGAGGTTTTTGAAATAGTATTGTATTTTAACAGATTTAAACTATACTCATAAGCATATACAAACGGAGTAAAATTTAGAATGATATAAATAAAAGTTAAAAAAATCGAGGTTAAAAAGATAGGCTTTATAACACTCTTTTTACTTAACCCGCAAGAGTAAAGCACAACCAATTCATTAGATTTTAACATACTAAGTTTTGTTACAATCATTGCAAAAATTATAGATAAAGGCATAGCATAGTTAATTGCATCCAAAATTTTAAATACTACATAGAGTAACTTTAAATTTGCAGATTCTGGAAATTTAGCATAGTTTGTTATAGCATCTATACCTACATAAAAAAATTCTAAAGAGAGAAAAATGATAAAAAAATTTTTTAAATAGCTATATACTATATATTTCTGATAAATTTTCACTACTTACCTTTTAGAGTATATTTTGAAGAGATACTATTTAAGCTACTCCCATTTAAAAACTCTTTTATTGCATCAATTGCAACATTTAATATGCTCTCTAGTTTACTAAACTCTTCCTTGGTAAAATCTGATAAAACATAGTTAGAAACTTTTGATCTCTCCTTAGGTTTTCCTATGCCTACTCTTACTCTAAGATACTCATTTGTTATATTTTCATCAATAGACCTTAGACCATTATGTCCACCATGCCCTCCACCAAATTTAAACTTTAGACTTCCAAATGGTAAATCTAAATCATCATGTATAACTATAACTCTATCTGGCTTATAGTAGTCACACACAGCTCTTACGCTAGCTCCAGAAAGATTCATAAAAGTAAGTGGTTTGAGAAGCAACAAGTCTTTATACTTTAGTAGTTCGCCTCTAAATTGAGGCTTTGATATATCTGAAGTTTGAAGTTTTTCTTTAAATTTATCTATCAACATAAAACCGACATTATGTCGGTTTTTTTTATACTTTGAGTCTGGATTTCCAAGCCCAACTAGTAGAGTCATTATTTAGCTTTTATAACTCCAACAATTGAAACTCTATCCTCATCTAAAACTTTTACATTTTGCGGAACTTCCAAGTCTCTAACTAATAAAGAGTCTCCAACATCTAAATCTTTAACATCCAGTGTAAAACAATCTGGAAGATTATCTCCTGAACATTTTACTAAAATTCTCTTTTTAGAGTGAATTAAAACCCCTTTGTTTTTAAGACCCTTTGGAGTTCCAACTGTTTTAACAGGTACCAAATACCTTGAGATTACGCCATCTTGAACCACTCTTAAATCTACATGTAAAAGCTGTGAAGTAACTGGATCTTTTTGATACTCTTGAATAACAACTTTAAACTCTTTATCTCCCACTTTTACTGGAAAAGCTAAAGATGTTTTGTTTTTAACTGCTTTTACGAATTCGTTATTTTTAAACGCTGCGTTGACATTTTCAACACCTTTTCCGTAAATGTTAGCAATTAGAAACCCATCTCTCCTTAGAGCCTTAGTGCTCTTTTTGTCGATACTCTCTCTAATAATACCTTCTAACATTTCTATCCTTTAGATTATTTTGAACTGGAGATTTTACAGTAATATTACTTTACTTTTGCTTTAAACCTATTATATCCTTATCATCTTCTATATAATTTTTTTCTTTTAAATCTTTTTTAGAAACCTCTTTTGAAGCATCATAAAAATCTATAGCCATAGCTAAATCATTCCTGCTAGTAGCACTTTTTAGTGCCTCCTCTTTTGATATTTTACCAATTGCGTACAAGTCTAACAGTGCTTGATCAAAGGTTTGTGATTTATAAACATCCTTACCCTCTTTTAGAGCATCTGGTATCTCATTGTCTCTACCATCTAGTATTAAAGATTCAATTCTGCTATTTCTAACTAGAATTTCAACTGCTGCACACCTCCCTCCATCAACTGTTTTTACAAGCCTTTGTGATACAATCCCCTGCAAGACTGAGGCTAGAGACATTTTGATCCTATTTTGCTCACTCCCTGGAAACATCCCAACAATTCTTCCTATAGTCTCTTTTGCATCAACCGTGTGAAGAGTTGAAAGTACTAGATGTCCTGTTTCAGCTGCATGCATAGCGGTCTCAATAGTTTCTAAATCCCTCATTTCACCAACTAGTATAACATCTGGATCCTCTCTAAGTGCAGCTCTTAGAGAATCGGCAAAATCTATGGCATCTTGACCAATTGCTCTTTGATTAACTAAACTTTTTTGATCTTTATAAACAAATTCCACAGGATCTTCAATAGTTATAATGTGCTTTTTTTGAGTAAGATTTATTCTATTTATTATTGATGCCAAAGTTGTAGTTTTACCACTACCAGTGGGTCCTGTAACCAAAACCAGTCCTCTTGGCACATCACAAAAATTATTGATAACCAAAGGTAGTCCCAAAGACTCAACTGTGGGCATAGATGTTGGAATTGTCCTAAATACTCCACTTACTCCATCTACTTGAAAAAATATATTTACACGAAACCTATACCTATCATTTAATTTAAAAGTAAAATCCACATTTTTATTTTTTACCAATTCATCAAATCTACTTCTTAACAACTCTTTTGCTAGTGTCAATCCATCTTCATAAGACAATACCTCACTAGAGAGAGAAACAATTTCTCCGTGTATCCTTCCTCTAATATTGGCACCACTCTTTATATGTAGATCACTTCCATTATGCTCTACAAGTTTATCAAGATAAAATTTGAGTTTTTTTGTCATCTCAAAAGTCAAAGAAGATACATCTACAGGCACAAAAACTCCTTAAAAGTTATCTAAAATTTCTCTAAAAGCCTTTTTAAATGCTTCAATTCCTTCATCTAAGAGCTCTTCATAGACTCTATTTAAATCTATTCCATTATCTTCTAAATTTTTAAAAAAATCTTCATACTCTATATCAGAAGTTTTTAAATTAGCTCTATCTTTTTTTATAAACTCCAAAATAGTTTTTAAAGGTGCAGTATTAACAGAATTTTCATACAAAAGCTCTCTTATGTAGTAGTCTGGTTCTAAATCATCTCTTTTTACTCCCGTGCTTGCAAAAAGAGTTCTTACATTTTTCAAACCTCTAGATTCTATTAAATTATAAATTTTTGTTGCGTTATAGATACCAACCTTTGCCACCTTGATTCCTAATTTTTCTAATTTATCATCTAATTTACTATCAAATCTACTTACAAAAACACTAATAACGCCCTTAGGTAAATTCATATCTATCTTCCTAGAGGCTCTCTCAAAAGCATCTAAACACTTTTTAGCTTGGTTGGGCGAAAATATAAGAGTAGCATTGATATTTATACCCTCACTCATAAGAGTTTCCATAGCTTCATATCCAGCATCTGTAGCAGGAACTTTGATCATAACATTTGGATAACCAATTTCACTATAAAGCCTTCTTCCCTCTTCTATAGTTCCTTTTGCATCATCACACAATAGTGGATCAACTTCTATAGAGATAAATCCATCATATCCTCTCTCATAAAGAGGCAGTAGTCTTTTTGCAGCCAATTTTATATCTTCAACTGCCAAAGCTTCATAAATCTCTTTTGCGCTCCTGCCTTTAAGTCTTTTTTTATCCTCATCATAACTACTAGAATTTAAAAATGCTGACTTAAAAATAGCTGGGTTGCTAGTTGCACCATTAAATACACTCTTTTCAATCAGTTCACTAAACTCACCTTTTAGAAAATCTCTCTCGATAAAATCACACCAAAGCGAAAAATTTATATCTCTATACATAATTTAGCATCTCTCTTAAATCTTTATTGTCAATCACTATATTTGCCTCTTTTTTTAAAACATCTTTTGCACAAAACGCTACCCTTTTAGACGCATATTTAAACATAGATAGATCATTTGCTCCATCACCAACACAGATTGTATCTTCAGGCTTAACTCCTAAGAGAGCTTGAACTCTTTTTAGCATATCTCCTTTGCTAAAGTCAAACATCATATCGCCACCAACCTTTCCACTAAGCACTCCATTCTTAGCGTGTAATATATTGGAAAAATCTGCATCATACCCCAGTACATCTTTCGCATAACCTGTAGCATCTCTAAATCCGCCACTAAAAACTATGACTTTATAGTTCATCTTTTTGAGAGTCTCTATAGTTTCTTTTGCTCCTAGCATATATGGTAAATTTTTGCACACCTCTTTAACAACACTTACTTCAAGCCCCCTTAAAAACCCAACTCTGGTAATTAAGCTCTCAAAGAAATCCAATTCTCCTGCCATTGCTTTTGCAGTTATTTCTGAAACTTTGTCCTCAATCCCTAGTTTTGAAGCAAAAAAATCTATAGTTTCGCCATCCATAAGAGTTGAATCAAAATCAAAAACACATAATCCACCCATTTTTTTAAAAATCTCTTTTCAAAAGAGATTCTACCTTCAGAATTGTAAGCATGCTATCTTCTCTCTTACCGATTCCATATATCATTCCCTTATCGGTTGAGATTGTCTCAGGTGGAGGATCAATTCTGTTTTGGTTTATTCTTATAGCCTCAGTCAACCTATCTATAACAAATCCAGCTATATTGTTTTCACCCTTCATAACAATGTATCTTGTATCTGGAGTATTGTTGATTGGAGGTAGATTAAACTTTCTTCTCAAATCGATTAATGGTATAACATTTCCCCTAATATTAAAAACACCCAATACATAATCTGGCACACTAGGAACTCTAGTATAGTCAATTGGCTTTATAATTTCAACTATATTTAAAATTGGAACAGCAAACTCCTCCTCTCCAACTATAAATCCTACCAACTGAACAATGTTCTCATCACTCCTATCTGGTTCTTCTATCTGTTTTTGCTGCTTTTGAAATATTTGATTCAATTTGTCTGCCATAACACTACTCCGCTAAAAGATTTATATTTTTACGCACTACACTCTCCAAGTACTCTGGTGAATAAGGCTTGGTTATATACTCAGTCATTCCAGATTCAACACCTCTTAATCTATCTGCTTTGCTTGTTCTAGATGTAACAGCTATAAGTGGTAGATTTTTATATCTTGAATACTTTCTAATCTCACTTGCTAAAGTATAACCATCCATTCTTGGCATCTCTATATCTATAAGCATAGCATCTATATCATGCTCACCTGATTTTAAAATATTAAGAGCCTCCTGTCCGTTGGTTGCTTCAATAACTTTTACACCTGTTGGTGCAAGTGATTTTTGCATAATTTTTCTATCCATTTTGCTATCATCTACTATTAGGACAGTATAATCACTTGGACTCTCTTTTTTCTTCTGCTCAGATTGAGTTTTTTCTCTTATATCAACTTTTAAATTTTTAGCCATATCCATCAAAGAAGCTACATCGACTATAAGAGTTACTCTACCATCGCCCCTTATAGTAGCTCCGGCAATTCCATCTATGCCCTGTAGATAATCTCCCATAGATTTTATAACTGTCTCCTCTTGTCCGACCAAGCTATCAACTATAATTCCAAGTTTTTGTTCAGCTAAACCTATAACAACAACATAGGTATATTCACCTGAATCATACACCTGTTTTACATTAAAGATATCTGATAACCTAACCAAAGATAAAACCTCATCTCTGAGCCTTAAAACATTTCTTCCTTCAACAGTATATATCTCATCCATTGAGATTCTAACAGTCTCAGAAACAGAGGCAAGAGGAATTGCATAGTACTCCTCTTGAGCTCCTACCAATAGCGCTTGTATAATTGCCAATGTAAGAGGGATTTTCATTTTTATAATGGTTCCCTTCCCTATCTCGCTATCTATCTCTATTATACCGTTTAACTTTTCTATATTGGTCTTAACAACATCCATACCAACACCACGACCGCTTACATTTGAAACCTTTTCAGCCGTAGAAAAACCGGGCTTAAAAATAAGAGCAAATGCCTCTTTGTCGGTCATGGTATCTGCTTCTCTCTCTGTAATTAAGCCCTTTTCTATACATTTTAGTCTCAAAAGATCTGCATCTAACCCTTTACCATCATCTGTAATCTCAATAACGATAGAGTTACCCTCGTTGTATGCTTTTAGCTCAACTAAACCTGTTCTAGATTTACCCATAGCTTCTCTAGTGTCAGGATCTTCTATCCCGTGATCACATGAGTTTCTAATAATATGTACAAGCGGATCTCCAATCTCTTCAACAATTGATTTATCTAGCTCGGTCTCTTCACCAGAGATTTTAAGCTCTATACTCTTTCCAAGCTCTCTTGAGAGATCTCTTACCATCCTTGGAAACTTATTGAAAACTTTTGCAATAGGAAGCATCCTTGTCTTCATAACTGCAATTTGAAGATCGGTTGTAACTAGGGATATGGCTGAAACCACTTGATTAAGCTCCTCTAAGAACTTTTCTCCCTCATACCTCTCCTCTACATCATCATAAATTTTTAAGAGCCTGTTCTTACCCAAAACAAGCTCTCCAATTAGATTCATAAGGTGATCTAATCTGCTAACTTCAACCCTAATAGTCTGCTCTAAAGATGAAGCCGTTCTCTTAGCAGGAGCTGCTCCTCCAGACTTTTTTGAATTACTTGCTGATTTTTTGGGTGAAGATACCGGTTTATTGCTAGGTTTTTTTGGTGTAACAGCAGGTTTTGAAACAGGCTCAGCCTCCTTTTTGGCCTTTTTCTTTTTACTCTCCTCTTTTTTCTCTTGAAGCAATCTTTCTATCTCTGCTTCTATCTCATCCTCACTCAAGTCAGAATAAGCCTCTGTACTCAACTCCTCCTCTTTTGGTTCCTCTTTGATTTCCTCTTTTGGTTCATCCTCTTTTGGCTCACTCGCCTGTGAGCTTTGAGTGCTTTGAGGAATCTCTTCACCTGAGCTTATTGCATCAAGTCTACTAATGATGTCAGTCAAATCCATATCTATAGCAGTGTCATTTCCATTGTCGCGGATACAGTATAGTAGAGTTTTCATCATATCGATTGACTCTAAAACTACATCCATAACATCTTCAGTGAGTTTTACTTCACCCTTTCTAGCCTTGTTTAGAACATCTTCCATATGATGTGTAAGCTTTGTTAAAACATCGAAGCTTAAAAATGAAGATGAGCCCTTGATTGTATGAGCAACTCTAAAGATACTATTTAGTAGCTCTAAGTCCTCAGGATTACTCTCTAACTCCACTAAGTCCTGATCAAGTTGTTCAATAAGCTCGAACGCTTCAATTAAAAAATCTTCTAAAATTTCTTGCATTTCATCCATAGCTCACACCTTACTCTTCAGTTTTTACGTGGGATTTTATAACTTTTGAAATCTCTTTATAAAAAACCGACGCATCAAATTTTGTCAAATAGGCATCAGCGCCCGCCTCTTTTCCTCTAATTTCACTAAAATGATCACTTATTGATGAGTTAAATACAATAGGAATACTCTTAAATCTCTCATCCTCTTTTACATTTGCTGCAAAGTGAAATCCATCCATTCTAGGCATCTCTACATCTGAAATAATAATTCTCAGCTCTTTTTCAAGCTTGTCACCATACACTTCATATAGCTCATTTAGTTTCTCTAAACCCTCTTTTCCATCTTTAGCCTCAACAACCCTCATACCCATTCTCTTAAGAGCGTCATTTACAAGTCTTCTAGCGGTAACGCTATCATCTAGTATAAGGGCTGTTCCTTCTATTTGGTCTATTATGTTATTGTCAGCTTCCATATTTGGCTGATAAATTCCTAGCTCTTGGACTACGCTTTCTAAATCTAAGATTAGAAGAACTTCATCATTCTCTATTCTTGTTACACCCGTTATTTGTGATTTATCAAGTGAACCCATACCTGCTACAAAGGAGGCTGGCTCTATGTCATTCCAGCTTATTCTTCTAATTCTTTTGGCCTCATGCACAATAAAACCTATGAGTATGTCACTAAACTCCGCAATTATAACTCTAGGTTTGAGCTTATCTGCTGGTGGCTCATTTATCTCCATCCATTTAGCCAAGTTTACAACAGGTATAACAACTCCTCGTAAATCAAAAATTCCCTCTATATATTCTGGTACTCCTGGAAGCTCTGTTAACTTTGGAATTTTTATAATCTCCCTAACCTTTGCAACATTTACTCCATAGATTCCCTCATATATAGTTCCATCATCCTCTTGTTTTAATATGCGAAAATCAACCAACTCCATCTCATTGGAGCCTACCTTTAGTACATCATCATCAAACATCTTAGCCCCTTAATCTGTTTTGAGCAAACTTTATATTGTTGACACATTCTACAATAAAAAAACTTTGATTACACGCAAAAGATGGCAAATTTATATAAGTTATACCACATTTAACTATTTTTTTATCTTGATGATAGTGTCCTTCTATTATAAACTCTCCCTCTCTAGGCTCATAGTTTGGTAATTTGTTAACAATTATGGGTTCAAAATTTTCTATCTTTTTACACAAATTTTTTTTTAGTTGATTTTGCTGGATTTTTTTTGAAATTTTACCACTCAATGAGAGATCCAAAATGTTTAGAAATTTCAAAACTAAACTTGATCGAATTATCTTTGTGTAAAAAAGATATAAAACTCCTTCAAATTTGTCTCCATGGGAGAGATGAACTCTGCTACCATTTTCAAACTCTGCCCTTACGGGTTGCATAGAAAAAGAAAATACTTTCGTATGTGGGAAAAGCCTTTTGAGCCTAAAATCATGGTTGCCTTCAAAATAAAAAACTTCCATTTTTAAAGAAATTTTATTGATTAGCTCAATATGTTTTCTATACATATCACAACTAAACTTCACATCCCCAACCAATAAATCAAACATATCACCCATTAAAAAAAGTTGTGAAGCCTCTATTTGATTTGTTTCAATTCTTTGCAAAAACCTATAAAAATTGTTGCTATAGCTACTCTCATGAGCATCAGATATAAAAACCGCTCTATTTTTTATCTTAAGGCACATAAGCAATTTTTGGGATCCCAACTCCCTCATTAAGATCACTCATTAAATTTGCATTAACTACTGCTTGGGATGAAGCCCCCCTTAGAAGATTGTCTATACTAGAAGATATAAATAGATTTAATCCATTTTGAGCAACAAAAAGATCACAAAAATTTGTTCCAGAAGTGGCTTTAATCTCTACAGGCTCATCTCTAACTCTAATAAATTCACAATCTTTATAAAACTCTTCCAAAACTTTCTTGGCATCTATCTTGCTTTTTAGCTTTACATATATACTTACTAACATCCCTCTAGTAACAGGGATGAGATGAGGAACAAAATTTATATCAAACTCTTTATTTGAGACATATTTTAGCTTCTCTCTTATTTCGGGAGAGTGTCTATGCCCAAAAGGGTTGTATGCAAAAATGTTTTCATTAACTTTTACAAAGTGCTTTACATCACTAGGGCTTTTACCTGCTCCACTAACTCCACTCTTTGCATCTATGTATATAGAGGATTTCTCATCTATATAGTCACAAAAAGGTAAAATTCCAAGCAAAGAAGCCGTTGGATAACACCCCGGATTTGCTACTAAGTTTGCATCTTTTATCTCATCTTTGTAGATTTCAGGAAGTCCATATACTGAATGCTTTAAGTTCTTTATGTCTTGATGAGAGCAGTAAAACTTCTCATAAGTTTTTAATTCCAATCTATAATCAGCACTTAAGTCTACAACTTTTACATTTAAGTCTATTAGATCTTTGGCTATATTCATAGCAGCTTTGTGAGGAAGTGCTAAAAATACTAAATCACACATAGATGCTATCTCTTTTGGATCACTCTTTCTTGCATCCAATTCTACAACTCCTTTTAAACTTGGGTGCAAAGATGTTAAACTTTCACCACCTTTACTAGTTGCTACAAAGGAGATTTCAAAATTTGGATGAGGAAGAAGTATCTTTACAAGCTCAATTCCGGTGTATCCACTAACACCTACTACACCAACTCTAATCATATCCTACCCTTCAAAATCTATAGGTTTATAAAAAACCTCCAATACCTCAAATTCACACTTTCCATGAGGAAGAGTTATTTCAACTTCATCACCCTCCTCTTTTCCCATCAAACCCTTAGCAAGAGGAGTATTAAAGGAGATAAGTCCTCTACTAGGAGAGCTCTCAAATCTACCAACTATGGTATAGGTTATCTCCTCTTCGGTATCTAAGTTTTCTAGTTTAACGGTTGAGCCAAACCTAACTTTTTCATGCTCATACTTACTAGGATCAATCACTTGAACATTTGCTAAAAGATTGCTCAACTCCGCAATTCGACTCTCAATAAAAGCTTGTTTCTCTTTTGCGGCATGGTACTCTGCATTCTCTTTTAAATCTCCATGACTTCTAGCAATATCAATCTCTTTTACTATGTTTGGTCTTTGTACCTTTTTTAAATCATTCAACTCTTCAGTTAGTTTTTTATATCCATACTCTGTCATTGGTTCTTTATTCATTTAGTATCCTTATCATATCTTTTGAACTTCCATGTTTTAAAATCCTATGAAGCTCTTTTGATCTTTTATAAAATCTCTCACAATCCATCTGCTCATACTCTTTTAAAAGATTTTCAACCGTTACCTTTTCTTGAAGCAACTCTACATGTAGAGGCTCCATTTTAGCAAAATCTAGTATAATATTTGCTAAACCAACATATTTTATCTTTACAAATCTTTTTGCTATAAAAGTATCGACTCTTTTTGCTTTGTAAGCCAACACCAAAGGAGTTCCTATAAGAGAGCCTTCAAGAGTAGCAGTTCCTGAACAAACAAAGGCAAACTCACTTCTTAAAAAGCTCTCTCTAGCATCTCTAGAGACTTCAAACCCACTCACATCACCATATATTTTATCTATATCATCCTGTGAAAAATGCTTTGGAATTACCAATATCTTTTTTTTGTCTACTCTTTTTGCTACCTCTTTGTAAATAGGAAAAAGTCTTTTTATTTCACTTTTTCTACTTCCAGGCAGAAATGAGACCACTCCACTTCTTGTATAACCATTTTTAAAATCGGAAATTTCATCAAGTAGTGGATTACCAACATAAAGAGATCTGTTATAAAATTTACTCTCAAAGGGAAGTATTGAAGCCAAAACATCACAATAGCTCTCTACCTTTTTAACTCTATTTGCTCTCCAAGCCCAAACTTGAGGAAGAATATAGTAAACAATAGTTACTTTTGGGTTTGCCTCTTTTATGGCCTTTGCTAATGGAAGATTAAAAGCTGGAGAATCAATAAGTAAGACTTTATCTACTTTAGAGCTAATCTCAACCATCTGTTTTATTGTTTTTTTAGCTAACCATATTTTAGAAATGGCATCAACAAATCCCATTATAGAAAAGGCTGAACTTGGCAAAATCGGTTTACCAAATCTCTCATCAAAGATACCAAAAATTTTGCAATTCTTTAATGATTTATATATTGGCTCAAAATGCAAATTGGCTGAAGGCTCTAAAATAGATACCAAAAGATTCATAACAACCTCTCCTTTAATAGACTTCTTGAACAACCCCTTATAGTCTTAGAGGAACTTAATTTAACACATAGTTTACTTCAAAATGGATAATTTTATACTTTAATTGGTATAATTTTGCAAAAATTTGAAAGTTGGTTGTATGAAAAAAATTCTAATAACAAATGATGATGGATTTGAAAGCGAAGGCTTAAAAGCTTTAGTTGAGGCAATAAAACCTCTAGGACACATAACTGTTGTTGCTCCAACTACGGAAAAATCAGCCTGTGGTCACTCACTAACTCTAACTCGACCTTTAAGGTTTGTAAAACTAGATGATGACTTTTATAAGCTTGATGATGGAACTCCAACAGATTGTATCTATCTAGCATTACATGCTCTATTTAAAGAGGGTTTTACTCCTGATTTGGTAGTTAGTGGCATAAATATAGGCTCCAATATGGGTGAAGATATAACATATAGTGGTACTGCGAGTGCGGCTATGGAAGCAGTTTTACAAGGCATCCCTGCGATCGCATTTTCACAAGTTTATGAAGATGGTGTAGCTTCTATAGATAAGTATGGTTATGATTTGGCTAAAGAGTATGCATATAAAATTTCAAAAAAAGTTTTAAATGAGGGCTTTCCACTAAATGAAAGAAAATTTTTAAATGTAAATATACCAGCCATAAAACCAAGTGAGTGCAAAGGCATAAAAGTAACTCACGCTGGAACCAAGATGTACAATAACGATGCTCATCTTCATAGGAATCCAAGAGGAGAAGAGTACTACTGGATAGGAACACATGTCTTAAATTGGCAACCAAGCCCAAATAAAAGCTGTGATTTAAGTGCTATAGAAGATGGATATGTCTCTATAACTCCTGTTAAGCTAGATATGAGCGCATATGAAGAGATGAATACGCTTAGTGAGTGGATAGATGGTTGATAAGTTCACTAGGGTAAGAGCGATTTTTGCAGAAAATTTTGATCACTTAAGAGAAAAAAAAATCCTCCTCTTAGGGGTTGGTGGAGTTGGAGGGTTCTGCTTAGATGCACTTTATAGAAGTGGCATCGAGAATATAACAATAGTTGATTTTGATAAGTTTGAAATAACAAATCAAAATAGGCAGATAGGAAGTGAACATATTGGTCAAACCAAAGTTTTTGTTTTTAAAAAACTATATCCAAAAGTGACTCCAATAGATGTAAAAGTTACTCCTAGCTGGGTTGATGAGTTTAATTTTGACAAATTTGATCTAGTGATTGATGCTATAGATGATATAGATGCAAAAGTAGCAACTGCACAAAAAACTTACTCCAAACTCATAAGTTCAATGGGTGGAGCAAAAAAACTAGATCCAACTCAAATAGAAATAAGAAGCATCTGGAAAACATATGGTGATGGTTTAGCTAAAAAGTTTAGAAATGAGCTAAAAAAAGTAAATTTTAATAAAAAATTTGATGTAGTCTTCTCACCAGAAGAACCAAAATGTAAAGATTTAGGAAGTTTTGTAGGTGTAACGGGAGCTTTTGGTTTAACTCTAGCCTCTTTGGCTATAAAAAAATTAGCCCCAAAGTGAGACTAATTTTTAAGGTATACTCTTAAGCTACTTTTTTTATAGCTTTTTTTGCAATTTTATTTGCAGCTTTCTTCTTAGATGGAGATTTTTTGCAAACAAGTTTTAAAACTCTCTTAGCAACCTTTTTTGCATCTTTCTTTTTTATAACTTTTTTAGCTACAGCTTTTTTAGTTGCTTTCTTAACAACACCCTTAACACTTTTCTTCTTTAACTCTTTTGCCATTTTTGGCTCCTTATGTTTTATTTTACTACCAATGGTAATATTATATAGGCATTATACATTTTTTTATCAAAGAAGTCAAATTTTATATAAAAAATCTATAAAATATGGTAATATACACTACTTTTTATAATAAAGGAACTGTCATGACTTTTATAGAGTTTAAAAAAATGCTCTTAGATGCAGAGCTAACTCTTCCAAAATTTAGTAAACTAATTAAGGTTAGTGATAAAAATATACAATCATACAAAAAAAAAGATGAGGTACCAAATGCTATAGCAGTTTGTGTTACATGTTTTGCACATATGCACAAGATGGGGATAGATTACAAAGAGATTGTAGAGAAGTTAGAGCTAAAGCCAAAGAGAAAGAAAAACTCAGGTTTCTCTAAAAAGAGTGAAAGCTCAAACGCCTAACCCAAAAAAATGCTAACATAGTTAGTAAAAATATACCCAAATTAACAGGAACAAGAGTTCCGTTATGAAAAAGGCTTGCTAAAGTTGCAATAGCCGCTCCTACAGAGAAATTCAACACCCCAATAACTGCTGTGGCAGTTGCAGCATTTGTTGGAAAATTTTCTAAAATTAAAGCATTTAGGTTACCAAATAGAAACCCTAACATACTCACATGAGCTGTTAGCAAAACAAACATCATAAAAAGGGTTGGCTCTAAAAGCTCAATTAAAAGAAAAATTGAAATTATAAATTGTGTATATATTGCATACTTTATAATTTGAAAAATCTTATATCTTTTCATAAGCAAAAGATTAACTTTTGCCATTATCATTACAAATATTACATCTGCACCAAAAAATAGTGGAAAAAAATCTGAACTTACACCAAAATACTCCATATACACAAATGCTGACTTGCTTATGAAGATAAACATAGCTGAAAATATCATAGGGAATAAAACGATCAAACCCCTAGCATTTTTATTTGCAAAAACGCTCACATAGGAGCTTATGAAACCCTTTTTTGTTTTTATAAAACTCTCTTTTATAAAAAGTTGAACAGCAAAAAATATAATCAAAGCATAAATTGTAAAAAAATAAAAAACAGATTTCCAGCTAAAAAAATGGATAAGTCCTGCCCCAATAGCAGGAGCTAGAAGAGGCGCTGACATACTTATAGTTCCTACTATGGTAAAAACCCTTGCCGCCTCTTGTCCATTAAATAAATCCCTTATGGTTGCATTTGCATTAACTACTATGATACCTCCAAACAATGCTTGAAAAAATCTATATACCCATAATTCATAAATAGTTGAAGAAAAAATTATCAAAAAACTTAAAAAGGCAAACCCAACCAATCCTAAACTTGATGTCTTTTTTCTACCAAAATTATCAGATATTGCTCCACCAAAAAACTGTCCACAAGCAAATCCAAGCAAAAATAGACTCAGAGAAATTTCAACAGAGTCAATACCAACTCCATAGAAACTAGCAATTGATGGCATAGATGGTATATATGTATCTATGGCAATTGGAGCAATTGAGCTTAGTGCAGCTAATATGACAACTAATAACCTTCTTTCTACAATAAAACACTTCCCATAGGTAGCACCCTAACTCTTTCGCCCTTTTTTATTAACTCAGACTCTTTTTCAACTCTTAGAAGTGCACTATTGTTTAACAGATTTGTTAAAATTGCGCTACTTCCTACTTTTTTACCCTCTAAATTTACATAAAATTGTCCATCTTTTAAGATCAAATTACAAGCACTGAACTCTGTAAATGGTGATCTCTTTTTATAGTCCTCTTCCATAATAGCACTAATATACCTACTTTTCGCAGGTAGCCCTTGTAGTGAACGAATAAATGGTACCACATATAAAAATGTCATAACTGCGCTACTGTATGGAAACCCGGGCAATGCAAATATAAACTTTTTTCCAGCTTTGACTATTTTTATGTGTCTTCCAGGCTTGATTGAAGCTCCGTCTACCACATACTCAACCTCTAAGCCCTTTAAAATCTCTTTTACAAAATCATAATCCCCTACACTAACACCGCCTGTAGTTATAACTATGTCACTGTGTTCAAGAGCTTCTACAATCTTCTCTTTTATTTCATCTTTATTATCTTTGACTATACCAACTCTTGCAGTATCTGCCCATTCATTTTTTACAATAGCTTCAATTGTTACATGGTTTGAACTTCTAATTTGAGCATTGCTAAATTTTTCTTCACCAATATCTAAAATTTCACTACCTGTTGCGATTATACTAACTTTGGGTCTATCATAAACTGCTACTTGAACAAATCCTAGCTCTGCTAGAACTCCAATTTCACTAAAACCAATCTTACAACCCCGTTCTATTAGGACTTCACCTTTTTTGTAGTTTTCTCCTACCTCTCTGGTTGCAAAACCTTTACTTACAGGAGTTATAATCTTAACAGCATTGCCTTTTACTTCAACATTTTCTATAGGTATAAGAGTATCACTTCCTTCGCTCATTAAAGATCCAGTAAAAGTTTTAACACACTCTCCTTCTCCAACAAAGCTTTTAGTTTCACTACCAGCTGGAACAAAATCTTTTAGAACTAAATTAACACTTTTTTGGTCTTCCCATCTTATTGCATACCCATCCATAGCAGAAGTAACATACTCTGGTGAGTTGCTATTAGCAACTATATCTTCAGCTAAAACATAACCAAAGGCCTCTGTAATAAAAACCTTTTTTACAAGAGTTCTTAACCCTTGAATCGAATTTATCAAATCATTTATGGTTTCATCATAATCTTTAAATTTCATTTAATCCCCTCTTAATAACTGACCTTACGCACTATAAACACACCTAGGCAGAATGAGAAAACACTATATGCAAGGCCGTTTACTTTTAGCGTAGCCAAAGCTACGGTGAAAATAAACTAACGAAGCAGATGGTTCTTTATCATTCTGTCCTTAGGATGATAAAAGTTGCACTCTACTGCTATAGAGTCATAGCTTCATAGTAGTATAACTACAATTTTGCTATACTTCCTTGCATTAGAGTGCAACTTTTATCACCTAGTTGTGCTTATGGTGCGTAAGGTCAGATAATAATCCTGCCCCTTTTAGTGGCAAACTTCTATCTTTTGCATAAACTCTTTTACCATCAATTAAATCATATTTCCATATTGGTGCACTCGCTTTAAAATCCTCAACAAATTCATTAATAAGCCTTAGAGCTACTTTTCTTTGAGGTGAAACTACAGCACTTATGTAGGAGCTAGTATGGTTTGGTACATCTCCCTTAGAGTGAGCCATA
>JALSLU010000083.1 GCA_026988125.1 Sulfurospirillum sp.
AAAAAAAGCGCTTGAGTTAGGAATAAAACCTGAAAATATTTTCATAGAGGATTTAAAAGAGGAGTTTGTTAGAGACTATGTTTTTCCAATGTTTAGAGCCAATGCTATATATGAGGGTGAGTACCTACTAGGAACTAGTATAGCTAGACCACTCATAGCAAAAAGACAGGCTGAGATAGCAAAGCTAACTGGAGCTGATGCAGTAAGTCACGGGGCTACTGGCAAAGGAAATGACCAGGTTAGATTTGAACTTGGGTACTTGGGAATCAATCCAGATTTAACCATAATTGCTCCTTGGAGAGAGTGGGATCTAAATTCAAGAGAGAAACTGCTTGCTTATGCAAAAGAGCATGGCATAGAGATTGAGAAGCAAGAGGGAAAATCACCCTACTCTATGGATGCAAACCTTCTTCATATCTCCTATGAGGGTTTGATTTTAGAAGATCCAAACCAAGAGCCAGAAGAGAGCATGTGGAGATGGACAACAAATCCAATAGATGCGCCAAATGAGCCAGAAGTTGTAGAAATTGGCTATAAAAAGGGTGATCCTGTTACACTAAATGGCAAAAAACTTAGCCCCGCAAAGATGCTTGAAGCTTTAAATGAGCTAGGTTGTAAACACGGCATAGGTAGGATCGATATAGTAGAAAACAGATTTGTAGGTATGAAAAGTAGAGGCTGTTACGAGACCCCTGGTGGAACTATTATGCTAAAAGCTCACAGAGCCATAGAGAGCATAACACTAGATAGAGAGGCTGCTCACTTAAAAGATGAGATTATGCCAAAGTATGCAACTGCTATTTATAATGGTTTTTGGTTTGCTCCTGAGAGAGAGATGATGCAAGCAATGATAGACAAAACCCAAGAAAGCGTAAATGGAACAGTTAGGTTAAAGCTTTACAAAGGGAATGTTATGGTTATTGGTCGTCATAGTGAAAAAAATAATCTTTTTAACGCAGAGTTTTGTACATTTGAAGAGGATGAGGTTTACAACCAAAAGGATGCTGAGGGCTTTATAAAACTAAACGCCCTTAGATTTATAATTGGTGGTAAAAATAAAAAGTTTTATGGTGAAAATTAATTGAGCGTGGCATGGAAAGAGAGTCTAAGTAGCACTGAGATAGAAAGCGACACCTTAGAAAAACTGCTTAAAGATAGAGAGAATGGAAAAGTTGATTTTTTGCTAATAGACATAAGAGAGCTTTATGAGTATAGTGATTTAAGCATAGAAGGAACTGACCTTCTTTTGCCAACCACTACTATACACACAAAGATGGAACTTTTGGAGAGTTTAAAAGATAGATTTTTGATTCTTTATTGCAGAACCGGGAGCAGAACCTCTCATATGCTTAGAGTTTTAAGTAGAATGAATTTTAAAAGAGTTACTCATTTGAGCAATGGAATAGTTTCGTATGGTGGCAGAACACTAAAAAATGCCCCCATACCAAATAAAATAGATGGAGATATGTAATGAAAGTACTTTTGGTAAAAGATGTAAAGGGATTGGGAAAAGCTGGTGAGATTAAAGAGGTAAAAGATGGCTATGGAAAAAACTTTCTGATTGGAAAGGGTTTTGCAAAACTAGCAACCAACGAGGTTATAAAAAAGCATCAAGCAGCTCTTAGAAGAAAGGCTGAGCAAGAGAAAGAGGAGCTAGAGAGATTAAAAGAGTTAGAAAAAACTCTAAGCAATGTAACTCTTGTTATAAAAAGAAAGCTTGGAGCAAATGGTAGCTTATTTGGAGCTGTTACCAAAGAGGAAATTGCCGAGGAGCTAAAAAAACAGCACAACATTGATATAGATAAAAAAATAGTTGAGATAGAGCATCCTATAAAGGCTACAGGAATTTATGATATAACTCTAAAACTAGGGCACGGAATCCATGCTCCATTAAAAGTTGAAATAGATGGAGAATAAGCCATATGTTTGATGCAACAACCATACTAGGCTACAAAGCTGACGGAAAAGCAGTAATTGGCGGAGATGGACAGGTTACATTTGGAAATGCTATCTTAAAAGGCAATGCTACAAAGATTAGAAAACTTCATCATGGGAAGATATTGGCGGGGTTTGCCGGTAGCACTGCTGATGCTTTTAATCTGTTTGATATGTTTGAAGGGATTTTAGAGCAAAAAAAGGGTGATCTTTTTAAATCGGTTATAGAGTTTTCCAAAGAGTGGCGAAAAGATAAGATGCTAAGAAGACTAGAGGCTATGATGATAGTTCTAAACACTGAGCATATCTTTATCTTGAGCGGAAATGGAGATGTAGTTGAGCCTGAAGATGGAAAGATTGCAGCAATTGGAAGTGGAGGAAACTTTGCAATAAGTGCTGCTAGAGCTTTAGAAAAACATGCCAACCTAGAGCCTGAATTGTTAGTAAAAGAGAGCTTGCAAATTGCAGGAGAGCTCTGTATTTATACCAATACAAATATAAAAACTTTTGTTTTAGAGGATAAAAAGTAGATGAATTTAACACCAAAAGAGATTGTTTCATACTTAGATGAGTATATCATAGGGCAGCTTGAAGCTAAAAAGGCTATTGCAATTGCTCTTAGAAATAGATACAGAAGATTAAAACTAGATAGCCAAATGGCTGAAGAAATTATGCCAAAAAATATACTTATGATTGGAAGCACTGGAGTTGGAAAGACTGAGATTGCTAGAAGATTGGCTAAGATGATGGGTTTGCCATTTGTAAAAGTTGAGGCTAGCAAATATACTGAGGTAGGTTTTGTAGGAAGAGATGTTGAGTCTATGGTAAGAGACTTAGTGATGGCTTCAATAAACCTTGTAAGAAATGAGCATAGAGAGAAAAATAAAGAGAAAATCGAGCAAAGAGTTGAGAAGATTATCATTGAAAAACTCCTGCCACCACTTCCAAAAGGTGCTAGTGAGCAGAAAAAAGAGGACTATGAGAGAAGCTATGCTAGGATGCTTGAGAGGCTTAGAAATGGTGAGCTTGATGAGCTTAGTATAGAGGTTGAGATCAAGAAGGGAGCTGAGTTATCAGATAGCTCTCTGCCACCTGAGATGCTAAAGGTTCAAGAGTCATTTATGAAGATTCTAAACAGTGGAAAAGATAGCGTAAAAAAGGAGCTAAAGGTTAAAGAGGCAAAAGAGGCTCTAAAGCACAATGCTAGTGAAGAGCTTTTAGACTTTGAATCAATCAAAATTGAAGCGTTAGAGAGGGCTCAAAATGGAGGAATTATCTTTTTGGACGAGATAGACAAAGTAGCAGTAAGCTCAAGCTCTTCTCACAGAAGTGATCCGAGCAAAGAGGGTGTTCAAAGAGATTTGCTTCCTATAGTAGAAGGAAGTGATGTTAACACAAAGTATGGTATGGTAAAGACTGATCATATGCTTTTTATTGCAGCTGGAGCGTTTCACCTTAGTAAACCAAGCGATCTGATTCCAGAACTTCAAGGAAGATTCCCTCTAAGGGTTGAGTTAGAGTCTCTAACTGAAGAGGTTCTATATAAAATCTTAACCCAAGCAAAAAATTCACTCCTTCGTCAATACAAAGAGCTTTTAAAGGTTGAGAATGTTGAGCTAGAATTTGAAGATGAAGCGATAAAAGCTATAGCAAAGATTTCACAAATGACAAATGAAAAAACTGAAGATATAGGGGCTAGAAGACTGCATACTGTTATAGAGAAAGTCATAGAAGATATAAGCTTTAGTGCAGATGAGCATGCCGGAGAAAAGATAGTCATTACAAAAGATTTGGTTCACCAAAAACTTGACACCATAGTAGAAGATGAAGATAGCAGTAGGTACATACTCTAATGGATAACAAAACTACAAACATTGAGACAAAAGCGGGTTTTGTCTCTGTTATTGGGCGACCAAATGCAGGAAAAAGTTCGCTCCTAAATTGGCTTGTTGGCGAGAAAATCGCTATGGTTTCTCACAAAGCCAATGCTACAAGAAAACGCTCAAACATTATAGTTATGCATAAAAATGCTCAAATAATCTTCATAGATACCCCTGGACTTCACGAAAAAGAGAGGCTTTTAAATAAATTTATGATGGATGAGGCTCTAAAGGCTATGGGGGATTGTGATTTGATTCTATTTTTAGCTCCAATTACTGATAGTCTAAAAGATTATGAAGCCTTTTTAGAAAAAAATAAAAAAAACACCCCTCACATACTCCTTTTGACAAAAATGGACAATGCTAACAAAAAAGAGATATTTAAAAAGATAGAAGCCTATTCTAAGTATCAAGATAGATTCAAAGCTCTTATACCTGTATCTATAAAGAAGGGAACTTCAAGAGAGTATCTGCTTGATCAAATTGTAAAAGAGTTACCAAATCATCCCTATCTTTACGATACAGAGATTTTAACAACCGACACAGTAAGAGACCTGTATAAAGAGTACATAAGAGAGGCAATTTTTAGCAATACCAGTGAAGAGATTCCATACTTTGCCGATGTTATAATCGATAAAGTAGAAGAAGATGAAGAGATAGATAACATATATGCTACCATCATAGTAGATAAAAAGAGTCAAAAAGGGATAGTCATTGGAAAAGATGGTAAAACTCTTCAAAGAATTGGACATGAAGCTAGAAAAAACATAGAAAGACTAAGTGGAAAGAGAGTTTTTTTAAAACTTTTTGTAGTTGTCAAGCAAGGGTGGAGTCAAGATAAGGATTTTTTGAAGAAAATTGGGTATGTATTAGAATAAATTTAATATTTATATGCTATTATAGGTACAGAGATTGGCTAATTTGCATAAAATATAGGTAAAAACAATGGTAAAAATCGATAAAAAAAATTATCATGAGATTATCTCAATAGATCCTGTTAGTTTAAAAGCTTATTTATACTTTAAAAATGAAATAAAGCCAATAAATTTAGATAAAATTAAAAGAAATTCTTTTTTTGCATCCTATATACAGAGTAAAAATATAATTAGTTCTACTATTGAAATTAGCAGAAATATACCGGATGAAGATTTACAAGACGCTATCGAGATAAAAGTTTATGATGAGCTGGGTTTGGATAGCGCCGTAGAATATAACATAACATACTCTGAAATTGAAACTAATAATACTAAAAACAAAACCTTTAATGTATTTGTAATTGACTCAAATATATTAACTTCTCAGTTTGATAAAGTAATCAAGAAAACAAAATACATCGACTATATAACCACCGCACCATTTCTAATTCAATCACTCTATAAAAAAAGATTAATTGAGTCTGATTCGGTTGATTGTTTTGTATATTTTCAAAAAAATGATGCTTTTTTAGCAATTTATAGAATGGGAGAGTATCTATACTCTAAATCTCTTCACTATTCATTAAGTGAATTAAATGAAAAATTTTGTGAATTGAATGGAGAGAGAATTGATGAAGATGAGTTTTTAAAACTACTAACGACTGAAGGCTTAAAAACAACTAATTTAGCTTACCAATCCTCTTTGATGAAACTTTTTGGTGAATTGTTTTTGTATATAAATGATGTTATTTTGTTTGCTAAACGATCGCATGAAATTGAAAAGATAGATAAAATCTTTATTGGTTCAGAAGTTGGTATTTTAATTGGAGTTGATGAATATGCAAAAAGTTATCTAGGTTTGGAATCTTTTGAATTTAATTTCTCCATAGCTATAAATTCAAATGAGTGGTATATTGATCAAATTCACATATTAACAATACTAAGTGCGCAAATTTATCTTGAAGATGATAATGAAAAATTTAATTTTTCTAAGTTCAAAAGACCTCCCCCGCTAAATAAGAGACCTTCTGGTAAACTTTTAGGCGTTATTGCTGCAAGTTTGGTTTTATCTTTAGCTTTTCCCGCATATCAATATGGTTTTTCTTTATTTTTAAATATTGAAAGCAAAAAAGCAAAAACAGAGTACAAAATCTTGAATAGTGAAGCAAATAGAATTAGAAAAGAGATTAGTACACTAAAAAATGAGAGAGCTAAAGTAGCAAAAATTATAGAACAAGAGTCTAAAAAACTTGAATTTAGAAAAAAACTATTAACGCAAATGTATGAGAAAAAGATTAATTATCCAATGAAAGCTAAAAATATTACTAAAATTATAAAAATAATTAATAAATATGATTCAAAAATTTCATCTATTGAGTATGAAAATAGGATTTTGAAGTTTTATATCCAAAATAGTGATGATAAAAAGATTACAGAACTAATAAAAGAATTAACAAAACTTCAAAACTATAAGGTTAGTACTGATAAAATAGAAAAGGGTTTTGACAAAGAGTTGTATTTAAGTACTATTATGGTAAGGATTTAACTTATGAATAGAGTTAATTTACTAAGTAGACTTGATAATTATTTAAAAGATAAAAAAGATAGTGAAATTTCTCTGATATTTTTTATGATTTTTGCAATAGTTGCGTTTTTTGTCTATATGTATATTTTTCCATTTGCTGAGAAAAACTTAAAAAAAGCCCAAAAAGAGTATAAGAGTATTGAAGCTAAGCTTATTCAAGAGAAAACATTTTTAAACTCTGTGAGTAAAAATGGAGATAGAAACTATATTTTAAAAAAAATTAAAACTGATTTAGACAAGGATAAGAGTAAACTCAAACAAATAACTTTTGAAAACTCATATGTAGATAAGAAGTTAAAAGATCTCTCTTATGTACTTTTTAATGATAAAAATTGGGCAAAATTTTTAGATTCAATTACCCTTTTAGCTAAGCATTACAATATTGATTTAAAGCTTATAGAAAACCAGTTTTTAGAACCAAACTTACAACAAATCAAAGAAGTTTTAACTTTAAAAGTGATTTTTTCTGGAAACTTCAAGAGTATATTAAAATTTATAAATTCTTTAGAAGAGAGTAAATTGGTTGTTGATATTAAAAAAATTAACTTAAATAGTGACTCTATAATTAATGGTGAATTGGATATTGCTGTTTGGGGGATGAAATATTGATAAAATATGTTTTTTTTATGCTATTAGTAGCTTTAAGCTATTTATTTTCGAGTGAAAGTTTTTCAGAGAGTATTGAAATTTATGATAATTTTTTTAAAAAAATTGGTCAAGAAAGAGTAGGCATAGAAGAAACTAAGATAGATAGCTTGAAAGATCCTTTTATATTGAAACAAAAAAAAGAAATAGATACTGAAAATAATAATACAAAATCAACAACAAAGGAAAAAGTGTATAATTTAAAAGCCATTATTAACAAAAGAGTTAAAATCAATAATAATTGGCTTACAGTTGGTGACAGTCTTGATGATTTTAAGATTATTGGTGTAAAAAGCAGGAGTGTTATTATTTCAAATGGATATAATAAAAAAGAGATTTTTTTAAGGGAAAAAGATGCAAAAAAAATTAAATTTTTTACTAAATAAATATAAAATACTCGTTTTAATAGTTAGTTTATGTTTTGTTCCATCTTATCTGAGTGCGACTACAAATGGAGTATGTGATTATAAAGTATTTAATATAAAATCTACAGAGGCTATTACAAATATTGAGCTTTTAAATCAGTTGGCAGATAGCTGTAACTTTAGTATAATTGTTAAAGATAATGTTGCCGCTAAGATAATTAAAAAGGAGCTGTATAGTATTAATATAAAAGATATGTTTTTAGATGAGATTTTTGAGCTTTTAATTTCAGATAATGATCTGTTTTATGAATATAATAAAAATTATTTAAAAATTTCTGCTTTAAAAACTGAAACATTTCAAGTAGATTATATTACTTCAATCAGGCAGGGAACTGCAAATATTGATGCTTCTGTCGATATAAAAATTACTGAGGGTGATACAGGTAGTGCAAATACAGGTAATGGAGACAATGTAATAACTTCTAATGATACATTTGACTTTTGGGGTACAGTCAAGAGTGAACTAGTTTCAATAATGAATACGGGTGAGGAAGAATATATAGCAAAAGAGCCTATTGTAAATCAGAATGCTGGATTAGTAACTGTAACTGGTACTAGAAGTCAATTAAAAAGAGTAAAAGAGTATATAGATAAACTACAAGAATCTCTTCATAAACAGGTTCTTATAGATGTTAGTATATTGTCTGTAGATTTAGAAAATAGTTCAAATAGAGGTATTGATTGGGATAGATTTGATTTATCATTGAAAAGTACAACTACAATAGACGATACAAAAAATATTGCAAGTTCCATATCTTCTACTTCAAATAGTATTGTAAATATAGTAAATAATGCAACATTCACTATGCAATCCCTAATAGATTTTTTAGATAAAAATGGTGACACTAGAGTGGTCTCTAGTCCGAAAGTTTTAGCTATGAATAATCAGCCTGCTATAATTACTGTTGGAGATAATATAAACTATAGAATTGCTCAAGAAACAAATAATAATGATGCAAATACTCAAACTGTTACTTACAACAATTACTCGATGTTTATAGGCATATTACTCAATATTACTCCAGAAATAACAAAAGAGAATGATATAATTTTAAGAATAAATCCTTCAATTAGTAGTTTAAAGTTTGCAGAAGATCAAGCAAGACAGCTAAATAGAGAGATAGCTCCAGATACTAAAGAGAGAAAAATTTCAACAGTTGTAAAAGTAAAAAATGGAAATACAATTATTTTAGGTGGACTAATTTCAAGATCAAATACTATTAATAATCAAAATGTACCTCTTTTGGGAGATATACCGCTACTTGGAAAAGCCTTTTCATACAAGGGTAAAAATACAGGTACAACGGAGCTTATTTTTGTAATCACTCCTAGGATAATTGGCTCAAAAGACAATACTAAGATTACCTTAAAAGACTTGGGTTTTTCTAAGAAGATTTATGAACAGTAGTAGATTTAGTGATTTAAAAGATATTTTTTTAGATACTGGTGTGTTCGATTATGTTAATTTAGACAAATCGTCTCAAGCTTATGAAAAGATTGCGAGTGCCATAGATAAGCCTTTAAAACTCATACTCCTTTTTGGTAAACCAGGGGTTGGAAAAACATTTTTATTGCAAAAGGTTTATAATGATTTTTATAAAAAAAAGAGTGTAGTTCTATTTTTAAGACCTTTTTTTAATGAAAGAGATTTTTTAGTATCTCTTTATGAGGAAATTTTTGAAGAGAAGTCTCCAGACTTTTCAAATTATAATGAGTTTTTGTCCATATCATTAAAAAAATTATCTAATGATCAATCTATTACAGTATTTTTGGATGAGGCTCAGTTATATCCAAAAGACCTTGTGGAAAGAATTAGACTCTTAGCTGATTCTAGAAAATTTAAATTTCTTTTTACTGTTCACAAAACGGAAGAAGAAGATATTTTGGCAAAAGATTATTTTAAAACTAGAATTTGGGAAACAATAGAGTTAAAAAACTCATCACTAAATGAGATTAAAATATATATAGAAAAAAAACTACTTTTTCACAATAAATTCGAGTCTTTAAGTTTATTCTCCAATAGAAGCTTTCATCTAATTATGAAGTTGACTAATGGTAATTTACGGACTATAAATAAACTAATGTATAAAACTTTTGAAATTTTAGAATATTATGATAAGTATAAACCGTCCACAATAGGCGCTAAAGGTTTGAAACCAAAATTTATAGAGATGGCTGCAATTGATTTAGGAATTATAAATGATTAGCGCAGAAGATATTGTTGAACTTGAAAAAAAGTGGCTTAGATATAAAATAAAAACGGGCTTTAAGTTCTATATTTTTTTTATAATTTTTATACTTGTTATTACTTCTTTAATATACTATATGTTTATAAAAGATAATGATGCAATAAAAGTAGATAACTCAAATGAATCAAACAAAACAGAAAAAATGAAATTTCTCAAAAAATTAAATTTTCAAAATAACTCAAAAACTAAAAAAATTAAACAAAATGCTTTTGATGTAAATATAAGTAAAATTGATTCAAATAAGACTAAAAATGACATAACCTATGACATTGAACAATATATTATGTATAATAATTCTTTAAAAAAAAACAAAGCTATATTAAAACCGAAACAAGAGGAGCCGTTTAGTTTTAAAATTGAACCTACACCACAAAAAGCTGAACAATTTTTTAACTCTAGAGAATTAATACTACATAAACCATATAGTAATGAAGTTTCTACAGAAAATAAACTAGTACTTCCACTTAAAAATAATCAAAATAAAATTCAAAATAAAAACTTAGTTATTGGAACTACTAAAATAAATACAATTGAATACCTTAAAAATAAATTTTATAAAACTTCAAATATATCTTTTGCTTTGAGAATAACGAAGGAGTACTACTACAAAAAAGAGTATAAAAAATCACTAAAATGGGCTTTGATAGCGAATGACTTAGACTCCTCAAATGAAGATACTTGGTACTGGTTTGCAAAATCAAAAGTCAAACTGAATGAAAAAGAGAACGCTATAAAAGCCTTAAAAGCTTATTTGGCACAAAAAGAATCAGTCAAACTAAAAGCACTACTTACTAAAATTCAACATGGAGATAGTAATGATTTGTAAAAAAATTTTAATTTTAATTATATTTGTGTCTGCATTACAAAGTTCCACCAAAGATGATATCATAGAGCTATATTATCAAAAAAAATATGCTTTAGCGTGCAAAAAAGCTGGTGAATTATACAGCAAGTACAGTAGTGATGAGGATTTTTTGAGTTTATATGCTGATGCATGTATACAGACTGATATGATAAATAGAACCATACTCCCTATAATAAAACTTCACAAAACTCCAAAATCAAGAGAAAATGCAGTCTATTTTGCAACAATTCTTTATCAAAAAAAGCTTCTATATTACGCTTTAGTTGATGATGTAGATATCTCTTATATTAACTTACCAAAAACAAAGTATATATTGTCTATTATTTTTGATAAATTTATAAATGGAAATTATGACTATAAGGATGGTGCTTATTGGTTTAATGATGATATCGATGAAAATATTAGGTACAAATTGTCAGTAGAGACACATCAAAAAGTTAAAAAACTATTTTTGAGAACTTATAAAAGTGATAAAATGATAAAAGTTAGAACATATTGGTAAAGTCATGAAAGAAATAAAAAATATTTTAAACTATTTTGTTGAAAATAGGATCATAGATGAAGATAGTGCTAAAAAAATTTTTTCTCATTTAGAAAATACTAAAACTTCATTGGGTGAACTTTTAGTATCAGAAGGTTTTTTCACAAAAGAGGATTTACTTCTTTTAAGTATAGAATTCCTTAAAAAAGGATACTTAACTTTAGAAGAGATAAACAACTATCTATCGATAAGTACTGAAGAATTTTTGCAAGAGTTAGCTAAAAATTTGAAATTGGAGTATGTTGATCTTGATTCTGTAGATATAGATTACGGTATGCTTTCAAAATTACCTTTTGAAAAATTAAAAAAATTTGGCGCTTTGCCAATAAAGCAAGATGAAATAAATATCTATATTGCTCTTGTAAACCCTATGGATTTGAATGCTCAAGAGGGAATACAAAGGATTTTTCCAAGAAAACTTGTTAAGTATGTCATAGCTGAACCATTACTGATCGAAAAATACCTGAATAAAGCAGATATGACTGAAAGCATAAAGGGTTTAATTGGTGATATTAGAAAAGAGTTAACATCTAGTGCTGCTGAAAATCCTCAAGAATTATCTAGTATATTAAAATTAATAGAAATCATCTTAAAAACTGCAATTTTAGCAGGAGCTAGCGATATTCATATTGAGCCAACAGAGAACAACTGTATTATAAGAGCTAGAATTGATGGTATGCTTAGTGAAACATTTATATTTGATAAAGATATTTATCCTCCTCTGGCTTCTAGAATGAAATTGTTATCCAATATGGATATTGCAGAAAAAAGAAAACCTCAAGATGGAAGGTTTTCTGCTACTATACTATCAAAGGAGTATGACTTTAGAATTTCAACACTTCCTGTACTAAATGGTGAGTCTATTGTTATAAGAATTTTAGATAAATCAAAAGTTATGATAAAATTAGAAGAACTTGGCATGCATGAAAAAAATTTTGGAAAGTTTAATAAAGCGATGCATGCTCCATATGGAATCATTTTTGTAACTGGACCAACAGGAAGTGGGAAAACAACCACTCTATATGCTGCACTAAATGCTATTAAAAGTGTGCAAACAAAGATCATTACAGTTGAAGATCCTGTTGAGTATCAACTAAATTTAACTCAACAAGTTCAAGTAAATTTAAAAGCTGGTTTAACATTTGCTTCTGCACTAAAATCTATACTTAGACAAGATCCAGATATAATTATGATTGGTGAGGTTAGAGATAAAGAAACCCTCAAAATTGCAGTTCAAGCTGCCCTTACTGGACACTTAGTCTTTTCAACACTTCATACAAATGATTCGGTAAGTGCAATTACTAGGGTTATGGATATGGGAATTGAACCGTATTTACTCAGTGGTTCATTGGTGGCAATTGAAGCTCAAAGATTAGTTAGAAAATTATGTTCCCATTGTAAAAAAAAGATTACATTGCCATCTGCTACTTTAAAAAGAATTGAGGAGTACCTGCCAAGTAACTATCAATTTTACAAGCATGTAGGTTGTGAAAAGTGTGCTCAGACTGGATTTAAAGGAAGAGAAATGTTATCTGAAATTTTACTTGTTAGTGAGAATTTATCTAGCATGATAGCAGCAGGAGAGAGTAAAAAAAATCTTCTAACACAAGCAAAAGCTGAAGGTTTTACAGATATGTTTAGTGATGGAGTCATTAGAGCTGCCAATGGAATTACAACACTAGATGAAATTATGAGGGTGGCAAAATCATGAAATATTTTGAAGTATCGTCACTATTTAAAGGTAAAAAGATTATTAAAACAATAAAAGCACCTAGCAAAAATGATGCGCTGGCAATGGCTAAATCAAAATCGGCAGGTATAGTTTTAAGTGTAAAAGAGACTTCAGCACCAATAGAGGATCAATTTAAAAATTTTAAAGAAACTATTTTAGGGACAATTAATAAAAAAAATATAAAAATGAAAAATTTGATTGCTGCTATTAGACAATTGGCGGTTATGACAAATGCTGGAATATCAATTCATGATAGCATCAGAGAGGTTAAAAACGCTACAGTTGATTCAACATTAAAGAGTATTTTTGAGCAGATAGATGATGATTTGAACTCTGGTTTAAGCTTAACTGAATCTATGATGAATTTTAGATATGAATTGGGAGATGTTACTATAGCCATGGTTGAACTTGGTGAAAGTACTGGTAATATGGCTGAATCATTAGAAAAACTTGGTGAAATATTAGAAGAGATTGAAGAAAATAGACAAAAATTTAAAAAAGCTTTGAGGTATCCTATTACTGTTGTTGTTGCTATAGGTATAGCATTTACAATTTTAATGGTCTATGTTGTACCAAAATTTAGAGATATTTTTGCTAAATTAAAAGCAGATTTACCTCTACCTACAAAAATTTTAATGGCAATGGAATACGCTATAAACAACTATGGTTTATACATTCTCTTATGTTTATTTGCAACTATTGCAATCATTAAATATCTTCTTAAAACAAATGAAGAGTTTAAAAATAGTTTTGATAAAAATATTTTAAAGGTGTATCTCGTGGGGAAGATCATTTTTTATGCAACACTTAGTAGATTCACACTTATTTTTACAGAGCTAATAAGAGCTGGAATTCCGATATCTGATGCATTAGATACATCTATTCTTACTATAGACAATACGCACCTAAAAAACAAACTTTCTTCTGTTAAAGTCTCAGTAAGTAGAGGTGTTTCATTAACTGAAGCGTTTAGAGAAACTGGACTATTTGAAGGTATGCTTATACAGATGATTCATGCAGGTGAGCAAAGTGGTACTTTGGATAAAATGCTAGAAAAAGTTACAAATTATTTTAAATCTAAATTTAATGATATTATAGACAATATCGCTAGCTATATTGAGCCAATTTTACTAGCTTTTATTGCAGGAATGGTACTCCTTATGGCACTAGGAATCTTTATGCCGATGTGGGATATGGCTCAAGCTGTTAAAAACTAAAATGGCCAAACAGACTCAACAAATTTTGAGCCCCAAGGCTTTTTTGTTGCTCTGTCTATTTCTCCCTCTGTTTTATACAGAATCTTAGCATCAGCAATAAATTTTGAATTAATAGTATTTGTTTGATCTATATCATATGGTCTTATTACGCCACTTATTTGAATTATCTGTTTTTCTCCATTTACTAATAGCTCCCTACTTCCCTCTATAAAATAATTTCCATTATTTAAAATTTTTATAATTCTAGCTGAAATTGTTGTTGTAAATGATTCATTTCTACTATTTTTTCCCGTACCAGTATATGTATTTGACGAACCAGCTTCAAACCCGATGCTACCATACTTGTTAAATGTATTTGCTATGGTGTTTATAGCTCCTCCTGCATTAGCTCCTGGAGTAATTACACCAGCTCCTAAACTATCTTTATTGGTTTCAGAAATAGTTTTTTGACCAGTTGAGCTCTGTGCTATGGACTCTGTTATAACAACAGTAACAATATCATTTACATTCATAGCTTTCAGATCGGAAAAAAGTGGATTATCACCCTTTCCAAAAATACTACCTGGATTTACTATAGATTGTTGTTTCACTTTAGGCGGGAGCTGTTCAACATATTTTGGTGGCTTCATTTCAATTTTTGGATCAACCGGATGAGTTGAACATCCTACAAATAAAACTCCAATAGATAACACAACAAAAGAAAATTTCATCTACTACTCCAAATCTTTTAAAACTTACTACTTATATAAGCAATTTTAATTCCAAGTAGGTTTGCATTGCAATTTCAAGTTCTTCATCAGTAGGAATTACTAAAATTTTTATTTTAGAATCTATATTGGAAATCTCTCTTATGCCTGAAGTCATCTCTTTGTTTTTATCTATATCTAACTCTATCCCTAAATGTTTCATATTATTCAAAATTTTACATCTACTTCTGTAATCATTTTCTCCAATCCCACCTGTAAATACCAAACAATCAACCTTGCCAATAACGGCTATATATGCACCTATATATTTTTTAATTCTATATGTAAAAATATCAATTGCCAATTTTGCTTTTAAATCGCCCAAAGAGGCTAGTTTATGAATTTCTCTCATATCACTCTTGCCACATATTCCTTTTAAGCCGCTCTTTTTATTAAGCATCTCATCTAACTCATCAAAACTAAGAGCATATTTTTTTGCTAAATAGATAAGAATTGCGCTATCTATATCTCCGCTTCTTGAACCCATAACCAACCCCTCAAGAGGAGTAAAGCCCATAGATGTATCTATGCATTTTGAGTTTGATATTGCACACATGCTAGAGCCATTTCCAAGATGTATGGTAATAGCATTTAAACTCTCTTTTTTTAAAAATTTCATAGCTTTTTTAAGTACAAAACTATGAGAAGTACCATGAAAACCATATCTTCTAATACCATCTCTTTCATAGATACTATAATCTAGAGCGTATATGTAAGCATAATTTGGCATACTAGAATGAAATGCTGTATCAAATACTGCAACCTGAGGAGTTTCTTTTGATAGATGTCTCATACTTCTAATACCATCTAAATTTGCTCCGTTATGAAGTGGTGCTAAGGGGATTAGTTTTTCTATTTCAATTTCAACATCTCTATCTATCACAACAGGAGATATAAATCTACCTCCACCATGAACAACCCTATGTCCAATACCACAAAGCTCTTCAAAACTATCAATCATCCCGCTTTTTTCTAAAAACTTTTGCATTGCTCTGAGTGCTTCAGAGATATTTTTTATCTTTAATCTGTTTTCTATCTTTTTTTTACCATACACAATTTTAACATTAGATATATCTTGTCCAATTTCTTCTACAATTCCACTAATTAAAGAGAGCTTTTTTTTCATGTCGAAAAGTTTAAACTTAAGAGATGAGCTTCCAGAATTTATTACCAAAATTTTCATCTATTATCCTCTTATGAACTTTGAGCTTGAAGCGCAGTTATGACAATAGTATTTACAATGTCTGAGACCAAACAACCTCTGCTTAAATCATTAACTGGCTTTTTTAACCCTTGTAAGATTGGTCCAATTGCCACAGCATTTGTACTTCTTTGAACGGCTTTGTATGTATTGTTCCCGGTATTTAGATCTGGAAAGATAAAAACAGTCGCTCTCCCGGCAACTTTTGAATTTGGAAGCTTTTTTTTGGCTACTTCTGGATCAATTGCCGCATCATACTGTATTGGTCCTTCTATTGGAATATCTGCTCTTAACTCTCTTGCTATCTTAGTAGCTTCTACAACCTTTTGAACATCTTTGCCACTGCCTGAGCTTCCTGTTGAGTAAGAGAGCATCGCAACTCTTGGCTCAATTCCAAAAGTTTTGGCACTAAGAGCTGAAGATATTGCAATCTGGGCCAACTCTTTGGCATTTGGGTCTTGATTAACTGCACAATCCCCATAAACTAAGACTTTTGTATCTAAACACATAAAAAATATACTCGAAACTATAGAAATATCTGGTTTTGTCTTTATAATCTGAAGAGCAGGTCTAATTGTCTCAGCAGTAGTGTGAATTGCTCCAGAGACCATGCCATCAGCATATCCTAAATGAACCATCATGGTTGCAAAGTAAGATAGATTGTGCATCACATCTCTAGCAGACTCAAGTGTAACTCCTTTGTGAGATCTAAGCTTATAAAACTCCTCAACAAACTCATCAAAATGCTCATAATCATCTATCTCAACAATTTGTGCTTTACTTAAATCTAACCCCAAAGATAGGCTTTTGTGCTCTATATCCTCTTTTTTTCCTAAAAGAATTATATTTACAACATCTCTTCTTAGAAGAATCTCAGCAGCCCTTAAAACTCTCTCATCGGTTGCTTCAGGAAGGACTATTGTTTTTTTATCTTTTCTTGCTTTTTCAAAAAGCATATATTCAAACATTATTGGCGTTAAGGTTTGATTTGATACTAAATCTAACTTTCTCTCCAAAGCTTCAAAATCAACATACTTGGTAAAAATACCTTGAGCAAGCGCTATCTTTCTCTCGCTTGTTACTCTAATTTGTGCTGGAACACAATTTACTTTAGTAGCCGCATCAAATGTATCTTCCTTAACAGATAGTATAGGAAGTGGCATATCACTAAGCCCCTCTATGAGTCTTTTTACATTTTCTCCAACTTCAAACCCGCCAGTTAAAAGAAGACCTGTTATATTTGGATAGTTTCTTGATTTTATAGAAGTAATTGAGCCTATGATTATGTCTGCTCTATCGGCTGGCGTGATTATGAGCTCTCCTCCTTTTATCCTTTCTAAAAAGTTTTCAAGCTTCATTGCTGCAACTTTTATAGAGGAGATTACCCTTTTAAAATCCTTTTCATTGCCCACAATTAATTTACAATCCAAACCTCTATACACATCACCAATTGTTGGAGTATCCAACTCTTTTACTTCTGGCAAAAAATAGGTAAGGTTTTTAAACTTCTCCTTTTGCAATGAGCCAATCATACTCTCATCTACTCTATTTACAAATGTAGCAAAGTGACTACACCCCTCTTTTTTTGCAGATTTGCTAACTATGTAAATCTCATCTAAAATCTCCTGCTTACTCTTAATAGCACCTTTTAAGACAGGACATACTGGAGTACCCAAATTTTTAGCAATAAGAAAATTTATATCATAATCTAAAGAACTCGAAAAAGAGACTTGATGCACACCCTCTATAAGTATAAAATCAAAATCTTTCTCTACTGTTTTATACTTTCCAATCAACTCCTCTATAAACTCTTCGCTTCTATTGTGGGCGATCATAGTCTCTACTTCATCAATTCCAAAACCAAAAGTATCTTCATAGGACATATCTATCTTGTATCTCTCAAGCATAAACTCTATATCGCTATCTATACTATCTCTACTTTTTATTATTGGTCTAAAAAAACCTATTCTGCCGACTCTCTTTTGCAAAAACTCCATCATTCCCATAGTAACAACCAAACTTCCTGAAGCCTTCTCAAAAGGAGATATATAGATACTTTTTATTTTCACACTGAATCCTTACATATAGCTTGGTGCGTCATTGGAAAAGAGGATTAAATCTCCACTTTTAGTATGCTTTTGTAAAACATTTTGTAAATCATTTTTATCTTTTAAGATAATCTTTTGTGTTCTTACAATATGCTCATCCAAAGTTTTCAAATTAACTTTTCCACTTATAATCACCAAATCAAAAACCTCATCAATCTTTTGTGCCAACTCAATGTTTGCTTCAACACTGCTCTCAACAATACCAGGGGTTACTAGAATTTTTCTTCCGTTAAACTCGCTTACAAGATCATATGAGCTCATCATCCCCTCTAAGTTTCCATTGTAGCTATCATCTATGATAATCTTTCCATTTGCCTCTATCTTTTGAAGTCTATGCTCTACTCCCTCAAGCAAGCCTACTGCTTTTACAATCTCTTCCATTGGCATAAACTCTTTTGCTATAAGAATTGCTCCCAATATATTTATCGCATTGAACTCTCCCAAAATTGGGGCGCTAAACTCATACTCTTTTTCATCAATCTTAGCTATAAACTTAATCCCATCAAGACTCGATTCAACCTTTAAAATCTCATCGCCAAAAACTTCTACTTTCTCATCTGGTTTAACATAGGCACTTTTGTGAACAATTGCCTTTTTAAGCCTTTTGGAGTTTAAAAGCTCCATCTTTGTATTTCGTATATTTTCTAATGTTTTAAAATACTCTATATGCTGCTCACCAATAACTCCAACTATGGCATAGTGGTGATTTAAAAATCTTGCTATTTTATCTATATCACCCCTTAGCCTTGCTCCAGCTTCTACAATATATATCTCAATATCATCTCTTAAGTTTTCATTTATATCTTTTATAATTCCAGCTAAAGTATTTACACTTCTTGGTGTTTTGTAGCTATAGTAATTTTTACTCAAAATTTGATACAAAAAATTTTTTATGCTTGTTTTTCCATAACTAGCCGTAATTGCAATGATTTTTAAGTTCTTTACCTTATCAAGCTTTTTTTTAGCACTATTTTTATAGCCATTAAAAAGAATTTTTTCAAACAAAAAACTTATGAGTATAGATACAAATATAGGAAGAATTACTCCAAAATTTTGACACTTATCATATGCTAGACATAAAGTATCTTGAAAAATTGTAGATAATATTAAAAATAGAAAAAATCTTTTAACTCTATTAGTAAATATAAGTTTTTTATCTAATTTTTTATACCATAGAAATAGAGTCGGCAGATACAAAATATATAGATATATCCAAAAAAAATCTCCGCTAAGGTAATAGACAAAAATAGGGACAATAAAAAAAAGTAGATGCCAATCATATCTCTGATAGTGAAAAACAACTCTCTCTAACTTATAGCTATACCATTGAAGAGCACTTATAAGATAAACACTTAGCGCTAAAACAAAAATAAAGTGTGAAATTGTAGCAAAAAGTATCATTCTATTATCTCAAAAGTATCAAACTTACAAAAATCAATTTTTTGGCACTCTATATTTTTAACCTCTGAAAAGGTACTACCCTCATAGAGTTTATTTATAAAATATTCCAATTCACTATCTAACTCAATATTGACAATTACTTTTACACTACCATCATCCATGTTTTTAACATATCCAACATAGCCTAGCTCTTGAGCCAAATCTTTAACAAATTTTCTATACCAAACACCCTGAACTTTTCCAAATACAATTAATCTATAAGTTTCCATCACTACCTCTTTAAAACTAAAGAAGGGTAACCAATCTTTTTTCTATAAATTTTGAATTTTTTATAAAGAAAAAGTGATCACCTCCCAATTCATAAAACTCACTACCTTTAATCAACTCTTTTATTTTTCTACCACTTTCTAAGGGGGTTATATAGTCCTCCCTCCCCCAAAATATAACAGTTTTTGAAGTTAAATTTTTAAAATGCTTACTAAAGTCCTCATCAACTACAAGTTTTAAAATTTCATACATAGTTTGACTCATCTCTTTTACATCATCACTTGCAAAAAATTTATAAAATTTTTTAGGTAAGAGCCCTTTAAAGGCTTTAAACAGTATAATTTTTAACTTAGTTTTTAAAGATTTTTTCCTAACAATACCCGCACTACTTAAAAGAGTGAGATTTGCAGGATTTAGTAAAGTCGCTACCTTTCCTCCAAAAGAGTGTCCAACTATGCAAGATAGCTCATCAATATGTAATGATTTTAAAAACAGTTCAACTATACTAGAGTAATCTTGTGTTGTAATAATCTCCTCTATGCTTGAATTTCCAAATCCAGGTAAATCAAGATAAATGTGTTTAAAATCTCCAAAACACTTTCCAAATGCTTGTTTCATTATCTCTTTAGAACTTCCCCACCCATGTAAAAACAAGATAGTTTTCTTCTTACTTGGATTTAAAATTTCATAACTTAGTGAATAAACTTTTGAGCCATACTCTATCTCTTTTAGTGCCATTTAACTTCTCTTGGTTTTGTTGTATATTTTTTCTAGTATCTCCATAGCTTCATACATCTTTTCATATTCTTCAAAAGGTAGTAAAACTGCTTCAAATTTATTGTTTTTTACTATTACCAACTTCTTCTTTTTACCACTTTTTAATGACTTCAATTCTGAAGAAAAATTTCTAACAACCTCTGTTGCACTCACAATCTCATCAGCACTAAATTTACTAGCCACCTACTTTCCTTTTGCAGATTGTATAGAGTTTATGTACCTATATTCACTCGGAACTTTTGTAGCACTAGGAAGAGCTTTACTAAGAGACAAAATGACCTCCTCAAAATCTTCAAAAAGATAGTTTGCCATACTTCCTGGAATAGGGTTTATCTCATTTACATAAACCTTCTCATCCCATACAAAAAAATCACACCTTATCAAAGAACCTAAAAAAAGTGGTTCATAAAGAGACTTAAATGAGTTCTTTAAACTCTCTTCTAAAGTAGCAGATATGTCAGCTCTATTTACCCTCTTAGTTCTAGAAAAATCCAAATATTTCTTATCAAAATCTAAAAACTCCTCTTTTTGAGGCTCCTCTGTTACTGAAAATTTATACCCATTGGCTACTTTACAACCAGCCAAATTATACTCTTTTATTCCATCGATAAATGGCTCAACCAATACCTGAGTGTCAAACTCAAAAGCAACATCAAGTGCATAATCCAACTCATCTTTGCTCTTTACAACACTTATACCAATGGAGCTTCCAAGTCTAAGAGGCTTTATTATAACAGGAAATTTAAAATCGATCTCTCTTACAGAGTTTTTTGCCAAAACTCTGTAATCTAAAACTGATACTCCCTTCTCTTTAGCATATAGTTTTGTTAGAAGCTTATTGTAGCTAACAACACTAGCCTCAACCCTAGGTCCTATAAAATCTATCTCGAAAAACTCCAACAAAGAGGCAAGCTTTCCATCTTCACCATCTGCCCCATGAACAAGGTTTATACACAGATCAAACTCTATCTTTTTTACACCTATTAAGCTCTTTACAAAGAAACCACCTTTTTTTATCTCAAGTTTTTTATATTTTTTATACTCACCACTACTAAATTTTTTTGAGGTTATTTCATCAGTCGGTATGAGATAAAATTCTCTATTGTAATCACAAAAGATATATACTAAAGTCGATTTTAAAACTTTTTTAAGAGCAATAGCACTTACTATACTAATCTCATGCTCAAAACTTTTTGCTCCAAAAATTATCGCTATTTTCACTTATTTACTCCTAATTTATCCAAGCCTCTTTAGAGCTTCTTTTATAAGTTCACTCGTTTGATTTGAATTACATTGAGATAAAACTTTTTTAACTCTATCTTTTTTGAAGCCTAAACTCTCCAATGCCATCAAAGCTTCATTAAATGCTATATTTTCACTCTTAGAACCCTCTATACCTAGTGAAAAATCACTAAGCTCCACCAAAATCCTCTTTGCACTCTTAGGACCAATACCTGGAACTCTTTTAAAAGCTTCTATATTTCCAGAGCTTAAAGCAGAGGCAAACTCATTAGGATTTAGAGTAGAACAGACTGCCAATGCAGTTGATGGTCCAATGCCATTTACTTTTATAAGAGTATCAAACACCCTCTTCTCTTCAAGATCTAAAAATCCATAAAGATTATTTGCATCCTCTCTTATGATTTGAGTAATATGCAACAAGACCTCTTTTAATTCAACTCTTGAAGAGCAAAATAGCGAAACATTTATCTTATATGTAAAGCCCGAATTTGTTTTTATATATAGAAAAGTTGGCTCTTTTTTAGTTATTAATCCCTCTATAGCTACTATCAATTGCTATACTCACTAGATCGTTTTATTTCAAATTCATCACTTCCGGTCTCTTTTAGAGTTATCTCTCTTATGATTTCATGCTCTTTTGTATTGTAAACCTTTTCTATTGGTGGAGATAAAAGCTTAAATTTTATAACATTGTACTCTCTCCAAGGAGAGTGATTTATGATTTTTGCTGAAAAAACTCTATTTTGGGCTTGATTTAATTCTTCTTTTAAATTTTTCAACTTTAACTTTTCATCTTTAAAGTGTTTTAGTGATTCGTTATACTCATTAACCATTTTTTGATAATCTTTAATTTTCTTCAAAAGTGACAACGGAGGCTTTTTCCCACCTTTTTTTAACTCAATGATTCTCTCTTGTACCATCTCTATGGAAGGTTTTAGTTTGTCTAAAACTCTTTTTTTCTCTTCTAAAAATTTTGGCATCTGTTTAATTTTAAGTGTTGTAGCCTCTATCTCTTTTGTGATTCTTTCTATATCATCATGTAGCTCCCTAGTAGAACTTGGATCTATTATAAATTTGTTATTTGTACCCAATAGCTCCTTAACTTCTATTACATTTGATGAAATCATTGTGACATTAGAAGATAATTTTTTTATAATTATATTTTTTCCTATAACTTCTCCACCAATTGCTTGATTCACTGTTATATTTTCAGCTTCTATTTTTCCACCCTCTAGTCTATCAATCTCAACATCTTGAGCGATTAACTCTCCTCTATGGATAGCGATTTTAGCTTCTTTCGCTTCAATTTTGGATGTCTTGTGAGTCTGTCCACCTACGCTAATTTTTTCCGTCTTTATTTTTGCACCACTTCCTACATTTCCCTCTACATTTAACTCATAGGTCTCAATACTCATACCAGGACCAACTGCATCCTTAAAAACATCATCCTCTTTAATGTTTATTACAACTTCAGATTCAATTTCAGTCTCAATTGAACCAGTAGATTTAAAACTTACCTCCTCAACTTCCATCTCATCTTTTATATCATATGTACCATTATCTTCAACTACATAACCATTTCTATTTGCAATGTATTTAATCCTCTCATCATCCTCTTTTTTTATAATATTTTCTGTAATTTTTATTAGTACTTCGCTATCATCTCTTGGTTTTTCTACTGGTAAAAATTTTCCTTGACAATTTCTCCCTGGTTTTCCCTCTTTGGGTTTTATATACTCCATAATGCAATCACCTTTGGAAACTGCCAATATAAAACCTCTCTTTGCGTAATCAACTCTTCCATTTTTATTCTGTTGAGCCAATGCTTTTTTGTAGTGGTATATGAAATCATCATTTGTAGGCTTGATTGGATCTACTCCCTCACAAGCAATAAACATAACATCTTCATCTAAAATTCCATTTACTCTTATGCTTGATACAACTTTTTTAATCTCTTTATACATCTTAGAATCATTAATACCAACTAAAATGCCAGATTTTATTTTCTTTTTATTTACCTCTTCTGCAATATCATGCTCAAGCTTTAAGTAATACTTAGCCTCAATATCTTTCTTTATAGTTACTATTACCTTAGTCAACATTTTATTTGCACCAAGAATAATAGGAGGAATTGGTTTGCTATCTTGTTCACTAGATTTAAAAACTTCAACCTTATAAAGCTGTTTTATAGCTAAATTTGGATTTATCAAAAAGTCTTTATCTTTAAATTTTTTAAATATAATCTTATCAGCCTCAATCCAACCCTCCTCTTTGTTAAACATAACTTTTGTTCTTATCTGTATTATCTTAAAATCTAGTTCACTTAAGTGTAGGTTTTTAGCCAAAGATATGCTTTTTAACTCTCTTGGTATATTCTCACTCTCTATTATGATTGATTTAAACTCATCTTCACTTTTTTTATTTTCGTTATCTTTCTTCTCTTTACTACCAAATAAACCCATGTTAGACCTCATCAAATAAATAGTATTATACTACAATAAAGTTTAATCCACGCCTAATAGCAGTTTAGATAAAATACATTATGATTCTTAAAAACTTTTTTACAAATAGCTTTGGCATCCTAACTTCACGCATTTTTGGCTTACTAAGGGATTTGCTCAGCGCTTCTATACTTGGTGCCAATATTTACAGTGATATATTCTTTGTAGCCTTTAAACTGCCAAACCTCTTTAGAAGAGTATTTGCTGAAGGTGCTTTTTCTCAAAGCTTCATACCAGCATTTGCCAAATCGACAAAAAAAACAATTTTTTCATTTAAGATTTTTACAAAATTTTTTCTTTTTCTTCTCTTTTTATCTCTAATTGTTACACTCTTTAGTCCATGCATAACAAAAATTATAGCTCTAGGCTTTGATGAAAAGACCATAGAGATCGCATCTCCGCTTATAGCTATAAACTTCTACTACCTACCGCTCATCTTTTGTGTAACATTCTTTGGAAGTTTATTACAATACAAAAACCACTTTGCAACTACTGCATTTTCCACTGCTCTTTTGAACATTGCACTCATTGTGGCTCTGCTTTTAAGTAAAGATTTAGAAAAGATTGAAATTGTCTATGCTCTTAGTTATGGAGTAGTAGCCGGAGGGCTTTTGCAGCTCTTAGCCCACATAATTGCTCTAAAAAGCAAGGGTTTATTAAAAATCTTCAAATATGGCTTTTTATATAGAAAAAAAGAGATAAAAAAAGAGGAAAAAAGCTTTTTAAAATCCTTTTTACAAGCCATTGTTGGCAACTCTACTCCTCAAATTTCAGCCTTTTTAGACACCGCCATAGCAAGTTTTTTAGCCTATGGAAGCATAAGCTATCTTTACTATGCAAATAGAGTTTTTCAACTCCCATTAGCTCTTTTTGCAATAGCACTAAGTGTAGGAGTTTTTCCAAAAATTGCACGCTATATAAAACTAAAAGATGAAAAGAGTGCCAACAGGCTCTTTAGAGAGGGTTTTTGGATTCTCTTTTTTCTTCTTTCGCTCTCAAGTGCAGTTGGCATAATCTTCTCTAGTGAGATTGTAAAACTGCTTTTTGAGAGAGGGGCATTTACTCAAAAAGATACTCTAGAGAGTGCAAAGGTTTTAAGCATGTATCTAGTAGGACTCATACCTTTTGGTTTAGCTAAACTATTTTCACTCTATCTTTATGCAACACACAATCAAAAAAGGGCTGCTAAAATCTCTCTAATTGCACTTAGTGTAAATGTTTTACTCTATGCTCTTTTAGTTGCTCCGCTTGGAGTTAGCGGATTAGCTTTGGCAAGCTCTGGTGGAGGGATTGTTCTTTTTATCTTAAGCATACACTCTTTTGGAGTAAAAAAGTTTTTAGATATAATACTTTGCAAAAAACTATATATATACATTTTAGCTATGGCAATACTCATACCATTGCTACTATATTCTAAGGAAATTATTGATGGTTATTTATGATTCAGTCCAAAAAAAGAGAGTTAAATTTACTCCTATAAACAAAGATGAAGTAAAAATCTATGTGTGTGGTCCCACAGTTTATGATGATGCACATCTAGGACATGCAAGAAGTGCTATTGCGTTTGATCTTTTAAGAAGGGTCTTTTGTGAACTTGGTTTTAAAGTAACTTTTGTAAAAAATTTTACAGACATTGATGATAAAATCATAAACAAAATCAAAGATAGTGGGAAAAGTCTAAAAGAGATTACAGAGTTTTACATAAAAAGATACAAAGATGAGATGCACCAACTAGGTGTAAAGGATGCAGATATTGAGCCAAAAGCAACCGAGAGCATAGAGGATATTGTTAGATTCATAGAAGCTCTTTTAGAAAAAGATATAGCCTATAAAACAAAAGATACGATCTATTTTGACACCTCAAAAGATAAAAAGTACCTAAGCCTATCTCATATGCAAATAGATGATGCCAAAGCTAGAGTTGAGGGAGATGAACAAAAAAGAGATCCAAAAGATTTTGCTCTTTGGAAGTTTAAAAAAGAGGGGGAGCCTTCATTTAATGCCCCTTTTGGTGAGGGAAGACCAGGATGGCACATTGAGTGTAGCGCTATGATTGAAAAACACTTGGCAAATAGTGGAGAGTACCAAATAGACATACATGCAGGAGGAGCTGATCTTTTGTTTCCACACCATGAAAACGAGGCTAGCCAAACAAGGTGCAAATCCAACCAGGAGTTAGCAAAGTACTGGATGCACAATGGATTTGTAACGATTGATGGCGAAAAAATGAGTAAATCTTTAGGAAATAGCTTTTTTTTAAAAGATGCTTTAAAGGTCTATGACGGAGAGATTTTAAGATTCTATCTACTAAGCTCACACTATAGAGCCAATTTTAATTTCAATGAAGAGGATTTGCAAAGCAGCAAAAAAAGGTTAGATAAAATATATAGGCTAAAAAAGAGAGTTTTTGTAGCAAAGAGTGGCTCTGCAAGCAAAGAGTTTAAAGAGTCTATGCTAGAGGCTCTAAGTGAAGATTTAAACATCTCAAAAGCTCTATCTTTAGTAGATGAAATGGTCTCAAAAGCGAACGAAAACCTAGATTTAAATCCAAAAGACAAAGCCCTAAAGGCTCAAATAAGTGCAAATATCGGGTTTTTGGAGCCACTTTTGGGAGTTGGGGCAAAAAATCCTTATGAGTACTTTCAAATAGGCATAAGCAAAGAGGAAAAAGAAGAAATTGAAAAATTAATAGAGATGAGAAATAGTGCTAAAAAAGAGAAAAATTATGCATTAGCAGATAAAATTAGAGATGAGTTAAAATCAAAAAACATTGCCATAATGGATACACCAAGTGGCACTGTTTGGGAGAGAGTTATATGAAGCCAAACGAGGGCTTGAAGTTAGTTTTTAAAAGATTTTCACCCTATTTTAAAGATTATGTTCCTTATTTCATTTTAGCTTTTATAGGTATGATTTTGGCCTCTGCCGGGACTGCAGCTTCAGCCTACCTAGTAAAGCCTCTTTTAGATAAAATTTTCATAGCAAAAGATGCTCAAATGTTAAAACTGCTTCCATATGCCATAGTTGCAGTTTACATTGCAAAAGAGGGCGGAAGATATATGCAGAGCTATTTTACAAGCTATATTGGACATGATATTATAAGAAGGTTTAGAAATAAGATTCTAAACAATCTTCTTATTCAAGATATATCTTTTTTTCATAAATACAGAACTGGTGAGCTCATAAGCAGAAATACAAATGATGTTGAGAGAGTAAGAAGTGTTGTTAGTAATTTGATCCCTGATTTTTTAAAAGAGAGTCTTACAATTGTTGGTTTAGTTGGGGTTGTTATTTATCAGAGTCCTACATTAGCATTTTGGGCACTTATAGTTTTACCACTTGCAATATTACCGCTTAGTAAACTTGCAAGAAAAATGAAGAAAATCTCAAGAAAATCTCAAGAAAAGATTAGTGATATTACTGCAAAGCTAAGTGAAATTTTTAATAATATAGAAATAATTCAAGCAAATAATGCAAAAGAGTATGAAGCTAAAATTTTTGAAAAAGAGAATCAAAAATACTTCGATATTACAATGAAATCAGTTAAGGTTGCACAACTAGTTAGTCCAATGATGGAAGTTTTAGGGGCAATTGGTGTCTGTACAGTCATAATAATTGGTGGAATGGAAGTCATAGAAGATAGAATGACTATGGGAGCTTTTTTTTCATTTTTAACTGCCCTTTTTATGCTTTATTCCCCTATAAAAAGAATTTCAACTCTTTATAATCAGCTACAAGAAGCAGTTGCAGCAAGTGAAAGAATTTTCTTTTTACTTGATCATAAGCCAACCATAAAAGATGGCAAGAAAGAGATTCCAAAAGTTATTACATCGATTGAGTTTAAAAATGTTGTCTTAAAATATGGAGATAAAGTTGCATTAGATGGTATAAATTTAAAAGCAACAAAAGGGGAATTTATAGCACTTGTTGGCGATAGCGGTGGTGGTAAAAGCTCACTTGTTAACTTAATTTTAAGATTTTATGAATCAAGTAGTGGTCAAATTTTGATAAACGATACGGATATAAAAGAGTTTAGTTTAAAAAGCTTAAGAGACTCCATATCTATAGTGACTCAAAGAGTCTATATATTTAATGATACAATTGCAGCTAATGTAGCTTATGGAAAGCCAATTGATGAAGCAAAAGTAATAGAGGCTTTAAAAAATGCCAATGCTTATGACTTTGTAAAAGAGTTAAAAGATGGTATATATACAAAGCTTGATGAGTTTGGAGTAAACCTTTCAGGCGGACAAAGACAAAGAGTTGCAATAGCTAGAGCAATCTACACTGAACCACAAATTTTGATTTTTGATGAGGCAACAAGTGCCCTAGATAGCATAAGTGAACAAAAAATTTCTAAAGCTATGGAGCATATAGCAAAAGATAGGATCACTTTTGTTATAGCCCATAGATTAAGCACAGTTAAAAAAGCCGATAAAATAGCCATACTAAAACATGGTAAAATTGTTGCAATTGGCAGTGACGAAGAGCTAAGAGAGCGCTCAATAGAGTATAAAAATTTAAAAGGCTTACAGACTTAGTACAATTTTAATGATTTTTTAGTATAATCTACAACCTTTTATTCCTCTGAGACATACTAGGGTTTTTAGAGGTGCCCATATAGCATATAAAACAAGGATACAAAATGTTAAGTTATGAAATGATGAAAAAGATTTTTTTTAAATTTTCACCGGAAAGGGCTCACGAAATAGTTGAGTTTGTATTTAAAAATAGTTCAGTGTATTGCCCGTTTATACCCTCTTATTTGAGTGAAAAGTACTTTTTTACCGATCCTAGAATAGAACAAAATCTTCTTGGAACAAAGTTTTTAAATCCGATTGGATTAGCTGCAGGCTTTGACAAGAATGCTACAATGATAAAAATGCTAAATGCTTTAGGGTTTGGACACATCGAGTTTGGAACGGTAACTCCAAAACCTCAAGAGGGAAATCCAAAACCAAGACTATTTAGATACCCTGAATTTGAAAGTATCCAAAATGCAATGGGCTTCAATAATGATGGTTTAAGCGTAGTTAGTAGAAGAATTGGTAAAATCTATCCATATGCTATACCTCTAGGTGCAAACATTGGAAAAAATAAAACCACCCCTCAAGAAGATGCTTTAGATGACTACAAAGAACTCATAAATGGTTTTAAAAACCTTTGTGATTACTTTGCCATAAACATTTCATCTCCAAATACACCAAATCTTAGAGATTTACAGAATGAAGAGTTTATAAAAGAACTTTTTTCTATGGCAGCTAATCTTACTAAAAAACCTCTACTTCTTAAAATTGCCCCAGATATGCAAGCCAAAGATGCGATAAAGTTATGTGGTATTGCCATTGAAAATGGAGCTTCAGGGATAATTGCAACAAATACAACTACTGATTACTCACTACTTCCAAATGCAAAAAGTTTTGGTGGTATAAGTGGTAAAGTTCTAAAAGAGAAAAGTAGAACTCTTTTTAAAGAGCTAGGAAGAGAGTTTTGTGGTAAAACAACACTTATAAGTGTTGGAGGAATTGATAGTGTAGATGAGGCATATGAAAGAATCAAAGATGGTGCAAGTCTAATTCAAATATATAGTGCATTTATCTTTAAGGGTCCAAAATTAAACTATGAAATTTCAAAAGGAATTTTAGATAGAATGAACAGTGATGGAATTCATCATATAAGTGAACTTATAGGAGTTAACCACAAATGATTAAAAAAATTTTAATCTCTATTATATTTTTAGGAGGCCTTATGGCAAGTACACTGCCAAATTTTGAAACAAAAACATTAGATAATGGATTACAAATAGTTGTAATACCCATGAAAAATGAAACAGGAGTAATCACTACCGATATTTTTTATAAAGTTGGAAGTAGTAATGAAGTTATGGGAAAGAGTGGAATTGCTCATATGTTAGAGCATCTAAATTTTAAATCAACTAAAAATTTAAAAGCTGGTGAATTTGATGAAATAGTCAAAGGTTTTGGAGGAGTTAATAATGCTTCAACAGGATTTGATTATACTCACTACTTCATAAAAAGCTCATCTAAAAACCTTTCAAAATCACTTGAGTTATTTGCTGAACTTATGCAAAACTTAAAACTTAGTGATGAAGAGTTTCAACCTGAAAGAGCCGTAGTTCTCGAGGAGAGAAAATGGAGGACAGATAACTCACCTATAGGCTACCTATACTTTAGACTTTTTAACAACGCATTTATCTATCATCCATATCATTGGACACCAATCGGATTTAAAAATGATATAAAAAATTGGACTATTGAGGATATTAGAGAGTTTCATTCCAACTACTATCAACCATCAAATGCAATTGTAGTAGTTGCAGGAGACATTGATGCTAAAACAGTTTTTGACGAGACAGAAAAGTACTTTGGAGATATTAAAAGCAAAAAAGTAATCAATCCATCTGCTCATCAAGTTGAGCCTGAACAAGATGGAGCAAAAAGAGTCTATCTTAAAAAGGATAGTGAAGTTGAGATGTTAGCAATTGCCTATAAAATACCTAACTTTTTAAGTAATGACCAAGTAGCACTATCTGCTCTAAGCGAACTCCTTAGTAGCGGAAAAAGCTCAAAGCTTCAAAAAATTTTAGTAAATGATAAAAAGATGGTAAACCAAATTTATGGTTACAATATGGAGAATAAAGATCCAAGTATTTTTATGTTTTTGGCAGTTGCAAATCCTGGAATAAAAGCTGAAGATATAGAAAAAGAGTTATTGGCTATTATTGAAGAGATAAGGAATGGAAATGTAAGTGATGAAGAGGTTGAAAAGATAAAGACCAATACTAAAGCTGACTTTATCTTCTCTTTGGAAAGCTCTTCAAATATTGCTAACCTTTTTGGTGGTTACTTAGCAAAGGGGGATTTAACACCTCTTTTAAATTATGAAGAAAATATAGACAAACTAACAAAAGAGGATATAATTGATGTTGCTAAAAAATACTTAGTTAAAGAGAAATCTACTACGGTCATCTTAAGAAAATAGTAAAGGATAAAAAATGAAAACAGATCTAAAAGGGGCTATGACAGCTCTTGTAACACCTTTTAAAAACTCTAAACTTGATGAAGAGGGTTATGCAAAACTTATAAAAAGACAAATTGAAAATGGAATTGATGTTGTTGTGCCTGTAGGTACAACTGGTGAGAGTGCAACCCTTACTCATAACGAACACAAGAGATGTATAGAGATAGCAGTAGATGTATGCAAAAATAGTAATGTAAAAGTTATTGCTGGAGCTGGTAGTAACGCAACTCATGAAGCTGTAGATTTGGCAAAATTTGCTGAATCTCACGGTGCACATGGAATTTTATCTGTAACACCATACTACAATAAACCTATGCAAGAGGGACTCTATCAACACTATAAAGCGATCGCAAATGCAGTTGAAATCCCTGTACTTCTCTATAATGTTCCAAGCCGAACTGCATGTGATTTGATGCCTGAGACTATCTATAGACTCTTTAATGAGTGTCCAAATATTTTTGGAGTAAAAGAGGCGACTGGTTCTATAGAGAGATGTGTTGATTTGTTAGCACATGAACCAAAATTAAGCCTAATAAGTGGAGATGATGCAATTAACTACCCAATTTTATCAAATGGGGGAAGTGGTGTTATCTCTGTTACTTCCAATATACTACCAAATAAAATTTCTGCTCTAACTCATGCAGCACTTGAGGGTGATTTTCACGAGGCAAAAAGAATTAATGATGAACTATATACTATAAATAAAGCCCTATTTTGCGAGAGTAATCCCATACCAATAAAGGCTGCAATGTATATTGCCGGACTTATTGACTCTTTAGAGTATAGACTTCCTCTAACACCTCCTAGTACTCAAAATTTTAAAAAAATTGAAGCCGTTATAGCAGAGTATGAGATACCAGGTTGCTAATGACATTGAGTTTAAAAATATAGATAAGGATTATAATGATTTGTAAAGAGATGAAAGGAAAAACTCTAGTTATAAGTGGTGGAACTAGAGGAATAGGTAGAGCCATAGTGTATGAATTTGCAAAAAATGGTGTAAATATTGCTTTTACTTACAACTCAAATGAAGAGTTAGCCAAAGAGATTGTTGAAGATTTAGAAAAAAATTTCACCATCAAAGCAAAAGCATATCCATTAGATATACTTGAGCCAGATGACTATAAAGAACTATTTAAAAAAATTGATAAAGATTTTGATAGAGTAGATTTTTTTATATCCAATGCAATAATCTCAGGAAGAGCAGTAGCTGGTGGCTATACAAAATTTATGAAACTCAGACCAAGAGGTATAAACAATATCTTCACAGCAACTGTTAATGCTTTTGTAGTTGGCTCTCAAGAGGCAGCAAAGAGAATGAAAAAAGTTGGTGGAGGTAGCATTATCTCCATCTCATCAACAGGAAATTTAAAGTATATAGAGTACTATTCTGGTCACGGAACAGCAAAAGCTGCGGTCGAAGCTATGGCAAGATATGCTGCAGTTGAGCTCGGTGAGTTTAACATAAGAGTAAATGTTGTAAGTGGAGGTCCAATTGAAACAGATGCGCTAAGAGCTTTTAAAAACTATGAAGAGGTAAAAGAAAAAACTGCGAAGCTTTCACCATTAAATAGGATGGGTAAACCAGAAGATTTGGCTGGAGCATGTCTATTTATCTGCTCAGATAAAGCTAGCTGGATGACTGGACATACACTACTAGTAGATGGTGGAACAACTTTCAAATGATGTTTAATTTACCAAACTTATTAGCCCTTATAAGAATTCTTCTTGCCCCACTAATGCTCTTTTTTTTAGTTGGAAGGGATAGTGCTATCTTTGAGGGAGTACATGTAAGCTGGCTTGATTATATGGCAGCACTAATTTTTGTTATTGCAAGTATAACTGATGGATTTGATGGTTTTATAGCTAGAGAGTGGAATCAAAAAACAACTCTAGGAGCTATACTGGATCCACTTGCAGATAAAATGCTTATGCTTGGTGCCTTTTTAGGTCTCATGATCATAGATAGAGCAAGCGTTTGGGCAATCTATCTTATACTTACAAGAGAGTTTTTTATAACAGGACTTCGAGTAGCTGCCGTTAGCAAAGGAATTGATATCGCTTCATCAATATGGGGAAAAGCAAAAACCCTCCTTCAAATGTTTGCCATAGGATTCTTGACAATGAATTGGCCATTTGCAGATACTTTGCTTTGGTCAGCAGTAGCTTTAACACTATACTCTGGATTTGAGTATATTTTAGAATATGCAAAAAAGGTGGAACATTAATGGGTATAGTTACATCTTTATTAGTTTTATCATTTCTTATATTTTTTCATGAATTAGGACACTTTTTAGCCGCTAGATATTTTGGAGTAAAAGTTGAGGTATTTAGCATTGGTTTTGGCAAAAAAATATTTTCTAAAATTATTGGAGATACTGAGTATAGATTAAGCGCAATTCCACTTGGTGGGTATGTTCAAATGAAAGGTCAAGATGATTCTGATCCAACAAAGTTTTCTAATGATCCAGATAGCTACAATAGAAAAAAACCTTGGCAAAGGATTATAATCTTAATAGCTGGACCATTTGCAAACTTTTTTTTAGCTTTCTTACTATACATTGTCATAGCAAATATTGGAGTTACAAGGTTGGCTCCTGTTATTGGAGAAGTTTCACAAAACTCACCCGCTCAACAAATAGGTTTAAAAAAGGGTGATAAAATACTAGAGATAAATGGTCAAAAGATAAATAGCTGGGATGATTTAAGCAAGTTAATTAAACAGAGCAATGGAAAACTAATCTTAACTATACAAAGAGATAAAACTATACAAGCATATCTAGTAAAACCAGATACTAAAGAGGTTAAAAATATATTTGGTGAAATCAAAAAGAGAAGAATTATTGGAATCTCCCCTTCGGGAGAGACAGTAATAATAAACTACAATCCTATTGAAGCAATTCATTTTGCTTATAGTGAAACCATAAGAGCTACAACACTGATCCTAAAAAGTTTACAGAAGCTTGTTGAGGGAGTTATACCTGCAAAAGATTTAGGTGGTGTTGTTAGTATTGTGCAAGTGACAGCAAAAGCAAGTGAAGTTGGAATTGTAGCACTTTTGGGATTAACTGCACTTATTTCAGTTAATCTTGGAGTTTTAAATTTACTTCCTATTCCAGCACTAGATGGTGGACACATTATGTTTAATCTTTACGAAATAGTACGCAAAAAACCACCTAGTCAAGAGGTTTTATATAAACTAACGGTTATGGGATGGGTATTTTTACTATCGTTAATGGCATTTACTATATTTAACGATATTTATAGAATTGCAGGAGGACATGGATGATAAATACATATGAAGAAAAATTTGATAAAATTTTAAAAAATATAGAAAAAGTAAGACTTACTGTAAACCAGCACCAAATCATAAAAATCGTTGCTATTAGTAAAAGTGTCGACTCAAACTCAATAAAGCAGATGTATAATGTAGGTCAAAGAGCCTTTGGAGAAAATAGGGTTCAAGACCTAAAACAAAAAGTTCAAGATTTAAATGAGTTACCAATAGAGTGGCACTTTGTAGGAAGATTACAAACAAATAAAATTAATGCTCTATTGGATTTAAAACCTACTCTTATTCACTCTATAAGCTCACTAGATTTGGCTAATGAGATTAACAAAAGAGCTGAAAAAAAGGGTTTAGTAGTAGATGGGCTACTTCAAATAAATAGTGCTTACGAAAAGCAAAAAGCAGGGGTTATGCCAGAAAATGCACTTGAAACTTATGATGAAATTTACTCAAAATGTAAAAATATAAACCTTAAAGGTGTAATGAGTATAGGGGCTCACTGTGAAGATAAAGAGACAATTAAGAAAAGTTTTCAAACAACATACAAAATTTTTGAAAATTTGAGTAAATATGAAGCAAAAATTTGCTCAATGGGAATGAGCAGTGATTATGAACTAGCAGTTGAATGTGGCTCAAATATGTTGAGAATCGGAAGTGTTTTATTTAAAGATACCCCTTAAGTATCTTTATATTTTTCACGAATTTCCAAAAATTTGTCAAGATTATTAAAAAATATGTCTGTAAGATTTGGATCAAAGTGTTTTCCTCTTTCGCTTTTAAAAAGCTCTAAGATTCTCTCTAGCTCCCACGCTTTTTTATATGCTCTATCACTACCAAGAGCATCAAAAACATCTGCAATCGCAGTAATTCTACCAAAAATATGTATCTTTTCTCCAGCAATTCCACACGGATAACCACTTCCATCCCACTTTTCATGATGCCTATATGCAATTAGTGCTGCTGCTCTTAAGATCGGTCTTTTAGAATTTTTTAGAATTTCATAACCAATTTCGGAATGAGTTTTCATAATCTCCCACTCCTCTTCATTTAACCTTCCAGGTTTATTTAAAACACTATCAGGAATTCCAACTTTACCAATATCGTGCATTGGCGAAGCAATGTAGAGTAGTTCTGCATTTTTTTTACCCAAACCTGCTAAAAGAGCCAAAAGCTTTGAGTACTCTGCTACTCTTTTTACATGATTTCCGGTCTCTCGTGAGCGACTCTCCCCAATCTCTCCCATCTTATAGATAATCTCTTTTTGTGTATCCTCAATCTCTTTATGTATGTTAACTATTTCAGTTATATCATGCCTAATACCTAAAAATTCAATTATATTTTCATTCTCATCTTTTATAGGAACAATTGTAGTCTCAACAAAGTAGGTGGCTCCATTCTTTTTCTTACTGCTTGCTCTACCCTTCCAAATTTTTCCACTTTTTATAATCTTTATAATTTTGTTTAAATCTGTAGATTTATTTAAAACTTCATAGCTTTTTCCAATTAACTCATCTCTTGAGTAGCCTGAAATTTCACATAGTAAATCATTTACAAAAGTTATCCTCATATTTAGATCAACTCTAAAGAGCATATTTGAAACCTCAATAGCCTTATGATACTCCTGTGATAATCTATATGCTTTTTTAAAATTTTTTTCAGTTATATTAAGATCTTTTTCTAACTCCTCTTTAATTGACTCTAAATCCGTTATATCATCTCTTATAGCTATATATTCCACTATGTTTCCATCATAATCTACTATTGGATTTATGATACTTTGAACATAGTAAAATCCTCCATCTTTTTTTCTATTTTTTATTTTTCCATGCCATACTTGTTTAGATTTTATAGTTTCCCAAAGCTCCTTAAATGCCTCTTTTGGCATATCAGGATGTCTTACTATATTATGAGGTTTTCCCATGAGTTCATCTTTTGTATAACCAGAAATTTCACAAAATTTTTCATTTACAAAAGTAATAATACCTTTAGTATCCGTTTTTGAAACTATAAAGCTCTTATCTACAACATCTTTGTACTCATTGAGCATTTTTTGCTTGCATAAAACCTCGGTATGTTTTCTATTCATCTCAACAGATATTGCAACTTTTAAGATAAATTCCTCTATTTGAAATGGTTTTTTTATAAAATCACTAGCACCAGTTTTTAGACAATCTCTAATTAATTCAGCACTATAACTACCAGATAGCATTATGATTGGTATATGGCAAAATCTATCTTCATCTTTTATCATTCTTAAAAGATCTAAGCCATTTACATCTGGTAAATCTAAATCTAAAATAATTAAACTAATATTTTGATCCTTTAAAATCTCAAACCCATCTTTCGCTTTATGGACAACTATGGAATTGTAGTTTCTAATAGAGAGTAAGTTTTGAAGTTGCTTACACATAAAGAGTGAATCATCTATAATGAGAATTGTACTATTTTTGTTAGTCTCAAGTGATTCAATAGTAGATAAAATTCCCTTTAGAGAAAACTCAAAATTTTTATCCTTTACAACATAGTCCAAAATTCCACTCTTAAAAAGAGTCTCTCTTATGTGTACATCCTTTTCAGAGGTCAGTATAATTATTTTTGCTTCAGATATACTTTTTATACTATTTACCAGATCTTCACCATATGAGTCTGGAAGGTTCAAGTCTAGTATAATTATGTCAAAGCTATCATTTTCTATTTTTGAAGTGGCATCTTTTAAGGAGTATGCTTGAGTAACCTGTAAAAAGTTTTTTTCTAAAAGCTTTTCATATACCTTTTTGTTAAAAACTTCAGAGTCTTCTACGATCAATACTTTCAAATTTGAAAAACTATTTAACTTTTTTACTTGTTGTTCACAGTAAAGCATCCTTACTTTTCCTTACTAACTATAAAACTATTATACTTAAAATTGTTTAATTGGAGCTAATAAAATGAAGAGGAAAATCCTCTTCATTTTGTATTATTTTGAAAGTGCTTCTAGTGCATACTTTTTACCAAGAGAGTAGGCAAGTTTATTTGCTTCATGAACTTTAGGAGGAACCTTTGAAAGCATAGTCTCTATAAGTATCTCTTCATCTATTGCATTCATGATTGTATTTGCTATTGCTAGGGCAACAACTGATTGAGTAATAACATTACCAACCTCTTCTTTTGCAATCTTTATAATAGGAATCTCAATAATTCTCCATTTTTTTCTATCTTCATCAGTTGGTTTAACCAAGTAAGGATCAATTACTATCGTTCCACCCTCACTAACACCATCTTTAAATAGATCATAACTCTTTTGTGCAACTGATAGCATAAAATCGATTTCACCATCATTTGCATATGGATAAAATATCTCTTCATCATCCAATGTTATATCAACAACTGTTGGTCCACCTCTAACTTGTGAAGTATAAGTTGCCGTTTTTAGTCCATACCCACCAAGCTTAATCTTAGCTGCAGCAAAAATTTCACCTGCAAGAAGAACACCTTGTCCGCCAACACCAGTAAATCTCATTAATGTTCTAGCCATGATGTATCTCCTTATATCTTTTTCTTAAACTCATCTTGAGTAATCTTTTTTCTCTTACCTTGGTGAGCATCGATAACATCTTGGTACATATCGCAATACTCTCTAGCACTCTCATCCTGCTTTAAAATTCCAGTTGGAAATTTATTAAGTTTCTCTTCATCTGATAATTTCTCATACTTTGTTTTAGGTATGGTCATCTGATCAATCCAATCTAAATTTTCCATAGCATTTGCCATTTGATTTTTTCTTCCTAAATTTACATGACAATTGGACATTATATCGAAAAATGAAAACCCTTTATGTTTGAAACCATTTATAAAAAGTTTTTCAATCTTTTTAGGATCAAGCACCGTTTCTCTACCTACAAAGCTTGCACCAGATGCAATCGCTAGCTTGCAAGCATCAAATGTTGGATCAATATTTCCAACTTTCTGAGAAACTGTCCACATACCTTGAGGAGTCGTAGGAGATGTTTGAGAGTTGGTAAGACCATAAATAAAGTTATTTATAACAATAAAATTTATATCTATATTTCTTCTAGCACCATGAATCGTATGATTACCACCAATTGCCAAAGCATCACCATCACCAGCAACACAAATCACATGCTTATCTGGATTTGCCATCTTGATTCCAGTTGCATAAGCTACAGTTCTTCCATGGGTTGTATGAACAGTATTGAAATCAACATATGATGAAGTTCTACCACTACATCCTATTCCAGAAACTATACATACATCATCTTTACTCCAACCCATTTTATCAATTGCTCTTATCAGTGCTTTTAAAATTACACCGTCACCACAACCCCAACACCAAAGCGTTGGCATTTTTTCTAATCTTAAATATTTGTCATAATTGAAAGCCATTAGAACACCTCCTTAACTTTCTCTACAATCTCAAATGGAGATATAGGTCTTCCATTAACTTTGTAGAGACCCTCTAAATCCAATCTGCCAGAAACTCTCTCTACTTCTTCAGTGTATTGTCTGATATTAAGCTCAACACAAAGAACATTTTTAACCATATCTGTGAAATGTCTAATTCTCTTTGCAGGACTTGGCCAAAGTGTAATTGGTCTAAAAAGTCCAGCTTTAACTCCATCTTTTCTTAGGTGTCTTATAGCCTCTTTCGCAGCTAGTGAAACAGAACCATAAGCAATAATTAGAACTTCACCCTCTTCTCCATTAAAATCATCAAGCATAAACTCTTCATTATACTCAATTTCTTCAGCATAATTCATAACCTTGTCTTCAAGTCTCTGAATCAGTTTTCTACAAGTTTCTATCTCCTCAGTTGGAAAACCTTTAGCATCATGGTGAAGACCAGTAAAGTGATACCTATATCCTTTAAACATTGGATTTAGTACTGCTGGTTCATCCTCACCTACCCCATAGGGTCTATACTCTTCTGGATTTCCATCAAAAGTTTTTCTAGGTACTACTCCCTTTTCAACTTCCTCTTGTGTTGGAATTATTGCTTTTCCATGCATATGACCTAAGGTTTCATCAGTTAAAACTATAACTGGTTGCATAAATCTATCTGCTATATTAAATGCTCTTACAACCTCAGTATAACATTCAGCTAAATTTCCTGCACAAAGAGTTATTGATCTATAATCACCATGACTTGGATTTCTAGCTTGCCTTATATCTCCTTGAGATACACGAGTTGGAAGACCAGTACTTGGACCACCTCTCATAACATTAACCAATACCATTGGAACTTCAGCCATTTGAGCTAAACCCAAATTTTCAGCCTTTAGGGAAACTCCTGGACCGCTTGTAGCCGTTAAGGCTCTAACACCGCTCATAGCAGCTCCAATTGTTGCACAAATACCAGCTATTTCGTCTTCCATTTGAATTGCATATCCACCTCTTTGTGGGAGTAAATCAGAAATTGTATGCATAACCTCACTTGAAGGTGTTATAGGATAACCCCCAAAAAATTTACATCCAGCATCAACGGCCGCCAATGCAGCTAAATCATTTCCAGTTGATATGACCTCTCTTGTTTTCATTAATTTTTCTCCTTAAACACCATCTGGTAATCTATAATTATTTTTTTTGATCAATTCAGCTCTCTTTTTTGCTTCCTCTTTTATCTTTGAAAATTTGTATTCTTTTCTATCAGCTACAAAAATTGCAAAATCTGGACAGTGCAACTCACAATCATAGCATCCAATACAATCTTGAGGAGCAATTATTGTTATCATTGCACCAAGAGTTGAACTTGGCTCAGGTCTCATAGCAAGAACACCTGCAGGACAAACAGAGACACAAACATCACATGCTTTACATCTCTCTTCATCAACCCACACAGCTGTATCTTTTGGGGCTGTTACTACACTCATACTTTTTCTCCTTAATTCTTAAATTTAAATTATAATACCAAGTTTATATTAAAATTAACTCTTTTAGAAGTTAAAAATCTATTTTTTCAAAACTTCTGCTACTTTTTTACCTATCTCAGCAGGACTTACAACTACATGAACGCCAGCTTTTTCCAAAGCTTCCATCTTTTCCTTTGCAGTTCCAGCGCTTCCACTCACTATTGCTCCAGCATGTCCCATTCTTTTTCCTTTTGGAGCAGTCTGTCCAGCTATAAAAGCTACTACAGGTTTTGTTATATTCTTTTTGATAAATTCTGCTGCTTGAATCTCTAAATCACCTCCAATTTCACCTATCATTACGATAGCTTCAGTTTCTGGATCCTCTTCAAACATAGGAAGAAGTTGTTTATAGCTAAGACCTATTATAGGGTCGCCTCCAATCCCAACTGCAGTTGTGATTCCAAAACCCTCATTACACACTTGATTTGCTCCTTCGTAGGTCAATGTACCAGACTTGCTAATAAGTCCTACATTTCCCTTTTTAAATACCATTCCGGGCATAATTCCTATCTTGCATTCCTGCGCAGTAATAATTCCAGGGCAGTTAGGCCCTATTGTTTTCATACCATTTTTTATTGCATACATTTTTGCAAACATCATATCTTTTACTGGAGCTCCCTCAGTAATTATGACCGCTAACTCAATACCTGCATCAGCTGCTTCCATTATTGCATCAGCTACAAATGCAGGAGGAACAAAGATCATACTCACTGTTGCTCCAGTTTGCAAAACTGCATCTTTTACAGTGTTAAAAACTGGTTTCCCAAGATGGGTTTGTCCACCTTTATTTGGAGTAACTCCACCTACTATTTTAGTGCCATAGGCTAAGCATTGCTCAGCGTGAAAAGTACCCTCTTTTCCGGTGAAACCCTGAACTATAACTTTTGTATCTTTATTAACTAAAATGCTCATTACAACTCTCCTTTAGCCGCTAAAACTGCTTTTTTTGCACCATCGCCTAAGTCTGATGCGGTTATGATATTTTTAATTCCGGCATTTTGTAAAATCTCAGCGGCCTCTTTTGCATTTGTTCCATCCAATCTCACAACAACAGGCACATGCACATCTACTAATTTCGTAGCTTCCAAAATACCATTTGCAATTCTATCACATCTAACTATACCACCAAATATATTTACAAAAATTGCTTTTACATTTTTATTTTTTAAAATAATCTCAAACCCTTTAGCAACCGTTTGAGCATTTGCTTTTCCTCCAACATCTAAAAAGTTTGCTGGAGTTCCTCCCATATAGTTGATTGTATCCATAGTTCCCATTGCAAGACCAGCTCCATTCACCATACAACCAATTTCACCATCAAGAGCTACATAGCTAAGTCCATACTCACTAGCCTCTCTCTCATCTGAATCCTCTTCACTCAAATCTCTCATAGCTTCAATTTCTGGGTGTCTGCCAAGAGCACTATCATCAAATCCCATCTTTCCATCTAATGCTATAAAGTCTCCACTACCTGTTTTCACAAGAGGATTTATCTCTATAAGTTCTGCATCATTTTCCATATAAACTCTATACAATGCAGAAGCAAATTTTATAAACTTTCCAACCTGCTCTTTAGGCAACCCTAGCCCAAAAGCCAACTCTCTTCCGTGAAAGCCTTGAAAACCTATTGTTGGATCTACTGCTACTTTTATAATTTTTTCTGGTGATTCTTCAGCAACCTTTTCTATCTCCATTCCACCCTCTGTTGAAGCCATAATTACGGGCATCTCTTTTGCTCTATCTAGTACAACACCTAAATAAAGCTCATCTGCAATATCAACACCCTCTTCTATGTAAACTTTTTGTACTAGTTTACCTTCTGGTCCAGTTTGATGAGTAACTAAAGTCATACCTAAAATTTCACTAGCATACTTTTGAACCTCTTCAATACTTTTAGCAACTTTTACACCACCACCAAGACCTCTTCCTCCAGCATGAATTTGAGCTTTAACTACCCAAATATTTCCTCCTAATTTTTTAGCATTTTCAACAGCCTCTTCAACTGTTGTTGCTAAAAGCCCTCTAGGAACCGGAACATTGTATTTAGAAAAAATTTCCTTAGCTTGATATTCATGTACATTCATATAATCTCCTATAAATTTTTATTTTAAATTTTACTATATGCGCTTATTTTACTTCGTATTGTTCTCTGCCTATTTTATATAAATCCTGCCCATACGAATCATTTATAACTGTCAGAGGAAAATCAACAACCTCTAGTTTTCTTATTGCCTCAGGACCTAACTCAGGATAAGCTATAACCTCTGCACTCTTAATCTGTCTAGCTAGTAGTGCTCCTGCACCTCCTGTAGCTCCAAAATATATAGCTTTACACTCCTTACAAGCATCAATCACCTCTTGATTCCTTTTTCCTTTTCCAATCATACCTTTTAAACCCTTTTGTCTTATCAAGATAGGTGAGTAAGAATCCATCCTATACGATGTAGTTGGTCCTGCGCTTCCAATTGGGTCACCTGGTTTTGGTGGTGTTGGTCCAACAAAGTATATTACTGACCCTTCAATCTCAAAAGGTAATTCTTTACCATCGTTAATTAAATCAACTAATTTTTTATGAGCTGCGTCACGAGCAGTATATATTGTACCACTAAGATAGACTATATCACCAGATTTTAACTGCTCAACATCACTATCACTAAGAGGTGTTGTTAAATAATAGGTTTTACTCATATCTCTCTCCTATAACTTTATAGTGGTGTGCCTACTGCTGTGACACTGAACATTTACTGAAACTGGAAGACTTGCAATATGGCAAGGGTTTGCCTCTATGTGCACTCCAAATACTGTTTGGGTACCGCCCATTCCCATAGCGCCAATTCCTAGTTTATTCAACTCTATTACAAGTTCATCCTCCATCTCTCTTAAAACTGGATCCTCATTTACGCTGCCTAGTTTTCTAAAGAGCGCATGTTTACTTGATATTACAGCTTTTTCAAAAGTTCCACCAATTCCAACTCCAACAGTCAATGGAGGACAAGGATTTGGTCCTGCATTACTTATAACCTCTTTTACATAATCAATTATGCCTTGTCGTCCCGCAGCTGGAGGTAAAACTGTTGCTCTACTTACATTTTCACTACCACCACCTTTTGCAGCATACTCAATTTCAAGCTCATCTCCCTCAACTAAATCAAAGTGTATTATTGCAGGAAGATTGTAACCAACACTATCTTTTAGGTTTTCTCTGCTATCCCACTTACATGTAGAAGCTCTTAAATAACCCTCTTTATATCCCTTTTGCGTACCTTCATTGATGGCATCTTTTAATGTTCCACCAACTACTTTTACATCCTCCCCAACACGAACAAAAAAGACTGCCAATCCAGTATCTTGACACAAAGGTTTTTGCTCATCTGAAGCAATTTTGGCATTTTCTAAAAGCTGTCTAAGAACTTCTTTGGCTACAGGGCTCTTCTCATTTTCAAAAGCCTCTTGCATCTTTTGCAATGCATCTTTTGGAAGATTTGTTCCGCTATATATTATGCAATCTCTAATAGCTTTTACAATATCTTCATACTTAATCTCTCTCATATCTTTACTCCTCGAAAAAATTGCTTTTTTTTAGTGTATTGAGTAGATTATTTACTGACTCTACACTTTTAGCAAAAAGCCTCTGTTCGTTAAGATTTAATGGTAGCTCAACAATCTCTTCAACGCCATTCGCACCCAACACTACAGGAACACCATTTATGGTATCACTATAGCCATACTCGCCCTCCAACAAAGTTGCACAAGGGTAAACAGATTTAGAATCTTCTAAAATAGCCTCAACCATTTTAACTGCCCCATTAGCTGGAGCATAGTATGCTGAAGTGCCCATGTAACTAACAATTTGAGCTCCACCATGTCTTGTTTTTTCTATGATTTCTTCTATTTCAAATTTACTTAGCAAATCTTCCAATGCAACACCATTCACACTTGAGTATCTAGGAAGTGGAACCATATCATCCCCATGTCCTCCCATAACACTTGCTCTTACTTGACCAAAGCCAAAACCAAGTTTTTCAGATATCAAAGTCTCCATTCTAGCACTATCTAATATACCAGCCATCCCAACAACTTGATTTTTTGGATAATTACCAACTTTTAAAGCTACATAAGTTGTTGCGTCAAGTGGATTTGTAACAGTTATAACGATGGCATCCGGAGCATTTTTTCTAACTTTTTCTACTATCTCTTTAATGATTTTAGCATTAATCATAAGAAGATCATCTCTACTCATACCTGGTTTTCTCGGAACTCCTGCAGTTATAACCACTACATCACTATCTTTTATCGCTTCATATTCACAAGAAGCACTTATGGTAGTATGGCTTCCCTCTGGTGATGTCGCTTGTGTAATATCTAAAGCCTTTCCTTTAGCTAGACCCTCCACAATATCAACCAAAACTATCTCTCTGCAACTCTTCCTCATAGCAAGCCAATAACAAACGGTTGCACCAACATTTCCTGCTCCTATAATAGCAACTTTTTTTGCTCTTAACAAACAGACTCCTTTGTATTGTTAAGAGGGGAATTAATTTATCCCCTCAAAAATTATATGTTATTTATGATAGCATTGAGCGTAGCACTAGGTCTCATAGCCTCTGCTGCTTTTTTATCATCTGGCTTAAAGTATCCTCCTATATCTTTTGCCTGACCTTCTGCATTTTTTAACTCCTCAAGGATTTTTGCTTCATTATCAGCCAACTCTTTTGCAACTTTAGCAAATTTATCATCACTCTTACCAAGAGCTTCTGCCCAGTATCTTGCTAGGTAGTAGTGACTAGCTTTATTATCAGGCTCACCACACTTTCTACTTGGCTCTTTTGAGTTGTCAAGGTATGCTTCATTGGCACTATCTAGCGCTTCACAAACTGCTTTAACTTTTTCATCACCAGTTTTATTATAAATCATTCTTAAAGACTCAGCAAGTGCTAAAAATTCACCTAGTGAATCCCATCTTAAATGACCCTCTTTCAAGAATTGCTCAACATGTTTAGGTGCACTTCCTCCAGCACCTGTTTCAAACAATCCTCCACCAGCTAAAAGTGGAACTATACTCATCATTTTAGCACTAGTTCCTAGCTCTAAAATTGGGAATAGATCAGTTAAATAATCTCTTAAAACATTTCCTGTAACAGAGATAGTGTTTAATCCTTTTCTTATTCTTTTTAGTGAGAATTTCATTGCTTGCTCAGGAGCCATTATGTGAAACTCTATAGGATCTTTCTCTAAATGAGGTGGTAGGTACTCTACTACTCTTTTAATTAAGTTTGCATCATGAGCTCTATTTGAATCTAGCCAAAAAACAATTGGATCGCCAGTTAATTTTCCTCTTTCGTGTCCTAATCTTACCCAATCTTTAACTGCAACATCTTTAACCTTATATAATCTCCAAATGTCACCCTTTTTAACACTGTGGCTCATTAGGATATTGCCATCGCTATCTTTAACATCCATAACACCATCTTCTGGAATCTTATATGTAAAAGGGTGCGAACCATACTCTTCAGCTTTTTTAGCCATCAATCCAACATTACTAACATGGCCCATAGTAGATACATCAAACTGTCCATTTACTTTACAATCCTCAAGCATCTTGCTATACATTCTAGCATATGTTCTATCTGGAATAACAGCAACACACTCTTGAAGCTCTCCATCTTTATTCCACATTTTTCCACCCTCTCTTATTACAGGAGGCATAGATGCATCAATGATAATATCATTTGAGAAGTGTAGGTTAGTTATACCTTTGTCACTATCTACCATAGCTATGTTTGGTCTATTTTCATAAACTTTTTTAACAGCCTCTTTTATCTCATTTTGCTTATCTTCTGGAAGTTTTTGAATTTTTGCTTCAAAATCACCCATTCCTAAGTCAGGATTAAACCCAACACTCTCTAAATCATCTTTATATTTCTCTAAAACATCACTATAATAGCTCTTCACCGCATGACCAAACATAATTGGATCACTTACCTTCATCATTGTAGCTTTTAAATGAACTGACCAAAGAAGATCATTCTCTTTTGCATCATTGATTGTTTTGTTTAAAAATGAATCAAGCTCACAAGCACTTAAAAAAGATGATGAAACGATTTCTCTATCTTCGACATCTAAAGTTTGCAGGCATTTTCCATTTAAATTAATGCTAAGTGTATCGTTTTTACTCATTATTACAGATTGCTCATTTGCATAGAAATCATTTTTTTCCATATGGGCTACATAAGCTTTACAATTATCACTAAATGGTTTTAATCTATGTGGATTCTTTTGAGCAAACTTTTTAACTGCAGTTGCAGCTCTTCTATCGCTATTTCCCTCTCTTAAAACTGGATTAACAGCACTTCCTAAACAGGTTGCATACTTTGTTTGAATCTCTTTTTCTTCTTCATTCTTAGGCTCTTCTGGATAATCTGGCAAGTCAAAACCTTGCTCATTAAGTTCAGCTATACAAGCCTTAAGCTGAGGAATTGAAGCAGATATATTTGGAAGCTTTATGATGTTTGCTTCTGGCTTTAAAACTAGCTCTCCTAGCTTTGCTAACTCATCATCCATTTTTCCCATAGCAGCTAAAACTCTACCTGCAAGTGAAATATCACTCAACTCTACTTCAACATTTGCCTCTTTTAAAAATTTCTCTACTATTGGAAGTAAAGAATAAGTTGCTAAAGCTGGTGCTTCGTCTATCTTAGTCCAAACAATTTTTGAAACTGGCGCCATTTAATCTCCTTGAATTTAAAGTTTATGATAGTACTATATAGATTAATTTCTTTTAACATTTTTAAACAAAAGATTTTATTTATATAATTTTAAATTTTGTGTAATTTTAACTTTAAGTGTAATGAAACTATCTGTTTTATGAATTTATTTTAAGCTTTATTTAAGGACACCTTTAAAAAAAACTAGCTCTTTGTGCTAGGGTTTTTTAGAGGTGTCTTTAATATTTAAAAGATGTCTTTTATAGTTTTTTGAGAAGATATGTTTGCCATTTTTCCCTCTTACAAAGTAGAGATAATCGGTTTTTTTGGGAAAAATGGCTGCTAAAATTGCCTCTTTAGATACACTACATACTGGACTAGGAGGTAAACCTTTGAATTTGTAAGTATTGAACTTTGTATTGTCCGATTTAATCCTTTTAGGTGTAACTTTTATATGCGAATACTTACCATAATTAAGTGTTCCATCCATTTGTAACTTCATACCACGCTTTAACCTGTTGTAAATAACAGATGAAATTATTGGCATCTCTTGAGTATTTGCTGCCTCTTTTTGAATTATGGAAGCAATTATTAGATACCTATACCAACTTTTTTTATTGTATGTTCTAAAAATTTTTATTGCCATCTCTTTATGAAATTTATATGCATAGCTCAGAAGATAAACAATCAAATGTTTCTGACTGATACCCATAGGTATATGATAGGTTTGTGGAACAATGTAGCCATCTCTTAAAGGACTTAAATCAATATAATATCTCATTAATTTTTCATAAGAGAGAGAGTACTTTTGTGAAATTTGCTTTAAAAATATCTCTATAGTCTCTCCAGGAATCAAAGTGATCTCATTTAAAGCTGCCTTTGAAGTGGCCAATTTATACAAAAAATCTCCCCTGCTTAATCTATTTTCACCTATGTTTATCCATCCATATTGTGGTTTTCCTATAAAAAAGAGTATATACTTATCTACCGTTGGAGAGAGATTAAACTTCTGCTTTGTTAAATATGTTATAATCCCACCTATAGAGCCTTTTGGGATATTTACAACCTTTGTAGAGATGATTGGTTGAGAGAGATAAAATATAAGTGAAGCCATGATTATAAGCATAACATCTAAAGTTATAAAAAGTATTTGGACTCTATTTTTAATCATAATTATTTTAGCTACCCTACTTTTTTTAGTTTTAAAAAATGGTATAAGAGTTGAACAAATCACTTTACCGAAATTTCAAATAGAGCAATTCTACATAAAATTAGATAAAAAACTGATTGTAAGTATTGATAAAGTTAAAATATTTAATAAAAACAAAGCTTCTTCATCAATCAAAGAGATAAAAAATATTTTAACTTACATACCATATCTAAATAAATTTTTTGACTCGATCTCAATAAGAAGTGTAAAGTTAGACGATAAAGAGATTAAGTTACTATACAAAGATAACATATTTTACATAGATAGTAACTTTTTAAGTATTAACTCAACAATACACCCTTGGAAAAATAGTATTGAGATTAAGATAAAGCAGATGAATTTAAAAGATTACAAAGTTAAATTAAAAGGAAATTTAAATCTAAATTTGGATAAAAAGAGCTTTATATTTCAGGGAAATTTTTCAACCTTTAACATAGTTGGAAATTTAAATTTAAGTTATGAAGATTCGATTTTAAACTATAAACTATCTACAAAAAAGTTTAATACCCTAAAACCATTTATGGATTTTTTATCTAAAAAAATTGCATTACGGGAAATTATATCTGCTTGGATATATAAAAGAATTGTTGCAAAAGAGTATAAATTACACTATTTGGAGGGAAAACTAAATCTCGAAACTTTGGAGTACTATCCAGAAGAGATGAATGCAATGGCAAGTGCAAAAGATGTAGTTGTAAAATTTTCAAAAGAGGTTCCTGCTGCTGTTGTTGATGACTTAGATATAGTTCTAAAAGATAACAAGCTCATATTTAAAGTCAAAAAGGCTACATATGAAAAAAAAGATATAAGTAAATCTAAAATTCACATTTATAATGTTTTAACAAGAGGAGCAGGAATAATTATAGATATAAAAACAAAAACTCTCTTAGATGATTCCATACATAAAATATTAAAAGCTTTTAAAATAAAGATTCCAATAATGCAAAAATCAGGATACACCGATACTAATGTTTTTCTTGATATAGATTTTGAGCCAATTGGCATAAAAAGTTATAAAGGTACCTTTGTAGTTAAAAACTCACTTTTGAGTATTTCAAATGTTCCAATGTTTACAAAAAAAGCTTATATTGAGTTAGATAATGATTATGTCTACATAAAAAACTCAAACCTTAAATATAAAAAGCTTTTCGATTTAAATACAACCGGAACATTTGACATCAAAAAAAATAGCTACAAAAGCATAAATTACATAAATTCACTAAATGTTAAACTTGGAAGTACTGAACTACTAAATATAAAAAATTCAACAACACCCTCTAGTTTAAAGGTATCCAAAGATGGTACAACTATAGTTTTAAACAAGCTAGATACAACACTTTCATTTAAACAAAAGAGTACATTCATAGTAAAAAATTTAAAAAATTTAAAAAAGAATTCAAAAATTATGCAAGAGCTTAAAATTGATAATGCTGATGTATTCGTAGAGACTGAAGATTTTAAAGATTTTAAAATTTTGGCCAATATAAAAAAAATAGACTTACCTCTATATAAAAACAATAAAAAAGTTGACTCTCTTTTATTAAATATTAGTACCAATGGAGATAGCTTTTATGCAACTTCGAAAGATAAAAGTATAAAAATTTCTCAAAAAGATTTTTTAATGGTTGAATTTGAAAAATATAATTTTATGCTAAATGATGGAAATTCAACTTTAAACTTAAAACAAGATTTAATCGTTAAAGCAAAAAATTCAAATATTATCTTGAAAAAGCCAAATAAAATTTTACTGAGTGATAAATTTAGATTAAAGATTGATGCAACAAAAAGAGAGCTTAAATTTGACTCTTCTTTTTCAAATCAATCTATGCACATAGAGAAAAACAGCAACTTTTTTAAAGTAGATACCACAAATCTAAATGATGTCTTTATAAATAGCCTACTAGGAGAAAAAATATTTGAAAATGGAAAATTTAGAATAACAATTTTAGGAAAAAACAAAGATAATTTTAGTGGAAAATTTTTCGCATCAAATTCGACACTCAAGAGAATGAAATTTTACAATAATTTAATGGCACTAATCAATACAGTACCATCACTACTTACTTTTAAAGCTCCAGGTTTTAATGAAGATGGCTTCTCACTAAATAAAATGATGTTAGATTTTATCTACAAAAATGGAGTAATAACTTTTAAAAAAATTGATATAGATGGTAAAAGTACTGATGTTATAGGTCACGGTATATACAATACAAAAAATTCCTCAATAAATTTAACTCTACAGCTATCCATTTTAAAAAGTTTAAGTAGTGTTGTAAAAAATATTCCTATAGTAAACTATATTATACTAGGGAAAGACAACAAATTCTACACCAATATCAGTGTTTCTGGGGATATAGATAATTTGAAAATAAAAACAAATATACTTAAAGATACAGCCATAACCCCGTTAGATATAATCAAAAGAACACTTCAAACACCTTTTAAAATTTTTGAAGCTAACTAAATGCTAATTTATTTTTTGATCTTTTCTTGGGAGGAGTGTTAAAAATTTCGTGTCAATCTGATAAAATAATATCAAGGATTGACAATGGAAGAGAAAATAGAATTTGATTTCGATGAAATACTCAAAGAGTTTAGAAATGGTAAAAAACTTACAGGAAAAAGTGGGCTTTTAGCTCCACTAATCAAATAACTTACAGAAGCAGCACTCGAAGCAGAGGTAGAGTCTCATATTGCCAATGATGTACTTAGTGGGAAACCTAACAGAAGAAATGGTTTTAATAAAAAACTATCAAAGCTACCAGTGATGGAACCTTTGAATTAGAGTTAGTATTAGCGGGAGTGCTAGAATTTTAATGGATGTAAATGTCAATGTACCAAGATAAAGTATTAAATGAAGAGAGTACAGTACATTTAAATGTACTCTCAACTACTTCCTGTTACTATGAACTTTTACAGCTTTTTTTAGTTCCAGAATTAACTCTTTTTGTCTATTATACATATACTTCAATAGATATACATCAAAAGGATTCTCTAAAATCGTCTCTACCACAACTTTTGTTTTAGTTTCTTCAACACTTTCAATAAAGATTACTTTCCCTTCTATATCCATCATAAAAAACCCATTTTCACCCAACTCGTTTGGTAACTTAAATTTTAATTTTACAGTAGTATTTTTCAACTCCATTGGAAGTGAATGATTTAAAATTATAGCTACAGCTTTTGTTGAGATATCCATAATATAGCCACTAAACGAACTTTTAGAAAATGATATATTTATTGGTGTTCGTATGCTTGGTTGAACTCTAGTGTTTTTTCTACTATTTGCACTGGTTTCTAACAATTTAAGATCATTGATAACCACATATGATTTCTCTATATTTACATAAACAACATTTGCTTCTATATCTTTTTCTAAATCTGGAATCTGAAGTACAGTTTTTTGCTCAAATTGCATTGAGTAGCCTTGAATAGTATCGCTATGAAGATAGTAGTTATCTTCTTCAACTTTTAAGACTTTTGAGCGAGTATTTATACACAGACCTTTATAAATGTTTAAGAGTTTAATTGGAGTTTTATTTACCAAATATGTCTCTAGTGTGTGACTGATTAATTCATTTTCATCTATTTCATTATTAAAATGATTTATCTCATAAAAATCACAGCTATTAAAGGCATTTTTTAAGTATGAGTGCCGATTAATTTGCTCTATAGTATCTATTGTATTGTTTATCTCAAGTTTGCTTATATTTAATAATGTGGAAGTGATGATTGAAGAAATTTTTTTATCAATTTTGGTCAGAATTAATCTTTGATGGAGAGATTCAAGTTCAATTTTTGCACTTTCAAAATTATAGTTTTCAACCAATAAAATGAAACAGTGAGAACTCCACTGAAATATATCTTGCGATAACTCCTTTTTATATACAAAAAGCTCTTCAACAAATTTTTTCGCAAACTCATACATAGCTATGTGCCCATAAGTACTTAAAAGTTTTTCAAAGTTATTTAAATTTATGCAGGCAATACATAATTCTTTTGCTTCAATCGAATTTTGAGCCAACTTATCTTTTAATATCTCTATAAACTGAAATCTACTTTTTGTTACAAATTTTTCGACACTATTCTCAACTTTTTCTAACGGAACTATTGTAATAAGTTTTTCAC
>JALSLU010000084.1 GCA_026988125.1 Sulfurospirillum sp.
AATTTCTTAGGAGCTTTGCTTCTAAGAAAGGAGACAATAAACAAGCTTTACAGAAGCTTGGCTTCGTGCTTCAGTGAGAGGAATTTCTTAGGAGCTTTGCTTCTAAGAAAGGAGACAGTAAAATGAAAATAATCCTTTTTGGTTATTCAAAAACAGGCAGAGAAATTGCAAAACTTTTAAGAGATGATGAGTATGATTTTTGCATAATCGAAGAGAATCCTTTGATGGTAGCAGAGGCCCAGCTTGATGGATTTGGTTGTTTGCACTCCTCTTTCAAAGATGATTCAATCTTTAAAGAGTTGGGAATTGGTAAAGATGTAAGTGTTTTGTTTTGTGCATCAAATGATGATAGTTTAAATCTTTTTGTAACTCTAAGTGCTAGAAATTTAGACAAAAATTTAAAAATTTTAACTCTTATCCAAAGAAAAGAGGATGAGAAAAAGATGCTCTTAGCAGGAGCAAATAGAACTATAAGTCCTTACGATGTTGGTGCATTAAAGGCTTTTAGGATTATAGAGAAACCAAAAGTTTCAAAAGTGTTAAATCTGTTTTCATCTCATAGCAATAAACTTGCTATGAGCGAGATAGAGATTCCAAAAAACTCCATACTAGATGGGGTCTATTTTAAAGATTTAAAAATTTTTAAAAAACATAACTTAATCTTTTTAGGCATATTGGATAGAGAGTTAAAGGATGAGTTTATCTTTTTTTCAAAAGGGATAAATCATAAGATTGATTATAGAGATGTTATAGTGGTTTTAGGAAGTAAAGATAACATAAAAGAATTTAAAAAAGAGTTGGGATTATGAAAAAAACTATTGCTGTAATTGGTGCTGGTAAGTGGGGAAGGGCAATTCATTATGCAATTTCACAGAGATATGATTGTAAAATAACTTCAAGAAAAAAAAGAGTCATTGAAAATTTTGTCTCTTTAAATGAAGCTCTACTGTGTGACTATTTGGTTATAGCGCTTCCTGCTCAAATTGTTAGAAAGTGGCTTACAGATAATTTCAAGTATAAAAATCAATCTATATTGGTTGCAGCAAAAGGTATAGAAAAAGATACAGGAGCATTTTTAAATGAGATATATGCAGAGTTTTTACCAGAGAAAAATCTAGCTTTTTTATCTGGACCATCTTTTGCAGCTGAAGTTATGAAATCTTTGCCTACATGTGTAGTTGTAAACTCAAAAAATGAACCTCTTGCTAAGGATTTTGCATCATTTTTTCCAGATTTTATAAAAACTTATACTTCAGATGATGTAATAGGTGCTGAAATTTGTGGAGCTTATAAAAATGTTTTAGCAATTGCTAGTGGAATATGTGATGGATTGGAGCTTGGAAATAACGCTAGAGCTAGTTTGATTTCAAGAGGTTTAATAGAGATGAGAAGATTTGGAAAGTTTTTTGGCGCCAAAGATGAGACATTTTTAGGTCTTAGTGGTGCGGGAGATCTTTTTTTAACAGCTTCAAGCAAACTATCAAGAAACTATAGAGTAGGGCTAGGTTTAGCAAAAGGTAAGAGTATAAAAGTAGTTTTAGAAGAGTTAACAGAGGTGGCTGAGGGTGTATTTACAACTGATGCTATAAAAAAACTTTCAACTAAACATGGAATTTATACTCCAATTGTTGATGAAGTTTATGATATATTAAGAGGAAAATCAGTTGAGCAGAGCTTAAAGGATCTTCTGTCTTGAAAAAAATTTTTATAATTTTTTTACTCCCTATTACTATTTTTTCAAAAGATATTGATCAAATGATTGGAGAAATGTTGATTGTGGGTGTTCCTGGTGACTCGGTAAATCAAAAATGGATCAAACGCTTAAGAGAGGATATATCTAACAAAAGAGTTGGAGGAGTTATTTTTTTTAAAAGAAATATAAAAAGTAAAAAAGAGTTAAAGAGATTAATAAATTTTTTATCTCCAAAAAACCTAAAAATCAAACCTTTTATAGCTATAGACGAGGAGGGTGGTCAGGTATCTAGACTTTTTGGCATATACAGGAGTCCACTTAGAGTTGCTAATGAGTTAAATTTAAATGAAACGCATAAGATGTATAGTCTTTTAGCAGAAGAATTGAAGAGTTATGGATTTAATTTAAATTTTGCTCCTGTTGTGGATCTGAATTTAGAAAAAAACTCTCCTGCAATTGGAGCTAAACACAGAAGCTATTCTAGTTATGAAGAGATCGTTATAGCCTATAGTGGAGAGTTTATTAGAGCTTTGAGAGAAAAAAATATTATAAGTGTTATAAAACATTTTCCTGGTCATGGAAGTGCCCTAAAGGATTCTCACAAGGGTTTTGTAGATATATCTAATAGCTGGAATTTTAGAGAATTAAAGCCCTATTACTACTTTATAAAAAATAAAAAAGTAGATGCTATTATGGTTGGGCATCTGTATTTGAAACAATTAGATAGAGATAATCTATCTACTTTCTCAGAAAAAACTATAAAAGGTCTTTTGAGAGAAAAATTAAAATTTAATGGTGTAGTTTTTAGTGATGATATGCTAATGGGTGCAATTGTAAAAAACTATACACTGAAAGAAGCGGTAATAAACTCTATAAATGCAGGTATAGATGTACTTCTTTTTTCTAGCTATTTTACAAAAAATTCTAGTATTGTAAATGATGTAACTCGAATAATAAAAGATGCTATAAAGGATGGAAAAATTAAAAAAGAGGATATTATAGACTCTTACAATAGAATTATAAAGCTTAAGGAGAGATTGTGATACTCATTAAAAATGCAAAACTATCTAATGAAAATGTAAGAGATATACTTATTAGAGATGATAAAATCTATAAAATAGATAATAAAATTAATCAAAAAGATGACTATAAGGTTTTAGATGCAAAAGGCTCTTTTGTTTTGGCTGGAATAGTTGATTTAAATGTAAGACTAGCAAATGATACTTTAAATAAAAATTCATTGAAAAAATTGACAAAAACATCACTTAGAGGTGGAGTCACAACTTGTGTAATAATGCCCGATTTTACCCCTAGGCTAGATAATTCGACTCTACTTGAGCATTTTAATATAAAAGCTAAGAATGAGGAAGTATCTTTATATGTGGCTGCTCCTTTGGTAGATAAAAGTAATGAAAAACTAAATAATATAGCAACCTTTTTAGATAATGGAGCATCTGTTATTTGGACAAATTCTAACATAAATGCTAATTTACTTAAAAGGGGTTTTGAGTATGCTAGGATGAAATTGGTTCCAATTTTTTGTAGATGTTATGAGCCAAATTTAGATGAGAGTGGTGTTATGAATGAGGGTGAACTATCTTTTAAGTTAGGATTGTCTGGTATTTCTAAAATTTCTGAGAGTTCTGAAGTTGCAAAAATAGCTGAAATTTCCACTATGAATAACACAAAGATTATTTTTCAAGCACTCTCGACAAAAAGATCTATTGATATTATAAAAGATATGAAAAAAGCAAATAAAAATATATATTCAGAGGTATCTGTTCACCATCTAATAAAAAATGAAGAGAGCTGTAATGGATTTAATACCTACGCAAAAATTTTTCCCCCTCTTAGAGATGAAGATGAAAGAGATAAAATCTTAAATGAGATTGAAAATATAGATATTTTAACCTCAGCACACTCTGCTAAATCAGTTCTTTATAAAGATGTTGCATTTGAAGAAGCTTCTTTTGGATTGGGATGTATTGAGGAGTATCTCTCCTTGTGTTACACATTTTTAGTTAATTCTGGTTTAATAACAATGAAAAGATTGGAGGAGTTAATAGCAACTAAACCAGCCGAACTTTTATCAAGGGAAAAAATAGGAAAAATTGAGGAGGGATATAGTGCAGATATTGTAATTTTTGATGAAAATGAATCATACATAGTTAGTGATAAGGCATCTTTGTATTACAATGAAAAACTTTTTGGAAAAGTAAAAAAAGTTATAAAAAATGGGTATGAGGTAGAGATATGAAGCGCCTTATGAGTGTTAATGGTACATTTTATCCATCAGATAAAAGTGAATTAAAATCTATGATAAACTACTTTAATGAGGTAGCAGAGCAGCACTTTGTAGATAGAATTTATAGCCAAAATCCTGTAGCTCTCATAGTCCCACATGCTGGATTTATCTATAGTGGATTTACAGCAAATTTAGCATATAGAAATGTCACAAAAATTCCAAAAAGAGTTATAGTTATAGGACCATCGCATAGAGTTGCATTTGATGGCATTAGTTTAAATGACTATGTAGGTTATGATACACCTTTGGGTAAAATTGATGGAGATAGGGAGTATGTTAGTCAACTCAAAGAAAAGTTTAGTTTTGTATCAATAGAGCATAAAGAACATAGTACGGAGGTACAGTTTCCATTTATAAAGTTCTATTTTGAAGATATAAAATTGATTGAGATGGTATATTCAACTACACAAAATCTTGTAAATATTTTAGATTATTTACTTAAAAATGATGAAAATTTAGTGATAATTAGTACTGATTTGAGCCATTTTTACGATGAAGAAAAGGCTCATAGATTAGATAGTTTTATTATAAAGGCTGTTGAGAATTTAGATTTGGAAATGTTAAAAAATGGTGAAGCTTGCGGTATGCTTGGAGTTGCCTCAGTTTTAGAGGTTGCAAAAAGACTAGGACTTAGCACTAAAAGCATAGATTATAGGACTAGTGCAAATATAACAAAAGATAAAAGTAGTGTTGTGGGTTATTATAGCGCAATGGTTTACTAAAGGACTTATATGAAAAAAAGAGCAAAGCGAAGTTTTATAAAAAAATCATCATATGCACTTAGTGGTTTTAAAGATATTTTATCAACTGAGGGTGCTTTTAGGATAGAGTTAGTATTTGGATTGGTTTTTTTACCTATAATTTTTTTAATAGATATAGATTTTTTAGATAAAGTACTACTGTTTTTTTCTTATATGTTTGTTTTAATTGCTGAAGCGATCAATAGTGCAATTGAAAGAGTTGTTGATTTGGTTACAAGTCAGTATAATGAAATGGCAAAAAGAGCTAAAGATGTAGGAAGTACCATAGTCTTTCTTTCAATATTTACAGCGATTATTACATGGATTGTTATAATTACTAATAGTGTACTTTAGATAGATAGAGACCATTTGGAGCTACTAGCTCTCTTGAGTGAACTTTTTGACACTCTAGTTGCTCTTCTAAATTTTTTAAACTAAGCTCTTTAAAACTGACTTTTAGTGCAAAATCAGCCATCATTCTTACTTGAGATCTTAAAAATCCATCTGCCTCGAAATAGATAATAAAAAAATTTCTATATTTGTAAAGTCCTGCTTTAGAGATAGTTCTAATATCACTACTCGTTGGGCTACCCTCTTTTTTAAAGTTTTTAAAATTGTGCCTGCCTATAAAAATTTTAAGTGCGCTATCTAAATCTACCGGATTTAAATTTTTGACAAAAAGGGCATAGTTATAAAGAAATGGTGAAAATTCATTTGAGTAAATTAGGTATCTATAAACTCTTTTTTTAGCATCAAATCTTGCATGAAAACTCTCATCCACTTCTTTGATAGATTTTATAAAAATATGTGGTGAAACTATTTTATTTAGAGAGTTTTTTAGCCTCTCTAAGTCATAAAAAAACTTAGGTACTTGAAAACTTATAACTTGAAAAGTTGCATGAACACCCTTATCGGTTCTTCCACTTCCTATGATTTTTGAATCAATATTTAGTTTATTTAGCGCTCTTATAATTTCAGATGAAACCGTTTTAACTCTACTTTTTGTTTGAACTTGAAAACCATGAAACCTACTTCCATCGTAAGAGATAATTGCTTTTACATTCATTAGTATCTCTTTAAAATTCTTTTTTTATAAAAAGCATAAGAAAATAGTGTATATGTTGGGATAAAAAAGAGAAGACCTATGATATTGAAGTACTTAACAATCATAAAACCACACAGAAGATATATGAGAATAACACTTGCCATGCTTAAGTATATACCCCCTTTTTCATACCTATAGGTTACTATACCTATGCTTATTGAGAGTAATATTGTAGATATAGGAAAGAGTGCAATCATTAAAAAAAAGGCCAAATCATAAGCTCTTTTTTTATCATTAATAGCACTTAACCAATACTCTTTTATAGTTTGTATTTTTTTAAGAGAGGTTTTTGGCTGTGTATTTATGTACATATTGTCAAAATTCAATTGTTCAATAGAATCTGTTTTAAATTGAAATGCCTTTCCTTTATTTAACTTTAGGCTTAAAAAACCATCTTTATTTTCTATTTTTGCTTTGTTTGCTATAATAAACTTTTCTAGCTCATGATTGTTCGCTTCTTGATACATAACGATGCTGTCAAAATTGTCTTGTTTATCACCTTTATTTATATACACTAGCCAATTAGAAAATTTTTGACCAAACTCCGTTGGTTTAATGTTAAACTTTGCTTCAGTTTTTTTATAATCAATAAAATTTTTATTTAACTGTTTTGCAATTGGAATTAAAACAACTATATTTACAATCAAAATTACTGAGAGTATAGATGCGGTTATCAAAAAAAGTTTGGTAATTTTTTTTGGAGAATATCCTAGTGTAAAAAGAATTATAATTTCATTCTCTTTGGAGAGATTAAAAAGTGATATACAAACAGCTATAAAAAATGTTATAGGTACTGTATAGATGATTATATTTGGCAAGAGGTATATATATAAAGTTCCAAGTTCAATAAAAGTGATCTTTATAACAGATGTGATACTAGCAATTTTTATGAAAAATATAATGGATGTTATAAAAAAAAGTGTGAAAAAGAGAGATGCAAAAATAGAGCTAAACTGTTTTAGCAAATAATCATTAACTCTACCCATAAATTTTTCCTAAAAGTTGTAATATTTGTTCAAAAAAGAGCCAAGTTATAAAGAGTGCTAGAGTTAAAAATGGTATGTAAGGTAACTCATATCCTTTTTTTCTAACAATAATGAAAACTGGAAGTGCTATCAACGCAGATATGTAAATAGCAACAAGTCCAAGCTTCACCCCTAGTAGTGCTCCTATGATTGCTGCTATAATTATGTCTGCTTCACCCATTGCTTCTTTTTTGATTATCCAAGAAACTACAAATCTTAAGAGTGCAAAACCTCCCGCAAAAAGTAGTGCATCATTTAAAGAGTTAAGAGGATCTCCTATAAAAATAGATAAAAACAGTGCAGGTAAACTGATGGAATCTGGGACGGCTTTGTACTTTAAATCTATAATGCTTAGAGCCAAGAGCATACTAAATAAAATTGAAGTTAAAATTGATTGTAAAAATGAATCACTATTTTGCGCAGAAAGAAAAAAGATAAATCCTGTTAAAAATTCTACTAATGGGTATTGAATAGAGATTTTTTCTTTACAAAAGCTACATCTTCCACCTATAAAAATCCAAGATAGTATAGGTATATTATGGAACCACTTTAGCGTCTGTTTACATTTTGTGCAGTGAGAAGAGGGAAAGATAATGCTTTCATTTTTTGGTACTCTTATAATGACAACATTCAAAAAAGAACCTATTAAAAGTCCGAAAAAGCCAAAAAGTACGGAAGTTTCAAGACTCATAGTGCACCAAACCTTCTTGAAGTATTTCTATACATCTCTATAATTGTTTCCAATTCACCACTACTAAAATCTGGCCAAAGAGTTTTTGTAAAAAAAAGTTCAGCATAGGCACACTGCCAAAGTAAAAAATTTGAGAGCCTTTTATCTCCCCCTGTTCTTATTAGCATATCTACTTCAGGAAAATTTGCTGTATCTAGGGCTTGTGATATATCTGTTTGATTTACATTTTTCTTTCCATTGTCTATTAGTTTGTTCACCGCTCTAGTTATTTCATCTCTAGCACCATAATTTATAGCTAAAACTTGAGTAAGAGAAGTGTTATTTGAAGTTTCATCTTTTGTATTTTTTATAATTTTTTGTAGAGAATTGGAGAGTTTACTCAAATCTCCTACTGTTTCGAACTTAATATTATTTTTTTGAAAAGTTTCTAACTCGTCTAAAAGATACTTAGAGAGAAGTTTCATTAAAAATTCCACCTCACTCTTGGGTCTTTTCCAGTTTTCAGTACTAAAAGCATACAGAGTAAGATACTTTATACCAATCTTTGCACAATACTCTGTGATTCTTCTTACATTTTTTGCACCCTCTTTATGACCATAAGATCTATTTTTATTTTGTCTTTTAGCCCATCTTCCATTTCCATCCATTATAATTGCTAAATGGTTTAGCTCGTTCAAAACTATCCTTTTATATCTAGTATAGAGGTATCTTTTTCAAAAATTGGAGATATGCTTTCTTTTAAGTTAAAATCTATCTGCAATTCACTACCTTTTAAACTCTCTTTTAGAAAATAAAAACTCTTTTGAAAAAGTATATCAATTTTTAGCTTTTTATTTTCAAAAACTCCACAAATTGGACCCAAATTATGCTGAGCCATATAAAATTTATTCTCTTTTAATTGAATTAAACAGAGTTCATTTTCAACTTTTAAGGGCAAATGAATAACTCCATTTTTCAATGCTAAAAGCATAGTGGCAAATATTTTAAACTCTATCTTGCTTGAGCCTTCCAATCCATCTAATATCCAATCTTTAAAATAGGTTTTTTTTAGCTTATTAAAAAGAAATTCAAATTCAAAATCTAAAAAGTTTGTCTCCTTTTGCAAAAAAGTTGGTTTTTTAACTAAGTTTGAAATCAAAATGACTCCATCTTTTGTATTTGAAAAATCACCCCAGTATCTCTCTTTGGCTTTCAATTTTTTTTTAGATTTTGTGGTAAACTCTCTATTTCCTAAAAGTAGTTTATATCTATTTAGAGGTAGTTCTTTTAGAACTTCAATGCTTATTGGTAGGGAGCTATTGAATCTAAGAGGCTCATTAAAGCTAGATACTTTTGAGATTTTAGATAGTTTGGAAAGTCTATTTATCATATATATTTGCTAAGCTCCACTATTTGTTTAGCAATTTCAAATTTACTATCTAATTTTAGATGAACTTCATCACCTTTTGTTAAAAATATAACCTCATTTTTTTCGCTCCCAAAACTGTTTGATTTTTTCAAAACATTCAAACAAACCGCATCTAGAGATTTATTTTCAAGCATCACTTTTGCATTTTTAAGTGCATTTTTTTCATCTAATTCAGCTTTAAATCCTATAGTCTTTATCTCTTTTTTATCTAAATTTTTCAGTATATCTTCATTTTTTATCAACTCTAATTGCCAACACTCTTTTAAGTTTGATTTTTTAATCTTGCCATCGATCTTTTGTTTAGGAATAAAATCACTAATCGCAGCAGCCATAAAAAGGTACGAACCACTCTTTAAGCTACTTTGTATATCTTCTTTATACTCCTTGGAAGATTCTACCTCTACAGTTTTAACCAAAAGTGAGTTATCTGGTTTTGAGCTAATTAGAGTTACATTTGCTCCTTTTAAAAAGAGTACATAAGCTAAAGCATTTGCCTGTTTGCCGCTTGAGAGATTTGTAATGCACCTCACATCATCAATCCTCTCAATGCTACCTCCACCACTTACAACAACATCTTTTTTATCCCAAAAACTATCTCTTAAAAGCTCTCTAGCACTTAAATCAAATATGCTCTTAGGTTCGCTCATAGCTCCTTTGCCACTATCTAAACAAGCAAGAAGTTTATCTTGAGGCTCACTTATGACAAAGCCTCTGCTTTTTAGTTTTTTTAAGCTCTCTTTAGTAGCTTCATTTTCTATCATATTTGTATTTGCTGAGGGTGCTAAGATGATTTTTTTACCAAAAGCTAGTGCGGTTGAGAGAAGTAGGTTATCTGCAATCCCATTTGCTATTTTATTAATGCTATTTGCACTTATTGGAGCAATTACAAAGAGATCTGCCCACTTTCCTATGTGGATGTGGTTTAAATCATCCGCCCAACTCTCAGTACTTACATGTAGAACTCTGTTTTGACTTATAGCTTCAAATGTAAGTGGAGTTATAAAGCGTTTTGCCTCCTCGCTCATAACTACTCTAACTTCAGCTCTAGCTTTTATAAAAAGCCTAATAAGCTCTAAAGTTTTATAAATTGCTATGCTTCCAGTGACACCTACTAAAATCTTTTTACCTTTTAGCACTACTTGCCTTTGCCAAAAAATTTATAGAAAAAGTTCTCTACAGTTTTCATCTTAACTCTTGAAATTGCCAAACTTCCCTTTTTGACATCACCTGTGACAGTTGTGCCACTTGCAATCAAAACATCATCCTCTATAGTAACAGGAGCTACAAGTTGAGAATCGCTTCCAATAAAGACATTTTTTCCTATAATTGTTTTGTATTTTGCTTTTCCATCATAATTACATGTAATTGTTCCACATCCAATGTTTGTTCCCTCATCTATGCTTGAATCGCCAAGGTAGCTTAAATGCCCAGCTTTTACACCTTTTAGGCTCGATTTTTTAACCTCTACAAAGTTTCCGATTTTAGAGTCTATTATGGTTGATTTTGGTCTAATTCTAGCCATAGGACCAACTTCGGAGTCTATTAAAATACTATCTTCAACTACCGAGTTGGTTTTTATATGAGAATTTTTAATTTTTGAGCCATTTAAAAGTGAAACTCCATTTTCTATGATGCTCTCACCCTCTATCTCAACCCCACTTTCTATGTAAATAGTCTCAGGAAGCCTCATGATAACTCCAGCTTCCATAAATCTTCTTTTTATTCTATCTTGCATAATCTTCTCAGCAAGGCTTAAATGGTACTTTGAATTTACTCCCATAAAGCTCTCTTCATCTACCTCTATAGCTTTAACATCATCGCTTAGTGCTATAAGGTCAGTGATATAGTACTCATTTTGTGCATTATTGTTTGAGAGTTTTGGAAGATTTTTCTCTAAAAATTCTCTACTAAACAGATAAACCCCAGCATTTACACTATTTACTTTTAGCTCCTCGTCTGAAGCATCTTTTTGCTCTACAATTTTTTTTACATTTCTCTGCCCATCCATTATAACTCTTCCATAGCCAGTAGGTTCTTTGCATGTAAAGTAGCTTAAGACTATATCAGCTTCTATCTCAAAAAACTTTTTCATATCCTTAGCTTCAACTAGAGGCATATCTCCATTTAAAACTAAAACTTTTTCATATTTAGGTTTTATGCCCAAAATTGCTCCACCAGTTCCGGGAAAATTTTCATGATCTTGGATGATATAGGTTATATTTTCAAAGTGCTTATTTATTTCATCTTGAATTATTTTAGCTTGGTGGTATAAGATTACACTCACATCATCACTGATTTTACTTGCCTCTTTTATGATGTGATAGAGCATAGGAAATCCACTAATTTGGTGTAAAACTTTCGATTTTTTTGATTTCATTCTTGTGCCAAAACCAGCTGCCATAATTGCTATTGAGTAATTCATATTTAACCTTAAATAAATAGATAAATTGTCGATATTCTAGCCAAAGTAAGTTTAAAATAAAAGTATTTAACCACTTTTTAACATTAAAAAAACTAAAATATGCTAACTTATTACAACTCAAGGAATCATCAGAATGGATTTAGGAACGGTCGTTGGTTTAGTACTTACCTTAGCGCTTTTATTTGGTGCTATGGCTATGGGTGTTGGTATAGGACCATATATAGATATACCATCTGTTCTAATTGTTTTTGGAGGAACTACAGGAGTTCTTTTAATCGGCTTTAAAATGGAGCAGATGAAAAATCTTGGAAAAATCTTTATGATTGCTATAAAACCTCCTCAAGAAGACATTCCAGCTCTTATACAAAAAATGGTTGATTACTCTACAAAAGCAAGGAAAGATGGAATTTTGGCTCTTGAGAGTGATGCCAACAATGAAGAGAATGAGTTTTTAAAAAAGGGGCTCTCTATGGCAGTTGATGGAAATGAGCCAGATACCATAAGAGAGATGTTAGAGATCGAGATGGAACAAACAAGTGAGCGACACAAGGCAAATGCAGCCATATTTGATCAAATGGGTGGATTTTCTGGTGCAATGGGTATGATTGGTACTCTAATAGGTCTTGTTGCTATGCTTTTAAATATGGCTGATCCAAGTGCAATTGGTCCGGCAATGGCAGTTGCTTTACTTACAACTATGTATGGAGCAATGATTGGAAATATTGTTGGTGCTCCTGTTGCAAATATACTTGGTATTAGAGATGCTGATGAGACTCTAGCTAAAACTTTGATTTTAGAAGGGATTATGGCGATTCAAGCGGGTGATAATCCAAGAACCTTAGAGGGAAAGTTACTATCGTTTTTGCCTCCAAAAGATAGAGTTTCTCAGTTTGATTAAAATTATACTTAGTTAGTGGAGTAATAAAATGGCTAAAAAGAAGTGTCCAGATTGTCCTAAATGTTTGCCAGGATGGTTGGCAGCCTTTGGTGATTTAATGAGTCTTCTTTTGTGCTTTTTTGTTTTACTCCTTTCTATGTCAACTATGGATGCAAAAAAGGTTCAAGAGGCTATTGGTTCACTAGCTGGAGCTTTGAGTGTTTTAGAAGGGGGAACAAAGACTGAGATAAGCAGAGAGAGGCAGCAACAAGCAACTCCAATAGAGAGTATGGATGAAACTACAAATAGAGTTGTAACGACTCAACTAAAAAAAACCATTACAGAAATTAATGAGATGTTAAAGACTTCAGGTGCACCTGAAGTTCAAGTTGAAGAGGCAGAAAATGGCTTTATAATTAGACTTCCAAGTTCCCTTCTTTTTGCACCAGGAAGTGCTCAAATACAAAATGAAGATGCTTTACTATTCTTAAAAAGAATCGCCTTAATTGTAAAAAAATTACCGCAAAAAATGATGGTAAATGCAAAAGGATATACAGATAATATACCACCTCCGGCAACAAGTCCATTTAAAGATAATTGGGAGCTATCTACTGCTAGGGCGGTGAGTGTAGTTAAAGAGCTTATAAAAAATAAAGTAAGCCCCAAAAGGCTTATAGCATCTGGTAGATCACAATATGATCCTATAGCTTCAAATGCTACAGCCGAAGGAAGAGCAAAAAATAGAAGAGTAGAGCTTCAATTCTTTACTATCGATGATACAAATCAAAAAAATGCATTAAGAAAGAGTGTTTTAGATCAAGTTGGAGCAAAGTAGTTGAGAAAAGTTTTTTTCTTATTGGTTTTTACCGGTACTACTCTATTTGGAGTTGACCCTATTCCAACAGTCAATTTAACTCTTAGTGCTCCAGATACTCCACAGCAGCTTGTTACAAGTTTAAATCTGCTTGTAGTTTTAACTATCTTAGTTTTAGCTCCATCTATAGTTTTTGTAAGTACTAGTTTTTTAAGGCTTATTGTGGTTTTCTCTTTTTTAAGACAAGCTCTTGGAACTCAGCAAATGCCTCCAAATCAAATTTTAGTTACTTTGGCTCTAATTTTAACATTTTTTATTATGGAACCAGTAGCAACTAAATCGTATGAAATTGCTATAAAACCCTATTTAGAGCAAAAGATTGGCTATCAAGAAGCATTTGATAAAGGAGTAAAACCATTCAAAGAGTTTATGATAAGAAATACTAGAGAGAAGGATTTAGCCCTTTTTTTTCGCATAAGAAAACTTGAAAATCCTAAAAATATAGATGAAGTTCCACTTACTGTAGCGCTTCCAGCTTTTATGATTAGTGAGCTCAAAACTGCCTTTCAAATAGGATTTTTGTTATATCTTCCATTTTTGGTTATAGATATGGTTGTAGCTTCAGTTTTGATGAGTATGGGTATGATGATGCTTCCACCTGTAATGATCTCTTTGCCATTTAAACTTTTGATATTTGTTATGGTAGATGGCTGGAATCTCTTAGTTGGAAGCTTAGTTAGTAGTTTCCATTAGTTTTCTTTATATATAAAATTCAAATCTATCCATCTGGTATGATAATGCATCGAAAAGTTTTTTGGTTTGTTCCAAAAGCTTCTCATTTGCATCTTTTGTTTTTTTCAAAAGTTCATCAAAGTTATCCAATAGCTTATCTTGAATGTAACTCTTTGTAGATAAATCTTTTGGTTTTGGCAGGTGTTGATTTATCTCAAAAGCATTATTTATAATCTTAGGAAGTGGTATCTCTTTTTGGGATTGCTTTACATTTTCTAAGTATTTCTCAAGCATAGGTTGAACCTTTTTTAGAGCTTCTGCTATCTCTTTTTTGTCTTGTTCATCTATTCCATCTCCCTTATAGCTGAATTCATAGCCATAAGTGTGTCTGAGAGATAGATTTAGTGTTTGAGAGTTTTCTCTTTTTTTTAGGTCTAGCTCAGAGCTTTTTTTATCAAAAAGCTTCAAATTTATCTTATCACCACTGCTTGTTGTTAATGAAAAATCAAAGCTATTGTAAGCGTAGTTTGAAGTGTTAATACTTTGCACGATATACTCCTTTGAAGAATATATCGGCAAGTTTTGTATCTTATTTTATAGGGCAACCGTCTTTATCTACCAATTTGTTAAATGGAGTATTTGGGCATTTGTCGTATTTGTCAAACACGCCATCTTTATCGCTATCAATGTTGAGGTTTTGTTGATTTACACATCCCATAATTGTTAAAGCTGCTAAAAACATTACTACTATAGATAGTTTTTTCATTATCTACCTCCTCTACCTCCGCCACCATGGCCACCACCAGATCCACTGTTATTACCTC